>CABSJL010000005.1 GCA_902478055.1 uncultured Veillonella sp. | reverse complement strand
TTTTTACCAACCCCCAGTTTAACTGGGGGTTTAGTCATGCCTATTCGGCGTACAACAAAAAGGCTGTAATAACGAATTACCGTTATTACAGCCTTTATATACTGTTATCTGTTAGGATTATGTTAATGGTTAAGAGTAAATTATGCGTTTGCTAATATTTTACCCAATTCTTCACATTGTGCTTTGCCATCATCATCAGGTTCACCCAAGATAGCTACGCCATCAGCTACTAATTCGCCGCCAGCATCTTTAATGCGTGTACCCCAGTCTTCCAACCAAGTACCACCCCAGCCATAGGAACCAAAGATTGCTACTTTTTTGCCACCCAATTTAGCTTCTAATTCAGTGTAGAATGGTTCAAATTCGCCTTCTTCTAATTGTTCTGCACCCATGTCAGCACAGCCAAGAGCTAATTTTTCATAAGCTGCTGCGTCATCTACAGATACTTCAGAAACAGATTTTACTTCAACTTCTTGACCTGCAGCTTTGATACCTTCTGCTACTGCTTGAGCCATTTGTTCTGTATTGCCTGTACCGGACCAATAAATTACACCAATCATCTTGTACCTCCTAGGCCGTTCTTGCGACCAATGAACTAAATGTTTTTCCCAACATCAATTGAGTTTGACAAAATTCACGACATGCTTTGTAACATAAGAAAGAGCGCTTAGCATCTACTACGTCATGGTAAACTTTCCATTCCCCACACATACGATATCCACTGCCACGACGAGAAATAAAGTATTTCACATCATTCAATGGATAGCCTAGAAATACGCCGATTTCATGTGGAAAATCAACGCTCGCCTCCATACGGTATCGTAGATGTTCTAGCATCTCCATAATGCTCATCCGATCATGATAACCGTAGGCTTTCAAAAATGTCATCACTGCAGGTTGCCGTACATAGTCTCGTAATTGCTTCTCACGGAATACCAATAAAAGTCTACGCGCTTTACAGCGACATAATTCAAAGAAGAACAAACCTTTTTCATTGAACTCTTTATTATATTCTGTCAATACAAATTGGATTTGTTCATTCATGTCCCGTGGAATAGAAACCAAGTTCGAAAGCTTAATACCTCGAATTGCCGGTGCACAATGATATCCAATGATATGGTCAATTGAATTCATCATAATAGTACCTGCCTGTTGCATATCGTTAGAATTTCCCATAATGAGAATAATTCCTATATGCACATAGTACTCTTGATGAGAAAAATTGTCAAGAATAATTGATATATATTTTCAATAATTATTTATTTTTTAGCCGTTAACAAAGACTTAACTTTAGGGAATATCGCAGCATCATTAGCTTCATCTATAGCGATAAAGCGTGCATTTGGACCAGTGTACTTATCTTCAGATAAACTAATATGTAGAACCTCATTATAAGAATTATTATTAGATATACTTTTATATTTTAATGTGCCTTCGTAAGCATTACCTTGTTTAGATAATGGAGTCACTACTGTGAATTTGCCAAGAATTGGGCTATCCCCCTTATTAATAGAGGATGCCAATGCACCTAATGTAGATGGATCTGCATTGACATGCTTAGTTTCACTGATTTGACTAGCCAATTGTTTACCTAATACTACATCACCAAATACAGCATAGTTCATTTCATTTTCGTTTTTAATATTTAGTGTATATACATTAGCAGATGTAGCACCTGCTTCAATAAATACAGATTTAATATCCTTTTTAGCCTCCCCTGCAAAAAGTGCTTTAGGATTATTTTGATACATTGTAACACCTTCAGGCAATTTAACACCTTGATATGCTACTGTTTGGCTTCTATTCAAAATATTCTTAATATTTGCTGCAGAGCCAATTGTTGGAACAGATACTAATACAGCAGCTGCAGTGGCAAGTAATACTAATTTTTTCATATATCTCCTCAACTAAAATGTTAATGTCATAAACTCTCAACATGATTTTTAATAACAACACAGTAGTAAAGAACCGCCCTTAACGGAGCGGTTCTTTATCATTATCTTAGCAATATAGAATACATTATTTCTTTTGTGCCTTAGCCCAGCTATCACGTAAACCAACGATACGGTTCATTACGATATGATCTGGTGTGCTATCTTTATCAGTTACAAAATAACCTTGGCGCAAGAATTGGAAATGGTCTCCTGGTACAGTTGTACTGAGACATGCTTCCCCTTTACTATGGAATACTTGTAAGGACTCATGATTAAAGTCACCTAAGAAGTCTTTACCATCAGAATCTTCTTTTAGCAAGTAGTCATATAAGCGAGATTCAATATCTACAGCAGTAGATGCTTCAACCCAATGTAATGTACCTTTTACCTTACGAGTACAACCGCTGCCGCTCTTAGTTTCTGGGTCATATGTACAGTGAATTTCTGTAATATTGCCATTTTCGTCTTTAATAACATCAGTACATGTAATGAAGTATGCACCTTTTAAGCGTACTTCTTTACCTGGTGCCAAGCGGAAGAACTTCTTAACTGGCTCTTCCATAAAGTCATTGCGTTCGATGTAAATTTCACGACCAAATACAACTTCACGGTTACCCAACTCTTCATTTTCTGGGTTATTTTCAACGGTACAAAGTTCAGTTTGACCTTCTGGATAGTTTGTAATAACAACTTTCACAGGATCAATAACGACCATAGGACGTGTAGCTTTGAGTTTCAAATCTTCACGGATACAGAACTCAAGCAAAGCAATGTCAACAACACTGTCAGCCTTAGCTACGCCAATGCGGTCACAGAAATCACGAATAGCCTCAGGAGTGTAACCACGACGACGTAAGCCAGAAATAGTAGGCATACGAGGATCATCCCAGCCAGCTACAAGGCCTGCCTCAACAAGAGCACGCAATTTACGTTTGGACATAACCATTTTAGTTACGTTCAAGCGAGCAAACTCAATTTGTTGTGGAATTTCAGTGTCATCCCAGTCTTCAAGTACCCAATCGTACAATGGACGGTGAACTTCAAATTCCAAAGTACAGATGGAATGTGTAATGCGTTCGATAGCATCTTCAATAGGATGAGCAAAATCATACATAGGATAGATTTTCCACTCATTACCTGTATTATGATGTTCTGCATTTACAATACGATAAATAACAGGGTCACGCATAACGATATTAGGATGCGCCATGTCGATTTTCGCACGCAATACCTTTTCACCGTCAGCGTATTTACCATCTTTCATTTCTTCGAAGAGTTTCAAGTTTTCTTCTACGCTACGGTCACGGTATGGACTATTGGTACCAGGTGTAGAGAAATCGCCACGTGTTTGTTTAATTTCATCTGCTGTTTGATCATCTACATAAGCCTTGCCAAGAGTGATTAATTTCTTAGCATATTCGTACATTTGACCGAAATAATCAGATGCATAGCGAGGCTCACCCTCCCAATCAAAACCGAGCCATTTTACATCTTCCATAATGGAGTTTACGTATTCAACGTCTTCTTTTGCTGGGTTTGTATCATCAAAACGAAGGTTTGTTAAGCCATTATATTGCTTGCCAATACCAAAGTTAAGGCAGATAGATTTAGCATGACCAATGTGTAAGTAACCATTTGGTTCTGGCGGGAAACGAGTTAATACGCGTCCGCCGTATTTACCAGTTTCATTATCTTTGTTGATGATAGCTTCGATAAAGTTAACGGATACAACTTCTTCAGGAGCTACAGTTTTTTCAATATCTTTATGTTCCAACGTTCTAACCTCCATAGGATAAATATTCTTTTATTTTACCATATTTTGCATAATACCGCATATCTTTTGAGGTCTTGTGATATTAGTCGAAATCAGCTAAATCAACACCTGCTTTTTTAAGCTCTTCCAAAGCAGATTCTACATCCATTTCTGGTCTTTTATAATTAACTTCTTCATTAACACAGGTTTTTAATGGTTTCTTATGAACACCAGCAATAATATTATCGGCTGTCAAAATAGACATATCATAACGCGTACGGTCAGTATAGGAACCAATATGTGGTACGATAAGACAGTTTTCAACACTTAATAACGGATGATCTGCTGGTAATGGTTCTGGATCAGTTACATCGAGTGCTGCATAATCAATTTCACCTGTTTGTAAGGCATTAATGAGAGCCTCTGTATCAACGATAGGTCCACGGCCTACATTTACAAATAAAGCGGTATTTTTCATCTTCTTGAAGAATGCTTCATCACACATGTGATAGGTTTCATCTGTTAATGGAGCCATTACACAAACTACATCACTAGTAGCCAAAAGATCATCTAACTCCATATAGGTTGTTTTATGAATTTTATCATCTATACGCTGGTTGCGATTATGGTATACAACGGTCATACCAAAGGCACGAGCGCGACGTGAAATAGATACACCGATAGCGCCCATCCCAATAATGCCAAGGGTGCGGCGACTTAAATCAAAGCCTTTAATATTCGATGGTCTTTGAGCCCAACGTCCTTCTTTTACGAAATTAGCATTTTCCAGAATACGACGACTAGCAGTGGCAATCAATGTAAAAGCAAGCTCTGCTACGGTTTCATTAAGAACACCTGGTGTATTGCCATAAGGAATACCTGCTGCCGTTAATTCATCAATTTTTACATTATCATAACCCACAGCTGCTTGAGCAATAACCTTTAAATTAGGTGCATTTTTTACAAGATCACCGTCTACATCTAAAGGGCGAACACACCACAAACCATCCGCATCAACGAGCCATTCCTTTAATGTCTCACGAGGCATTACAGTCTTTTCAGTCCATTGGCGCACATCTACGTGCTCTTTTAAATAAGCAATTGCATCTTTACGGACTAAACCGTTTACAACAACTAGAGGTTTTTTTTCCATATGTATAAGTCCTCCAAAAACGTCTTATAATACACGCCCAAGAATTTCGCGTTAAAGTTAATATTATATATTTCTATTATATACTTATATTTTATACTAGAAAGCTGGCGTAATACAACAAAAAGGAGTAAGGCCTAGGCCTTACTCCTTTTATGTAGCTTTAAATTTGAATTATTTCAAATCTGCTGTACAGTTAGGACATTTAACTGCATCAATGTGAATTTCTGTTTTACAGAATTGACATTCTTTAGTTGTAGGTGCTTCAGCAGCTTCTTCTTTCGCGTTTTTCATCATTTTAGCTAATGCGCGAACCATCAAGAATACAACGAACGCCAAGATTAAGAATTGAATCAAATCAGTAATAAATGTACCGTATGGCAATACAGAACCAACTGCACGAGCTGTATTAATATCAGCACCAGACATAAATGCATCTTTAGATGCAGCATTTAATGGCAAGTACAAGTTACTGAAATCAATACCGCCTGTGAACAAGCTGATAATAGGCATGAACAAGTTGCTTACAACGGAGTTAACCAACGCTGTGAAAGCAGCACCAATAATCATACCAATAGCGAGGTCCATCATGTTACCTTTGAATGCAAAAGCTTTAAAATCGTTCAAAAATTCTTTCATTTCTCACTACTCCTAGATACACTTAATTGAGAATGCGTTAATAACTGTACTAATCATAAAGGAAAGATGAAGAGATGTCAATATTTTTCGATGTAGTTTTTCGAATTTATTTAATATAGTTTTTCATAGGTCAATCTAAAATTGTAATAAATCAGTATTTATGCGTACTTTTCGCACCATGTTAAAAGGTGCCAATCACGAATGTGATTAGCACCTCTACTGTCATACAACGTCTATTATTGTATAGATTCGACAATTATTTAATTTTATCCTCTATAACCTTTCCTTCTTGTAAAGGTCCACTTTGTTCTTTAAGGCGAGCCAACATAACAGAAGATATGAACATCGCCACACCAGCGCCTATAGTTTCAATAGATAAGCTTTCACCAAAGAATAAGAAGCCGTAGAAGGAACTGATGAATACACCAACATATTGTAAGAATTGTGCCACTACAGCGTTAGTTGTAACAAAGGCACCAGTCAAGAAGAACTGAGCCACTACACTTATACCACCAATCGCCAAGATGATAAGCCAATCTGTGCCTTGAGGCATAACGAGTTTGTCAGTTGTAACAAGCCCTGCAATCATACCTGTAATCATAAAATACGCCATAATTTCGAAATTACTATGTTTACCTCGCTTAGATATAAGGCGAATCGTTGTATACGCAGCCGCAGATAAAGCAGCCCCTAAAATAGCTACTAAGGCGAACCAAGTAAAGCCGGTAAAGCTAAATGGATTTACCATAACCATTACAGCTACAAAGATCAAAAGAAGCCATTTCCCAGCCCCTTTAGGTACCCGTTCTTTAAGAAATAAGGCGCTAAATATCAATACAAATATACCTGAGGTTTGAAATAAAATCGTTGCATCAGATAACTTTAAATGCACTAAGGCAATAAAGTTACAAACCATGCCAAAGCCGCCGTATAAACCGCGCATTAGTAGATGTCCTCTATCTTCTTTAGAGAATCGGATGCCTTGGACATACATAACGATAAGAACCGCTACAGTACCAAATAAGCCACGGAAAAAGGCAATTTCCCCAGAAGGAATATTAGAGCCTAGCATCTTTACGAATAAATTCATCGTACTCAACAAAAGAGCCGATAACAATGCGTACATAAGGCCTTTTTTAGCCATACTACCTCCCTATACACTTCTACTATAATGTTACTACATAGTTACTGTCCTGTATTATCTATATAAGCAATCTGATATACAGGAGATACAGAGTTCACAAAGCCAAAATATATGCCGCCCTTCTAACGAAAGGCGGCATCGTATTATTTAGAGAACGTATCTACAAAATCAAGAATTTCTTGTTTCATATTCTCTTTATCGATTGCTTTTGTGAATCGCAATGGTTTAGATTTCAAAGCTTCCAATTGTTTAGGGAATGCTACGCCCGTTACAGCAGAAATATTATCTAAGCTTTCATACGGTGTTTCACCTACTTTGATATCTAAAGCCTCGCAAATGGCTGTTGGGAATTTAAATGGATGTGCAGTAGACGCAATAATTGTATGACGCGCACCATCTTCAGGATATTTTTCCAATTCCTTCATGTATGCACCCATAGCCACCGCCGTATGAGGGTCCATTACATAACCATAGGAGTTGTACACTTGTTCAATGATAGCTTTTGTTTCTTCGTCATCAACATAAGCACCTGCAAAATTAGCTTTAACACGACTGAACTCTTCTTCATTTACAGTCAATTTACCTGTTGCTTTAAGATCTTTCATCCAACCAGCGGTACGTTCACTATCTTCACCAGAGATATAGTACAAGAAACGTTCAAAGTTGGAGGATTCAAGAATATCCATAGATGGAGAAATCGTTGTATAGAATGGACGATTCATATCGTATGTGCCAGTTTCAAAGAACTCAGTAAGCACATTGTTTTGGTTGGATGCACAAATCAATTTACCAATAGGAATACCCATTTTTTTAGCATAGTACGCAGCCAAGATATTACCAAAGTTACCTGTTGGCACTACTACGTTGAAAGCTTCGTCTTCGTGAATAGCACCTTGTGCTACGAGCTCAGCATAGGCATTTACATAATATACCACTTGAGGTGCCAAGCGGCCGATGTTAATGGAGTTCGCACTAGAGAACATCACACCTTTTGCAGCAACTTCTTCTGCTGTAGCCTTATCAACGAATAAGCGTTTCAAGAATTGTTGAGCATCATCAAAGTTACCATGAATAGCCGTTACGTTAACGTTATTTCCTTCTTGCTTTTGCATTTGTTCTGCTTGCATAGGGCTTACACCATCTGTTGGGTAGAATACTTGGATATGTGTACCAGGTACATCTTTAAAGCCTTCCAGTGCGGCTTTACCAGTATCACCAGATGTAGCCGTTAAGATAAGAACCTCTTTTTTCTCACCTTCTGCTTCTTTTGCTGCCACCAATAGATATGGGAATAAGGACAATGCCATATCTTTGAAAGCTTGTGTACGGCCGTGGAATAATTCCAATACAGAAACCTTTTCTAATAAGGAATGTAATGGTGCAATATCACGAGTACTGAAATTAGCATCAGAGTATGCAGAATTGATCATTTCATTTAAATGAGCTTCAGAGAAGCATGGGAACAACTTAGATAATACAATTGCTGCTACCTCTTGATAGTTTTTATCTTTCACATCATTGTAAGTTAAGCAGTTTGTAGGGAATAAAGATGGTACATATAGACCACCATCCTCTGCTAAGCCGTGCAACAATGCATATGTTTCATTTACCGCAACGGTACCGCGGGTGCTAGTATAATTCATGGAATACCTCATTTATAACTACAATGGATTTTACGAGTTTAATAGATTTATTATAGCATAAAAGCGCCCCTAAAAGGAGCGCTTCTATAGAATTTATATGGTATTTTCACTCAAATTATATGCTGCTAACAAAACTGAGCATCACAAACCATATAAATCATGCATAAACTAGCTATGCGGATTATAATTCGCCTTCTGCAATAGCATCCAATGTATCAAGGGATGGAATGAAGAAGAGCATACCTGTAATAGGTTTGGAATAATCAAGCAATTTATCGTTTTGCGTAAACATATTAGTAAGCATTGTTTTAGTTACATCCCAGTATCGAGCATAACCGATAAAGTATGTACCGCGTACACCTTGGCCAGGTTGAGCAAACGGTACATTCATACGCACGATTTTATGTTCTTTATCATCGCGATTATCTTGAGCCACTACATTATGAGCTGCTGGATCTTTTTCATCATCTTCTAACTCAATATCGCTGAATTTACGACGGCCAATGAACTTTTCTTGCATTTCTGTAGGAAGCGCACGCCACGCATCAAGATCGTGTTCATATTTTTGAGCAAATGCATAAGAACCATTAGTGAATTCAGGATCTTCATCACCAATAACGCCCCACTCTACAGCTTCTTGACCAACAGGGTTTTCAGTACCATCTACGAAATCAATGATGGCGCGACCTTGTTCATAATGGAAGCCATGAGTTTCATCTACTACAGATGTAATAGGACGTAAGAACTCCATAATTTGATCCACTACAGTATATGTTACGGACTCATCATTGGAACGTACATGTAAGAATAAATCAGCTGCTACAGCTGGTACGTCTTGTTTATCACCTTTAATACCTTGGAAGTCTTCTAACTCTTTTGGTACAGGTGCATTAGGGAATAAATAATCCCATGCTTTACGGCTGAAACCAAAAGCAATACCCAAACCTTCACCATTTGCACGAATGCTAACAGAGCGTTTAATAGCTTGAATGCGGTCCGCCATATCTTGAATCACTTCGAGTTCAGCGTCACGATCTTTACGATTTAATAATAATGTTGTAAAGTTTACACTTTGTCCAGCATCTTTATACACATCTTGTGTTCTAGAAACATCTACTGCCATAAGAACCTCCTAATGATAAAAACTATTATTATTAATAATAAGCTTTTAATCATTTATTGTCTACAAAATACGTCATATTTAGTAAATGAAGCATATCCGTCCATAAAGTAGTTGCAGATTATACAAATACTTAAAATATAGAAGAAAAACCCGCACAGTAGTGCGGGTTTATTTTGGTGGACCACCAGGGGTTCGAACCCTGGACACCCTGATTAAGAGTCAGGTGCTCTGCCAGCTGAGCTAGTGGTCCATGACACGACTAATTATATGCCTATTTTATAGGAATGTAAAGAATATTTATTACATTCCTATAAAACATATACATCAATATCGTCCTAGCCAATCCTTCATCGTATTACAAGCCTCCGTAGGAAGAATATCACTAGTCCCTACGCAGTCAGCACCACTATATAGTTGAAGAACACTATGCGTACGACTTACCTCTTTAATAATAATGTTTGTCACATCAGCCTTTGGCACATTAAATTGCAATCCATAACGGCCCTTGTAGGTAATTACAGAGGATTTAGTATCATATTCGACATGGACTTGAAGCATCTTGCCACCCGGCCAACATTCTTCAATATGTTCCTTTGATCTTGGTTTTAGAAAATCAAAAAATCCCATATTATCCTCCAATGCGCCACATAGGACGTTCTGGTTGTTCCATACCTACGCCATCATGACGTTCTTGCTTTCGCTGCAATGCACGTTCAATATGCATAGCTAAATCTTCCTCGGTCGCACCATTGCGCACAAGAGATACAAGATCAGCCTCGTCATCCCGCAACAAGCATAAACGCATTTGCCCATCTGATGTAAGACGTACACGATTACATGTATCACAATAGCTATGAGACATAGAAAAGATGAATCCTACAGCCTTTCCACTTGGTAACGCTAAGTACGTAGCAGGGCCAAAGCCATAAACGGAATGCACTTCTGTAAGCGGACCTCCACTAACACGTTCTAATTGAGTCTTCCATTCGTCAAAGGTTGGACCATGGAACGCATCGCCTTGGAATGGCATATATTCAATAAAACGCCATACAACAGGCCACTTTTCTACATACTGTAATAAAGATTTAACTTCATCATCAGACCAATGGCGAGATAATACGGTATTAATCTTTACTGATTTAAAATTCTCGCTAATAGCACTGCGAATACCATCTAATACGGAATCTAGCTGCCCCTCTTTGCCTACACAAGTGGCAAAAGCGTCACTTTCAAGAGAATCTAGACTGATATTCACTCGGTTCAAACCAAGTTTTTTCAATCGTTGTGCTCGAGATGCAAGCAAGCTACCATTAGTAGTCATAGATATATCTTCAAACCAACCAGTATCCTTGATACGAGTTAAAAGCTCTTCAATATGAGGATATAGCAATGGCTCGCCACCAGTTAAACGTACCGCTTTCACGCCGATACGATGGAAGGCACCTAAAATAGTCATCCATTCATCAACTGATAATAATTGGGTTTGACTTTGAGGTGTAATTTCAGCAGGTCGACAATAGGGACAACAAAAATTACACGCATCTGTCAATGACAGACGTACATATTCAATTGTACGGCCCCATGCGTCTTTCATAACACACCTCGTTTATCCGACTAAGTTATTTGATAATAGATACTTCATCACCTACGTGAATCGTACCATTTTTAAGGACTTTGCCAAAGATGCCTTGTGTAGGCATGATACAAGATCCTACTTGTTTCATGATTTCACAGCCATGATGACATTCCTTACCAATTTGAGTAATTTCAAGAATTACATCCTTACCAATTTGTAATTGTGTGCCTACAGCCAATTCGTAAAGCACCATACCTTCTACAGTGATATTTTCTGCAAAATCACCAGGTTTTACATCCGCTCCTTGGGCACGCATATGATCGATGCTTGCAATACCAAGCAAGCTGATTTGACGATGCCAATTGCCTGCGTGCGCATCACCTTCCATACCATGATCTACGATAAGATTAGCGGATTCAATATTATGTTTCTTTTGCCCTTTTCTCTCACTAATGGAGATAGCAATAATTTTTCCGTCTGCCATGTAACCCTTCCCTTCTTATGGGAACATACCATATATATACATATATACATAACTTTATTTCAATATGTAATTGCAGTCATTTTTATAATTTTCATGTTACTGAAAGCATCACAAAATTATTCTACAATTATCTATCTATTATAGCATAGTATTCACACAAATTTCCTGTGAATTTAATCACTAAAAAAGAACTCTGCTCCAAGGAACAGAGTTCTTTTTTAGTAATTTTTATCGACGACCCATTTCTTTAATTTCGTCACCACGATTAACACCATTAAGTAGTAAATTAAGCAATATTGCCATAATACTACCGAAAGTGATGCCAGATTTTAAAATAATTTGTGCCCACGCAGGGAAATTAGCATAAAAGTTTGGCGCTGCAATTGGAATCATAGCTACACCAATACTGATAGCTACGAGCATTAAATTATGGTTGCCTTCAAAGCTAACCTTGCCTAAGGAACGAATACCGCTAGCAACGATCATGCCGAACATGGCAATACCAGCACCACCCAACACGGCATTCGGAATGCTAGCTACGATAGCCGCTAATTTAGGGAATAACCCCAATAAAATTAAGATTACACCCGATGCAGCTACAACAAAGCGGCTCTTAACACCGGTTACGGCAATAAGACCAACGTTTTGAGCGAATGCTGTGTAAGGAAAGCTATTGAGAATACCACCAATAATTGTAGATACTCCATCAGCACGAATAATAGAAGCAAGTTCTTTACGACCAATTGGCTTATCTACGATTTCACCAATAGCGATACTATCACCAGTTGTTTCTACCATAACTACGAGCATTACGATAATCATGGAAAGTACAGACGCCCAATCAAAGGTTGGTAACCCGAAATAGAAAGGCTCAATAAACGCAATCCAGTGGGCACGACCAACTTCATCAAAGTTTGTAACGCCCATGGCAAACGCAATCGCTGTACCTGCAATCAAACCAATTAGTACAGAAAGATTACTAAAGAATCCTTTGGCAAATTTATAAACAAATATGACAATTAAAAAGGTAAGGAACCCTAGTCCAATATTAGTAAAACTACCAAATTGAGGATTACCTATACCGCCGCCCATCCAATTAATAGCAACTGGCATCAAGTTAATACCGATAATGGTAATAATTGTACCTGTAACTACAGGTGGGAATAAGCGAATAAGACGACTAAAGAATGGAGCTATCAAGAAGGTAAATAAACCGGCTATGATAATAGCACCATAAATAGCAGTCATACCATGCTGAGCACCAATCATGGCCATAGGTCCAACAGAAGCAAAGGTAACACCTTGGATCATAGGAATACGTCCACCAATTTTACCAAAACCTAATGTTTGGATTAATGTGGCAATACCGCAGGTAAATAAGTCCGCTATAATTAATCGAATCAAATCTTCCATAGGTAAATTCATGGCCTGTGCCACAATAATAGGTACAGCAACGGCACCTGCATACATGGCCAGTACGTGTTGTAAACCAAAGGCAAAGAGCTGTGGTATTGGCAACATACTATCGACCGTATTCATTTGTTTTTGATCTGTCATAATGTCTCCTACATCAAACCTCGAAATAACACCCATTTATTTTACACTATCGTTCGGATTTTAACAATAGAAAAAAGAGAACTCATTATTTTTAAAAGAAATAATAAGTTCTCTTTCGATATTTTTCCGAACATTAAATTTTTAAAAACCTTAATCGTTCGAAATCATCCACGGTATTATTGATTAGTATATACAGTCGTATATCTTGTTATTTTAATCTGCTGTTTTAAACTGCTATTTTGAGCTGGCTATACATATAACGCTATAATTGCCGCTTCTTTATCATCTAAACCTGTTTCAATAGCATTCATTTTTGTGGTTATATCAACTACAAATGCTTCGTCTTTAATACCTGATAAATTAATACGTACGTTTAGGAATGCTGCCTTTACTGCAGCTCGAGCATTGATTGCAGCAATAATACCATCAGTAATAAGATTTTGATTACCTTTTTTAGATGCTAGCTCTGCTAAATCAAAGATTTGATAGGCTAACTCGCCGATTTCAAAGGGAACCATTGCAGCATCTTTATAAGCTTGTTGAATAGCGGTAGTACGTTTAGCCTTTTCTTCATCTGTATTCTTTGGCAAACCTAAGGCATTCATAAAGATATTAAATACATCTGCATCAGCTTGAGATAATTCGAGCATGCGATTACGAATAGATTCCGCTTTAGCTTGAAGATCTTTCATGTCAGATTGAACATCTTCATATCCCTTTTTACCAAAGGTTAAATTCGCCACCATTTCAGCTAATGCTGCCCCCGTTGCAGCCGTTAAGGCCGCAATGGCTCCACCACCTGGAGTTGGTTCTTTAGATGCAGTAGCTGCTACAAAATCTACAACACGTTGTTCTACTAAATTCATAACAAGACCTCATGTAAAAGCGATAACAAGCTATCCTTGTTATCGCTTTGTCATTTCTATAAAAATATACAGGTAACACACTATATAAACTAGTGAAAGCAGACACTACCTATGGGTAGTTAAGAAAATGTGTACTACAAGGAATTTATATTAGAATAAACCTTTAATCGTACCATCTGCTTCGATATCCATATTAAGAGCGGCAGGACGTTTAGGAAGGCCAGGCATAACCATTACATCACCGGTACGGCATACGATAAAGCCTGCTCCATTAGCAACGCGAATATCGGATACGGTAATAGTAAATCCTTTCGGTGCCCCTAATAAAGCTGGATTATCAGATAAGGAGTATTGTGTTTTTGCCATACATACAGGTAAACGATCAAGACCCCAATCAGCTAATTGTTTAATTTGCTTTTTAGCTTTATCTGTAAAGATAACGCCATCGCCACCATAAATGGTTTTAACGATTTTATTTACCTTTTCTTCTAAGCTATCTTCTAAATCATATACGAATTTAGGTGTTCGTTTAGAATCTTCAAGCAATTCTACGACCTTTTTCGCCATATCAATGCCGCCTTCACCGCCTTTTTCCCAACATTCATTGAGCTCTACAGGTACACCAAAGTCATCACAGAGACGAGTCAATTCAGCAATCTCTGCATCGGTATCGGTAGCAAATTTATTAATTGCTACCAATACAGGCACATTGAAGTAACGCATATTTTCGATGGCTTTTTGCAAATTGCTGAAACCTTTTGTAACAGCTTCAACATTTTCAGTGCTAAGTTCTTGTTTAGGCACACCACCATGCATTTTAAGAGCACGCAATGTAGCTACGATTACAATTGTATCAGGGAAAATATTACCGTAACGACATTTGATATCAAGGAACTTTTCAGCCCCTAAGTCAGCACCGAAACCAGCTTCAGTAACTACGATATCGCCTAATTTAAGACCAAGCTTTGTAGCTACGATGGAGTTACAACCATGAGCGATATTAGCAAATGGACCACCGTGAACGATAGCTGGTGTATGTTCTAATGTTTGTACTAAATTCGGCTTTATAGCATCTTTCATAAGAAGGGCCATCGCACCTTGGCAACCTAGCTGATGAACATAAACAGGCTCACCTGCTAAATTACAGCCGATAACGATACGACCAAAGCGTTCTTTCAAATCTTCTAAATCTTTAGCCAAGCAAAGAATAGCCATGATTTCAGAAGCAACAGTAATCATGAAGTGATCTTCTCGTGGGAAACCACACACTTTACCGCCAAGTGCTACGGTAACATTACGAAGGGCACGGTCATTCATATCTAAAACACGAGTCCAAGATAATTGACGCAAATCGATTTGCAATTCATTGCCTTGATGGATGTGATTGTCAATCATAGCGGACAATAAATTATTAGCTGCTGTAATAGCGTGCATATCACCTGTAAAATGAAGGTTAATATCATCCATTGGTACAACTTGAGCGTAACCACCCCCTGCTGCACCACCCTTAATGCCAAATACAGGACCTAAGGATGGCTCACGCAATGTGGCAATAGCATTTTTGCCAATTTTTTGTAACCCTTGTACAAGACCAATGCTCGTTGTAGACTTCCCTTCACCTGCTGGCGTCGGTGTAATAGCCGTAACTAATACCAATTTACCATCTGTCTTATCTTCTAAGCGACGAATAGCATCAAAAGAAATCTTCGCTTTATAATGACCATATTGTTCAATATCATCAGGGGTTAAACCGCATTTATCGGCAATGACCTGAATTTTTTCCATTTTATTCTGTTGGGCAATCTCAATATCGCTTAACATAAAGCCTCCTTGGCACCATGGCCATCTATCAACTATATAACAACTATTAACATATTATCTAATATTTACTATTTAATATTAATTGTCTACTGTAGATGTATATTTGTACAACTACAGTAATCTATTATATATGAAAGTATTACGTATGTCTAATATTAATCCTTAACAATTTTAGTAATATATCTAATAGATCTAAGATGCCTAAGACGTATAGAAAATCTAATACGTCAAATACGTATAATACATCTAAAACATCTAATAGCTAAATTATATTATCTAATACGTTTATCCCTACCTATTGCACATATGAGAAAGAGCCCTAATGCAACATACATTAGGGCTCTTTCTAAAAAACTTATATTATCTCATTAAAATGGGAATAAAATTGGTAACAATATAAGTGCTACTATACTAGATACAACGATGAGTGGCAAACCAGCTTTCACATAATCCATGAAGCTATAACCAGCAATGTTGTATACCATAGTATTCGCAGGCATACCAATTGGGGTAGCATACGCTAAGGAGCTAGCAATTACAATAGCTGCAAGCACTGCTTTTGGATCGAATCCCAATTGAGATGCTAAGCTAAGACCGATTGGTACCAATAATGCACAGGTAGCAGTATTAGACATGAAGTTCGTCATGAACACACCAAGCACAAAGATTACTACTAGAACAACAATTGGAGATGGACTAGCACCAAGGCTGTTTACGATAAGATCTGCAATTACAGAACCAGTACCTGTTTTAACCATTGCGTCCCCAAGGGCCATAGAGCCAGCGAAGAGCATGATTGTTTTCATATCTATAGATCTAACAGCTGCACTTTCACTAATAACATTAGTAGCAACTAATACAAGAGCACCTATCCAGGCACTCACATAAAGTTTTACACCTAATTGTTTTTCAAAGATCATAGCAACAACTGTCAAAATCAATACAATTGCAGCAGTCCATTTTTTCCAAGACGGTACATGGCTATAATCGTCATTGCCTTCAAAGGCACCATCTGGTTGATGACTTGGAGCATCTGGTAAGAAACGTTTACCAATTGTAGCATAGAATATAGTACCTACAATAAGAATTGGCAAACCTACTAGACCATAATCAAAGAAACCAAAAGAGCCTAGGCCCGCTTGTTGTAAGCCCGCTTGCGCAATCATATTGCCAGGAGCGCCGATAAGTGAAATATTACCACCCATAGCTGCAGCAAATACAAGAGGCATTAATAATTTAGTTTGTTTAAAACCACTTTTTTTACAAATACCAATAATTACAGGAATCAGTACAGCAGCTGTACCAGTATTAGATAAGAAACCAGATAAAATACCTGTAATCATCATAACTGCAACGAGTAAAGATGTTTCAGTTTTAGCAAACTTATGAACTACATTACCTACGCCTACGGCTACGCCTGTTGCAAAGAAAGCTTCACCAATAACAAACATACCCATAAATAGTAAGACATTTGGATCTACAAAACCGGCGAATGCTTCTTTAGCAGATAAGACTCCACTTAAGTGCAAACCTACTGCTACAACCATAGCAGTAATAGATAATGGAATTTTCTCCCATGCAAACATGACGATGGCAAATACCAAGAAGCCAAGAGTTATCATTACACTCGTATCCATAAATACCTCCCAATACGTGTAATATACCTAAAAAAGGGTACAAAAAAGGAGGATTGTACAAAATCCGTATAATCCTCCTATTTAGTTACATTTCACAATGCAATTATTTAATAAAGCCTACGTGTTTATAGATTTCTTCTAACACTTCTTCTTTTTTCGCATTGTATTCTACTTTTTTATTTTCAAAGTAGTTGTTGCCGTCTGCATCAATGGATACGATAAGCGGACCAAATTCTTTAACCTTAAAAGTCCACAAAGTCTCACACATACCTAATTCACGCCAATTAGCAGATTCTACTTTTTCGACTTCTGTAGCAGCAAGAACTGCATTACCTGCAGGGAATACACAGTGTAGTGCGCCAAAGTCTTTACATGCACGGGCTGTTTCAGGCCCCATGCCACCTTTACCTACAATTAGACGTACCCCTGTCTTCTTAACAAAGTCATATTCGAATTTTTCCATTCTCATAGATGTAGTAGGACCTACAGATACTACTTCAAATTCATTATCGCTTATAGTACGAATAATTGGGCCTGCATGAAGTATTGCCCCATCTTTAACATCAACCGGTAACGTTTGACCTTCTTCTACCACACGACGATGCCCCATATCACGACTAGTTGTAATATGCCCAGTCAAATAAATTACATCGCCTGGCTTAATGCCTTCTAAATCAGATTTTTGAATAGGTGTAGTTAATATTTTCTTAGCCATTATAATGTCACTCCTTTATGAGATTTAACTGTGCAATTACCATCCTTATCAAATACGAGATCGCCGCGACGATGATTCCAACAACCTACACTAACAGCACAAGAAATAACAGATGGATGACGTGTACCATGTTCAATGTTAACACCTAATACAGTTTTATCCCCACCCATACCTTGAGGTCCAATACCAATCTTATTAATTCCATCTTCTAACAATTGTTCCATATAAGCCGCTTTTTCATTAGGTGCTTTTGAAGATACAGGGCGCATTAATGCTTTTTTAGATAATCCAGCAGCGGTATCAATAGTTGTAGCAATCCCTACACCTACCAATAGTGGAGGACACGCATTCAAACCATAGCTTGTCATCAAATCAAGAACAAACTTAGCAACACCTTCATAGCCTTCACCAGGCATCAATGTTTTACCTGACCCTGGCAAGGAACACCCGCCACCAGCCATATAAGGGAAGATTTCTACATCATCACGGCCAGGAATGATATCCCAGTGAATATAAGGTGCAGTGAGGCCAATATTTTTACCAGTATTAAACTCATCAAAAGTTTCTACACAGTTCAATCGTAATGGAGCCTCTTGTGTAGCCTTATAAGTTGCTTCTCTTAGAATATCTTCTAATTCTCCTAGTAAGGGATAATTAGATCCAACCTTTACCCAAAATTGTAATACACCAGTATCTTGACAAGAAGGACGATTAAGCTGAGCTGCTAAATCCATATTATGTTGCATTGTTTCATAAATAGATTTAGCCATAGGATTTTTTTCATCCTGTGCCAATTCATGAATTTTTTCTTGTACATCATCAGGCAATACCTTTGCCATATAAGAAATGAAATTAGCTATCTTATTAGTCATTTCTTGTACTTGTTGTTCCTTCGTACTCATCGTAAACCTCCAAATGGACTTCATTATTTAAGACGTGATTATTTATGTTTCGGAACCTTAGCTCCTTTCGATGATTTCATTGTACTCTTTTTACAGGATATAACTATCCAATTTATAAGTTGATTTTTGCTTGTGAAAGCACGCTAAATTCATACAAAATCACCTATATAATTATATTTTTACCTATGTAAAATATACAATTACACCTATTCAGAAATATCAAAAAGAGCACTACTTATCAAAAGGTAGTGCTCTTTCATCATTTATTTTTATATGCTTATCAAATATACAAAATCACCTATACCTAATGATTGTATATCCCCCTAATTTTAATTTTCAAAATCATAAAATTATAAGCAATTACAAGGAATTATAACAATGAAAATTATGATTGTAATTTTTTTACAACCAGCTCAAGTTCTTCTCTAACATCCTGTAACTTTTGATTAGCCTCTTCCAATCTATCCTTATTGATAGAGGCATCTTGATATGGTAAATAGGTTTGCAATATATCTATAATATCCTTTTCCTGAGTAGAGATAATTTCCTTCCAATCATGTAACTTTGTTTTACGCCCCATCTCTTTTGCTTGTTTTCTATATTCAGATGGTGTTGTATGGAAGTGCTTCTTGAAGGCCACATTAAAGGCTTTAATATCTGCGAAGCCACAGCTACTCGCAATATGAGCCACCCCATCCTCAGAGTTAGCTAAACGAACGGTAGCCTCTCGTAATCTCAACCGCAACAAATACTCTAAAAAGGAAACTCCTAATTGGCGTTTAAAGAACTGAGATGTATAGTTCACATTATAACCGCCAATTTTGGCAATATCTTCTAACTCTATCTTCTGCTTATAATTTTCATCAATATAGGCAATCATTTTATCAAAGGTAGCTACAGTCATATCAGCAGGCTTTGTATGTACAGGGATAGTCTTAACCGCATCAATTTCACGATATATAGCACTAGTCAAAGCTAAATAATGATGTTCCAGCCATAATTGATAATCAGGACTTTTACCATTCACCATTAACAACATCATTTGTGCTGCATGATGCCGTAATAACGTAAAGAAAGGATTATTCCGATTACTTGCATCTGAACGCAGTACAAATTGGTACATACCAAAGTTCGGATCAAAGTATTGGAAAAACTCCTTGCCTACATGAATAACAAGAGCCGTTGTATCCTCTTCTAATGCCAACGTAGCATGACCAACTTGAGGGGAAATGATAATTGTATCAAGAGGTTCCATCGTGAAAACCTCACTATTACAACTCATGTCAATTCTGCCCTTTAACAAGATCAACACCTCTACGCCACTATGCCAGTTGTAATGATATGTACTAACCTTATATATATCACTATTGAAATCTATATGATTGTGTTTGTATGTATAGTGAAAGTAATCCATAACAACGTAACACCCCTCATAAAATCAAACAAATACCTCTCAATTATTTACATAAAAAATGCACCTCTTATAAATCTAAGAGATGCATTCATTATGATATATATAATTAACAACGGTCAACAGTAATTTTATATGTCATTAAAGTTATAGTTTTATATATCATTAACGTTATAGTTTTATGTTTCTATTCTTTAAATTACATAACCGCTGTAATAGCTGCTGCTAAGCCAAAAAAGATTCCTGGTGCATTAGCTAATGCTACTGGAATATCTCTATGTTCTTTGAATAAACCATACGCTACCCATAATGTACAGTTGATTGCAGCTACAAGTGGTTGGATCCAATCGCCAGTACCTGGATGAGCTAGGTTATGCATGATTTGTGGAAAATAAGATACATACATAGCTACAGCAGTAACAGTTGCAACTTTACCTACGTTTTCCATAAATTTTACTTGATTCATATATCCTCCAAAATTATAACTTACTAATTTTTTACTCCTGATGAAGTATATTCTACTCAGTTTGGAGAATATAACTATCCAAATTAAAAGGTAGTTTTTCTAGTAAAACTTACATAAAACGATGATTTTCTTTTGATTTATTATATTTTTATTTCCCGACAATCTATAAATCCTCCCCCATAAAAGATATCAAAAAAGCACTACTTATCAATAGTAGTGCTTTTTAGGTAAGTATTTGATGATTTTTTATATAGAAAATCACCCAATTCTAACATTTATATATGTATCAAAAAATATTTGCTAATATTTTGCTAACAATACCTAGGTTATGAAGATATACATTCTATCGAACTATATGAAATTAATTATAAGTTCTTTACAACATCAGCTAATTTTTCTTTCAAATGTTCTAACTTCTTACTCATGAATTCTAACTCATCCTTCGCTCGTGAGTCATCTTCATAGGACAAGAATGAATGAAGTAGATTTAGAACATCTTGATTTTCTACAGAAATAATTTCCTTCCAATCTTGCAATGTCGTTTTACGCCCAATATTCTTTACTTGTTTGCGATACTCTGTTGGTGTTATACGGAAATGCTTTTTAAAAGCCACATTAAAAGCTTTAACATCGGCAAAGCCACAATCACTCGCAATTCGTGCCACAGCCTCATCGGTGTTAATTAAACGAAGGGTAGCCTCTCTCAGTCTCAAACGCAAAACATATTCAACAAAGGAAATCCCCATTTGCTTTTTAAAGAACTGAGACGTATAGGCAACATTATAGCCCCCTATTTTTGCAATATCTTCCAACTCTATTTTCTGCTCATAATGTTCATCAATATAGGCAATCATTTTATCGAACGTTGCTGGTTTCATATCGCCAGGTCTAGCATTTTCATGAACCTTTTTAATGGGATCAAATTCTCTAAATACATCCCCAGACAATGCTAAATAATGATGCTCTATCCACATTTGATGTACCGGGCTTTCACCTTTAGTCATCAATAACATCGTCATAGCTGCATGATGCCGTAATGTTGTAAAAAATTGATTGTGACGAGTACTATTATCTGAACGCAATACAAATTGATAGGCGCCAAAATCTGGATCATACTGTTGGTAAAATTCATTTCCTACATGAATGGCAAAGGCAATGACATCCTCTTCCAGAGCTAATGTGGCATGTCCCACTTGAGGAGAGATAATGACCACATCAAGTGGTTCCATCGTAAATGTCTCACCATTACAACTCATTTCCATTTGGCCTTTTAATAGAATAAGAATCTCCGTCTCACCATGCCAGTTATAATGATATGTGCCAACTCTATATATGTTACTGCTAAACTCTATGTAATTATGTTTATATGAATAGTCGAAATAATCCATAGATATCCAATCACTCCATATGCCAAAATGCATCCCTTATAAATTCAAAGGATGCATTTATTATGATATATTTATTTAACTACGGTCAATAACATCTTGAAGTTTTCTCGAGCATCTAAACTATGCGGCACTTCAGATGGCATGATCAATGTTTCACCAGCTTTCACAGTATGTTCCACATCACCGACGACGATGTGTGCCTCACCATCAAGGATTTGTACAATCGCATCGCCTACAGTTACATGAGTAGAGATTTCTTCGCCCTTTGGTAACGCAAACAAGGTAATACTGAGTCGTTCATTTTGGGCTATCGTAATACTAATCACTTGCCCCTCTTTATACTCTAAACGCTCGCCTAGATGTAAAATTTCATTAACTGGGATATTTTTTGTGAAAGTCTTACTCATAGAAATCACTCCTTATATAACTATTTGATAGTAAAAATAATTAAAAAGTAGATTGAAATAAATTTTGTCAAAACTCAATTGATGTAACTAAAAGGATTATCCTTTTATTGACTTTATTATAAATTAATTGAGATTTAATTTCAGTTCCTACAGCAACAGAATTGAAGTAATTTTATATACTTATATAAACAAATTGACGAGGCCTCCACAGAGACCTCGTCTTGTTATTTATATCTATTAATCTTACAAATATTTAATATGCTTAATTTTTAAATGCTACATATATAAAACTTGTAAGTCCATATATTTTAAACTGCAGGTAGTAATCCTAATAGATACACATCAAAGGTATCGCCCGGATGTACTTCATGTACCCCACGAGGAATACATGCGAGGGCGTTCACAGTATATAAACCTAGCATACTACTACTGTTAAAGTGACGATTCGCCACAAAACGTGGTGCCCCACCGCCAAAGATTACTTTACCTTGTACATACCGATCAAAAGCATTACGCTTAAAGATTTCTGAATCCATTACACACGCTACTACTGGTGTGGTCCAGTTTTTTAAGCCTTTATATCGTTTCAATGTTGGCGCTACGATTAGATGCCATCCATTGAATGCAGCCCCTGGATTACCAGATAGACCAAAGATGATTTGACCTTTCGGCGTCACTGCACCATAAGATGCTGCACCAGGACGCATTTGAATGCGCGCATAAATAGATTTAGCGCCTAACTTTTCATAAATAAGAGGCATTGTATCAAATAGCCCTACGGATACGCCGCCAGAGCTAATGATAATATCAGCATCTTCACTGAGCTGTAACACATGGTTAATTTCAGAGTCTAATTCCTCTGGAGCATCACTGACATGATAGTGCGTAATCTTATGAAAGCCTAAATCCTCCAAGAGTCCACAAATCATAGCTCTATTAGAGTTATAAATTTTACCAGCTGTTAAGCTTTCACCAGGTTCAATCACCTCATGGCCAGAGGTAAGGACTAACACGCGAGGCATTGCATTGACAGCAATCTCAGTCAACCCCAGACCAGTCAAAACAGTTTGTACCGTAGAGGTTACCTCTGTTCCACGAGGAATCACAATAGTGCCAGCACTACATTCCTCACCTTGAGGGATGATATGATCGCCACATTTGTATTTACCTTGAATTATGATTGTTGTACCCGGTTCTCCGGAGCCAACTACCTGTTCTTGCATGATAACAGTATCACATGTATCCGGTATAGGTGCGCCCGTCATAATACGTACTGCATGACCTAGTGCAACAGGTTGTTCCCATACAACGCCGGCGCCTATAACACCGTCAACAATATACTCATTACAATCCGCGGAAAAGGCAATGGCATACCCATCCATGGCAGATTTTGGAAAGGCTGGTACATCTGTAGGGGCAATAATATCCTCTGCCAACACATATCCTTTCGCAGCCTTAACATCAATCGTTTCTACTTTATGAACTTGTGTTTGTAAGGCCTCATCCCATAATTGAAGGGCCTCCTCAACAGTAACGACGGCCATTTAAACACCTCATCATTTCCTGTATGTGACGTACTAATCTAGGTACGTCTTGGTCTAACTTGCTAATTTCGATTATAGCTACTCGATCGATAGAATCTGAGATAAGCTCTTCTGTATGTCCTTCTTGCGTAACCTCTATAATAGGGGCAATGCCTTGGGACCTTGTTTCTAGTATAACTATATCCACAGGCATAAACTGTGATATTTCATACAGATTTGATTGTTCTTTAGTGCGTATACGAATCGCTGTTTCATTAGGGCCAGCAATAGCCACCGCATCAGCGCCAGCTTTATAAGAAAGGTCTGTATCGGTCCCTTCATGATCCATTTGAAAGCCGTGTTTATCACTCTTCACAACGCCTACAGAAAACCCAGCTCGTTGTAACTCAGTTACAAGACGGGTTACTACCGTAGTCTTACCTGTTTTACGTTTTGATGCTACTACACTTATAACTGGAACTCGACGAAACTCATTTTCTGCTAATGCACGAGCCCATTGATAATCATCATAATGATTTACATTACTTAGCTCCCAATCATAATCACTGGCAGCAATAGATTCAACATGACCAATCGTATCAAGGGCATGCTGCAACGATACGTCTTTACCGGCTAGAATAGATGGAAGTAATGATACAATATGAGGTCTATAAATTCCTGCCATAGGTTCTGGCTTACCTCTAGAACCAGTAGGAACTATGACATTCCAATTGTTATGATTCACTTGATATAACCAATCATAATATAAATCCATAGGCATAAATGGCATATCTACAGCCATCACCGCATAGGCAGGACTCATTCCAACAGCTAGAGCACTATAAAGTCCCCCTAGAGGACCACATCGCTCAATAGAATCCCGAACAATAGAAACTTTATTCTTCTCATCGTTCGATAACGTATCAATGATATGAGTCTGAATGGCATGTCCTAACTGATCATCATCACCAATGGAGATGATGATATCATCCACATCCGCTTCTAATCCCTTACGAAGTGCATGAGATATGAGGCTTTCACCATTAACCCAAGGCAATAATGCCTTAGGTTGCCCCATTCGAGAACTCAAACCACCAGCCAAAATAATTAAACCTAATTTATCCACGACGTCCTAAACCTCGTTTAACACCTTGGTAGATGAATAGTAAAACAACAATATTTAAAATCCCATCTGGCACCATATAAGAGGCATTATAAATCATGGAGTAAATCCATGGATTTTGACCTTGAGGTGCATAGCTAGCGAACACAACGGCACCGCTCACAACAGATGCGGCCCAACGCAATGCGATACCTACAATAGAACCTGTGATAAGGCCAGAAATAGAATCTTTGAAATAACCGCAAACGCCAATAACACCATAAGCTACTAGATAATCTAATATAATACTTAAATAGTGTACAGATGATTTAAAGCCTAAAATGAAATGCAAGATACCGTATACGACGCCAGCAAAAATACCGCGAGCCCCACCCCATCGATAGGCATAAATCATAAGCGGCACTAGAGACGCAGCCTTAATAGAACCACCCTGAGGCATATGGAAAATCGTAATAAACGATAATACTTGAGCAATTGCAATAGCTACACCTGCTTCTGCAAGCATGCGGGTTTTAGACTGATCCATGTCAATCAACCTCCTCGTTACCATATATATTAAAGAATATATTATTTATACAATCTACTTGTATTGTACTACAGTTCGTTTCTGAGTCCAAACAAAATATTCGGAACGTATTGAAAATTTTACGCTTCTCTTGTATAATGGTACAGGTTCAATTTGTAATACTCGAAGGAGATATAGAAAATATGATTAACACAACGAACATCTTTGATTATGAAGACGTGCAATTGATTCCTAATAAATGTATCGTAACTAGCCGTAGCGAATGTGATACACATGTTAAATTAGGTAACCGCACATTCCGTTTGCCAGTAGTTCCTGCAAATATGCAAACTATTATCGACGAAGAATTGGCAGAAAAATTAGCTCGTGAAGGTTATTTCTATATCATGCATCGTTTCCAACCAGAACGTCGTATGGACTTTGTAAAACGCATGCACGACCTTAACTTATATTCTTCTATTTCCATTGGTGTAAAACCTGAAGAATTTGCTTTAGTTGATGAATTCAAAAAAGTAAACTTAACACCTGAATACATTACAATCGATATTGCTCATGGTCACTCCAACGCAGTAATCGATATGATTCAATACATCAAAAAGAACTTACCTGGTACATTTGTTATCGCTGGTAACGTAGGTACACCAGAAGCAGTTCGTGAACTTGAAAATGCTGGTGCAGATGCAACTAAAGTTGGTATTGGTCCTGGTAAAGTTTGTATCACTAAATTAAAAACTGGCTTCGGTACAGGTGGTTGGCAATTGGCTGCGGTTCGCTGGTGTGCAAAAGCAGCTACTAAACCTATCATTGCTGACGGTGGTATCCGCGATCATGGCGACATTGCTAAATCTATCCGCTTTGGCGCTACTATGGTTATGATTGGTTCCCTATTCGCTGGTCATGAAGAGTCTCCAGGGGAAGAAAAAATCGTTGACGGTAAAGCAGTAAAAGAATACTTTGGTTCTGCGTCTGAGTTCCAAAAAGGCGAACGCAAAAATGTAGAAGGCAAAAAGATCTTCATCGATTCCAAAGGTTCTATCTTTGATACATTAGTTGAAATGGAACAAGATTTACAATCCGCTATCTCTTATGCTGGCGGTACTACTCTACAAGCAATCCGCAAAGTAGACTATGTACTTGTTAAAAACTCTATCTTCAACGGCGATCGCTAATATAATATTAAATTAAATGTAAAAGCCACAGGTTCTATCCTGTGGCTTTTTGGTATCTCATCAATGTTATGTATATATAATGGATTAACATATTTCTAATAATATTGCTATATTTCAAAAAATTAGCCCCAAAGACATTTCGTCTTTGGGGCTATTCTTTAAGCTTCTGCTTCCTTTGATTTGTCCATTAACATATAAGCGTATTTACCAATACCAGCACTAATAACAAGTAATGCAGTCAATACGATAAATGCCACTGTAAGACTTGTACCATGAGCAATGAAACCAATCAATGCTGGTCCCATTAAAATCCCCATATAACCAAGCATCGTAGATGTTGCCACAGCTTGTGTCATAGGAATAACATTTTGTTCCCCCATAGCAGAGAATAAGTTTGGTACTACCATGGCTAAAGAAATACCAAGTAATAAGTATGTGTACATGGAGCCATAACCTGGTAGGAATACAATAAGGCCCATTGCAATAGCACCTAACAAATAACCACCAATTACAACTTGTTTAGAGGTTAAATGTTTACCAATTGTATTACCAAGCAAACGACCAATACACATAGTACCATTAAAGAGCATAACGCCCATAACGGCTTCTTCGATAACAATACCTTTATCTTCGAATAAGTATAATGCACTCCAATCCCCTACTGCGCCTTCAACCAAGTAAGATACAAAGGACAAGAGACCAAAGATAATAGCTATCGGATGGAAAGATAGTGGGCTTTTAGATTTTTTAGTAACCTTTGCATTTGGATCACTACCAAAGGTTAACATAAATTGGCTAACCACGACCATGGCAATGAATAATACGATGAGAAGTCCCCAAATACTAGCATTAACAGGTAAAGATAATATTTTTAAAAGCACCAACAAAACACCAGCACCGGCAAAACCGCCTAAACTCCATCCACCGTGATAAGCCCCCATCAAGTGCTTTTTACTCACCTTTTCGGTCAAGATAGCTTGTAAATTAGCGGATGCACCACTAAGACCTACACCTATACCAAAGAAGAATAAAGCGGCTGTGGTCGTAGCAATTGTAGAGCACATCGTAACAATAGCAAGAGATAACATGCCAATAAAGCTAGCTAATAAAACGACTTTCTTGCATCCAAAGTTCTCTACTAGCTTACCAGCTATGGCCATGGACAAACAAGAACCTACACCGAGCACTAAAATCATAGAACCCAATACATCTTCACCGATACTAAGCTTTGCTTTTAAATATGGTACAAAACCAGCCCACAAGGCTGTATACATACCTGGGATAAAGAAGCCCCCAAAGGCACCACGAATATTTGCTGTTGAAATAGAAACTTGATCGCTCATTACATCCTTTCTGGCTTCTAGAACCGTCCGGCGAAGAAAGGCCCTTTTTATCCGCAACGCACTAAAACTTGTACCTTAGCAGGAAACCATTTTAATTACATATGATTTATTATTGGAATATAATAACCCTCTTTACGAAACATGTAAAGAGGGTTTTGTAAATTTAAATTAAAATTAAAAAAGTATCCATATTCCTACGCAACTCGTAAGTAATGCCACAAGAACTGGCACGGCTGTGCGTTTAAGTAAATCTACGGATTTAATATGGGCCACACCTGCTACGCCGACCATTACAGGACTGATTGGGCTGAGGAATAAACCAAGGCTAGCACCATTTTGCATGACTAGCATAGTGGTAATCGGATCAAGGCTAAGATTAGATACAATATTAGGTACTAGTGGAACTAACGTAAATAATGGAGCTACATTGCTACCTGTTACCATACTTAATCCTAACATACCGCCTCCAAGAACAGAGGTAAGCCCAATCGAGTTAAGAGATAATGTTTGTAGCGCACCAACTAATGAATCAATAAGGCCTAGACTGACTAAACCTTGTGCAAAGATTTGTCCCCCTATAATAAGGGTCACTGCATAGGAGAACTGATTCCCCATACCTTCAAAGAAAATCGTCGTACTCTTAAGTACTGTTCTCAGATTTCGATGACGAATTAATTCAGCTAATAGAGCAATACCAAAGGCAAGCATCATAGCAAGGGTGACATTCATCTTCACACCAGGAAAACCATATTGACTAAAGCCTAAGATAAAACACAATGGTAATAATGGGAATATCATATATAGCTTGGGTCCAATAGGAGCTTCAGGAATACTTTCAAGATCATTTACATCCATAGGACCATTAATTCGATCTCGATATCTCTGCCACCAAAAGTGCGCTATGGCAGTCACAATAGCAACCAAGAAATAAATTCGTAATTGATAACCTACAAAGTAGTTTGGCACTGGCATATTTAAGGTCTTGGCAATTAATAAAGTGGACACAGCTCCTGGACCTACATCCATAAGGTGCCCTGTAGCTATAACTGCTGCCGCCCCTACTGGACTCACTCCGAGACGGAGTAAAACAGGATACATGGTGACCATCATAAGAAGAGCAAGGCTCAACGGATTAGGTACACAAATAGATAGTCCCATATTGAGTAGAAACATAAGAGCTAACACAATATACGGACGGTTTAGACGATATAAAGGTCGGATAAGTGTATGGGCGAGTCTCGTTCCTGCTCCAATATATTCCATATATTTTGCATACCCTGCACAGGTCATAATCATAAGCCCCAGATTAACTATGTTATTTGATGTCGTTATTCTTACGATATCCATGGCATCAAATATGAGAACCCCTGTAGATTGTTCCCCAGCTAATATGGCATCAATCCAGTTCCCCTCATAAGCAATAAACATCATGAGAATTCCTAATCCGATCAAAATAGGTTGTGGCTGGTAGCGCTTCATCAATAAAAAGCCTGTAATAGCAATTATGATGAGACATATAACTATATTCATAAGTACCTCTCATAGAGAATGTATTAGACTTACAGAGGATTTATATCACAAGTACTACACTTGAATTATACTTATATAATACTTGTATCACATCCAACTTATACCTATATTATACCTATACTATACGGAAAATATAAATAAAAATACAATGAAACAGCACCGTTACTTTTAAAATAACGGTGCTGTTTATTACTTATCTTCTTTTATTTATGTTCTTTCAACCATGCAATAGCATATTCAGCATATACCGCTGATGCAGCAGATAGTACGGTATCATCCATATTAAATCTATTATTATGATGATCGTAGGTAGCCTCTATTTCAGGATTTTGTATACCAATAAAAGCAAAGCATCCTGGTTTATCTTGTAAATACCATGCAAAATCTTCGCCTGGCATTACTTTACGCATTTTAGAAAGCTTGTCTTTACCTAATGTGTCAATAACGACACGTTCCGCCAATTCACTGGATGCAGGATCATTAATAGTAGGCGGTACTTTTTTTACATATTCTAATGTAGCAGTTGCCCCATAGGCTTCAGCCGTATGTTCTACTACGCGGCGTATGGATTCTACGTAATACTCTTCTTGGTCTGGATCAAAGAATCGAATGGTGCCCCCCATTTTAGCTTCACCAGGGATAACATTCCATTCAGATCCAGAGTGAATATTACCAATAGTGAGTACAAGAGAATCTAAGGCACTCACATTACGAGACACTACGGTTTGCAAGTTCATAACGATAGCACTAGCCACTACAATGGCATCAATCGCTTGATGTGGCTGTGCACCATGACCTTGTTTACCTTTTACATTAATAGTAATCTGGCTACTTGCAGCCATACGAGGGCCTTCCTCTACGGAGATGAGGCCTGCTGGTAAGTCAATCCACACATGGCCACCAAAGATAGCATCGATTTTATCATACCAATCACCAAATTTAACGAAATCTGGCGCCCCTGCACCCGTTTCTTCGGCAGGTTGGAATGCTAAATACACATCGCCTTCAATGCGGTCTTTCATAGACATTAACATCTTAGCAGCGCCTAACAAGATAGCCATATGACCATCATGACCACAAGCGTGCATTTTGCCTTCAGTTTCAGATTTGTAGTCTACTGTATTATGTTCATGAACAGGTAAAGCATCGATATCAGCGCGCAATGCGATAGCCTTACCTGGTTTATCACCGTGGATGATACCAACTAAGCCGATGCCACGCTCTGTATCTACATGAACCTCTACGCCCATAGTTTCTAATTCTTTAGCGAGAGTCTTTGTTGTTTCAAACTCTTCATTGCTCAACTCTGGATGTTTATGGAAATATCTACGCCAATCTTGAACGTAGCCTTTATATTGTTCAATTAAATCGCGACTATGCATGGTATCGCCTCCTTATAAAATCCCTTAACCAAGGGGAATAACAGGGTAAAAGTAAAAGAAAACGACAGGCCACGCCATGTCGTTTTCTCCGTTTCTTATCGGTTGCGTAATACTGCTTGTACCGCTAAGGATACAACAGCTGTTGCAACTGCCACAGCAGCTGTAATTTTTGCTGTTGTGAAAAGTTCTTCTTTTGTAGGTTTTGCTTTTGTAGCAATATCTAATGTTTTTGCTACTGCAGGAACCAATACTTCGTTACGTAAGGATTCTGTATTCATATTTACTCCTCCAATATAGACTGTTTCTTCTAGGGTAACACGAATGAGAACTAAAGTCTATATATTCATCGATTTATTTCAATAGTAATAGAGGCACGTAACTATTTTAATTTATTTTTATGAAAGTTACCCCAAATATTATTTTGCAGCTAACTCTTCAATCGCTTCAGCTACAATGGTAATCGCTTTCTCCAATTGTTCTTGAGGGATATTAAGAGCTGGTAAAAGACGTACTTTATTTTTTGCAGACAAGCATACAACGCCCTTTTCAAGACATTTCGTAATGACTGCTTTTGGATCTACTGTAGTCTCAATACCAAGCATAAGGCCCATACCGCTCACACCTAGAATACCAGGTTTGCCGACTAAGGTAGTTTTTACATAGTCCCCTTTTGCTTTTACAGAATCTAAGAATTCTGGTGTTAAACGATTAATGATAGTATTGCCTGCTGCCGCACAGATTGGATTGCCACCAAAGGTTGTAGCATGTGCACCAGCATTTAACACATATTGCATCTTTTCATTGAATAATGTAGCCCCCATAGGAAGGCCACCTGCTAAACCTTTTGCAGTAGATACTACATCTGGCTCAATGCCAAATTGTTGGTATGCGTATAGACTACCAGTACGGCCATTACCAGTTTGTACTTCATCGATTAACACGAGTTGATCGTGTTCATGAGCATATTTTGTAACAGCTTGTACAAACTCTTTATCTAGTGGCATAACACCACCTTCACCTTGAATAGGTTCCATCATGATGGCACAAACTGATGGATTATCAAGAGCTTTTAAGGCCGCATCAATATCATTAGCTGGTGTATGAATAAAACCTTCTGTAAATGGGAAGAAATGTTGATGGAATACATCTTGACCTGTAGCAGACAAGGTAGTAATAGTACGACCATGGAAGCTATTAACCAAGGTGACGATGACATGACGACCTTCACCGTATTTGTCATGGCTATATTTACGAGCTGCTTTGATGGCACATTCATTAGACTCTGCACCAGAGTTAGAGAAGAATACCTTCTTCATACCTGTTTTGGCACACAGTTGTTTTGCCAATTCAATTTGTGGCAAAGAATAGTATAAATTTGAAATGTGGTTCAAGGCATGAGATTGTTTTGTCACCGCCTCTGTCCATTCATCGTCATCGACACCAAAGGCTGTTACGCCGATACCAGATCCAAGATCGATGTATTCTTTACCATTTACATCCCATAAAAGGGACCCTTTCCCCTTTTCAAAACATACGTTAAACCGGCCATACGTATTGGCTATATATTCTTTATCTTGTTGTTCAAAATCGATTGTATTACTCATTACATCCTCCAAACGTACGGTCATGCCGTCGTCTATCTATGTGAAAGGTAACGCTGGCAATAAATACTTACCATCGTTATACCTACTATATTACTTTACAAACATGGTGCCAAGACCTTCATCAGTCAATAGCTCAATAAGAATGGCATGTGGGATTTCACCATTGATGATAAATACCTTTTGAGCTCCTGATTTGATGGCCTCTAAGCAGCAATCCACTTTTGGGATCATACCGCCAGCGATAATCCCCTCTGCTTTTAATTGATCCGCCTCTGCCATAGTGATTTTAGAGATTAAAGAATTAGGATCATGTACATCACGTAGCACACCATCAATGTTTGTCATAGCCACCATTGTTTCCGCCTTAAGGGCACCGGCAATTTTTGCGGCTACTGTATCAGCATTGATATTATATGTCTTGCCATCAGCCCCCATACCAATGGAAGAAATGACAGGAATATATCCTCTACTGATAACATCATCGATAATACTTGTATCAATCGTATCGATAGAACCTACATAACCAAGCTCATCATTTTGTTTATGAACTTGAATCATATTACCATCCACACCACAGAGACCAACAGCCTTACCACCAAGGTCTGTTAAATCTGCTACAAGGCCTTTATTAACCTTACCGGCTAATACCATTTGTACTACATCCATTGTCGCTTCATCTGTGACACGCAAGCCATTTGCAAAATGGGACTCAATTTTCATGGCATCTAGTGTGCTATTAATAGCTGGACCACCGCCATGAACGAGCACAACTTTTACCCCTACCAATTGAAGTAGCATTAAATCCTTCATAACGGATTTTTTTAATTCTTCATCAATCATAGCATTGCCGCCATATTTAACGACAACATATTGATCTGTATATTGTTTAATATATGGAACGGCCGCAGTTAAGATATGCGCCCGCATTGCATTTGTTACGTCCTTCATAGTTCCCTCTCTAACCTAGTGCTAGGCCTGTATCCTCAGGCAAACCTAAAGCAATGTTCATACATTGAACAGCAGCACCAGAGGCACCTTTGCCTAAATTATCGAAAATAGCATGAACCATAATGCGTTCATCGTTGCCAGTCACATAGATTTTCATGCTATCTGTGTTGCTCAATTGATTGGCATTTAACATGCCTGTATTACTGTTCTCAGTAAATGGTACGACAGTAATGATCGGACTACCTTTATAAAAGTTTTCCAATGCCTGTTGCACTGTATCAATGCTTATTGGCTTTTGACATAAACGACTGTGAATGCCTACCGTTACTTCCATGCCAGAATAATAATCGTCAACGATAGGAATAAAAATAGGTGCTTCACTAAGTCCACACACATGCTGCACCTCAGGCAAGTGCTTATGTTGTTGACTAAGACCATATTGACGCGGTGCATAGAGGAAATAATCCTTCGGTTCACTTTCATATTGACCAATCATCTTTTTACCACCACCGCTATAGCCTGTTAAGGATGTAATAGTGAAAGGATAATCTGTTGGCACAAGACTAGCTTTTACAAGAGGTGCAATACAAGCAATCATTCCACTCGCATGACAACCAGGGTTAGCAATATGTTTTTCAGTAGCGATGGCTGTTTTATAATCCGCACCGAGCTCTGGGAAGCCATAAGCCCAATCACTAGCCGTTCTAAAGGCAGTCGATGTATCAATTACCTTACATGGTAATTCACCGATAGCGGCCATGATTTCTTTAGATGCAGCATCAGGCAAGCAGAGAAATACAATATCTGCCTCTTTAGCTACCTCTTTAATAGCCTCTACATTTTTACGATCCTCATCAGCTGTAGCTAATAGCTCTATATCTTTTCTATCGGATAACCGTTCATGAATTCTTAAACCTGTTGTGCCTTCATGGCCGACAATAAATACTTTATAGGGTGTCATAGTAAACCTCAATTCTCACCTATTGGTGACTCACACCTATCTATACAGCTCTCAGTTATTACTTTCAGCGATTATAAATAGGAAACAAACTATACGATTCATCACCTTCTAGGGAGATGAAATTATTTCAAAGGATAGTCACTGAAGGTAGCAACCATAACAGCTTTGATAGTATGGAGACGATTTTCTGCTTCTTGGAATGCTAAGGAGTTTGGACCTTCAAATACCTCTTCCGTTACCTCAATACCATTCATGCCGAACCGTTCAAAGATATCTTTACCTACTTGAGTTTCCGTATTGTGGAATGCTGGCAAGCAGTGACAGAATTTTGTATTTGGATTACCAGTTAATGCCATCATTTCAGCGTTAACTTGGAATGGTTTAAACGTATTGATACGTTCTTCCCACATATCGTATGTATCACCCATAGTTACCCATACACCTGTATAGATTACATCTAAGCCTTTAACACCTTCAGCTACATCGTCTGTACATGTAATGGTAGCACCTGTTTCTTTCGCAACTTTCAAACATTCTTCATAGAATGGACCGGCTGGCCAGTATTGTTTAGGACCGATAAGTCTAAAGTCCATACCCATTTTAGCGGCGCCACTCATTAAGGCATTACACATATTAGATTGACCGTGACCTACATAAGCATAGGAGATTTCATTCAATGGTTTGTCGATATTTTCTTGAAGTGTCAAAAAGTTTGCTAATGTTTGTGTTGGGTGGTCCATATCGGTAAGGCCATTCCAAACAGGTACGCCAGAATAATCAGCGAGTGTATCTACATCGGCTTGATCAAAACCTCTAAACTCGATGGCATCATACATAGATCCTAGAACACGAGCTGTATCTTTTAAGGATTCCTTTTTATTCATTTGGGAACCTGTAGGGCCAAGATATGTTGTATGAGCACCTTGGTCCGCAGCACCAACTTCAAAGGCACAACGTGTCCGTGTGGAGTCTTTTTCAAAAATCAACGCAAAGTTTTTACCTACTAATGTTTTGATTTCTTTTCCTGCTTTTTTATCAGCTTTTAATTTTGCAGACAAGTCCAAGAAGTATTTAATTTCTTCTGGTGTGTATTGAAGCATTGTTTTAAATGATGTATGTTGTAAACTTTTCATGATAACCTCTTATTTCAAACTACTTATTTAACTACTTTTCTTGTAAAAATTCGGCGGCAATAGCAGCCATCATTGTTATACCAGTTTCCAGGATGCTTTCATCGATAGTAAAAGCCTCATTATGTAACGCTGGGTTACCTTCAAATCCAGTACCTAACCAAAGGAAAGCACCTTTTATTTTATGAAGATACGCGGAGAAGTCCTCTGCAGCCATAGACGGGAATTCAGGATGTACCACCGCTTCTTTACCAAGATATTTCTCTACAATAGATGTGGCATAATCGATAGCATCCGGATCATTGATGGTAGCTCCATGACCACGTTTATAATCTAAGGTACTCTTTGTTTTTAATAACATATCGAGAGCTTGTAAACTTTCACCAAGACGTCGTTCTATATAATCCCGTTTTGCTGGTTCATAAGTACGACAAGTACCTTCTAGATATACATCGCCACAGCCTACATTGTATCTGTCGCCCCCCTTGATAACACCGATGGTACATACTAGATTTTCCATTGGATTTGTTTCACGAGCCACAATAGATTCTACGTTTACAATCCAGTTTGCGGCTGCTACGATGGCATCTACCCCATTATGAGGCTCCGCTCCATGAGTTGATTTACCTTTAATATGGACGAAGAAATGATCTGATGCAGCCATCAAATTACCTTTTTTTAGACCTACCGTACCAACCGGTAATTGTGGCCATACATGAAGGCCATATATTTCATCTACATCATCAAGAATACCGCTATCTACAATACCTTGTGCACCGGGGAATAATGCTTCCTCTTCGGAAGGCTGGAATACGAGCTTTACGGTACCATGCAATTGGTCTTTAATAGACTGTAAAATAGCTGCAGCACCAAGCAAAATCGCAATGTGGCTATCATGACCACAAGCATGCATAACGCCGTCATTTTCTGATGCAAATGGCAATCCAGTAGTTTCATGTATAGGTAAGGCATCTATATCAGCACGTAATGCAATAACTGGTCCAGGTTGAGCTCCTTCGATTTTACCGATAACGGCATAATCAGAAACATCATTTACAAAGGGAATGCCTAATTCACCAAGAACCTTTTGAATAAATAAGGATGTATTTTTTTCTTCACCAGATAATTCTGGATGACTATGAATATGTCTACGCCATGCTACAACTTGTTCTTTATATTGTGCGGCATATTTCTTGATCAAATCTTGTAATGTATTCATTACTCTATCTCCTTTATACACTGTATGTATATTTTATACATTATTAGCGTATTTTTATAACCTATGTACGTATTATAATACTATCACTCGTTTTATTCAAGTTTTATACAAGCTTTCTGTATTTTTATTTGTTATACTATGAATTAATTTTTATCATAGTCCTTAAAACTGTAATTTACATGAACTTAATTTAGCTTATAAAATATCTAACAAATATATAATTATCATTTATATGTTTACCTATTTAAACTATAAATCAGAGAAAACTATTTGTATAAACACACAAAAAAGACACCTTCCAAGGAAGGTGTCTTGTGCTTATATATTCTTATATTCTTGTGCTTCTATTTCTCTATAACCGACTCATCTAGCTGTGTACCATCTGGTAAGAAAGCTTTTACTATTAATTTATTTGATGTAACAGTCATCGTCATATAGTTATTCTTATCTCGATCTGGTGCCACATATACATCTAAAGGATGTTCTTTCCACTTAGGGCGACGAGCATCTCCGGCAATACCAGTCAGAATATATAATGGTCCCGAAGCATCTCGATCAAAGTTACGTACATGCCCTCTATTACGATAAGAATGTAAATGAGCTGACAACACTAAATCTACATTAAACTCATCAAAGATAGGCATAAACAATACGCCCTCTTCGTTGAATCCTACATCACGACTTGCGCCAGGGCGGTCAAAGGCATATTGGAATGGATCCCGATGCATCAGAACTACGGTCCACTTTTTAGTATTTGCTGCCAAATCTTGGCGTAGCCACTGAACCTGTACATCATATAAATCAGGATGATGCGTATCATGATTATCCTCATGATTGCTTTCATAAAGTTGCGTATCTAATACAACGTAATGAACATCACCGAAGTCATAGGAATAATAACGACGATTAAAAGTTTCATTCCCATTAGGCGGTACTGCGAAATAATTTAAATACGCATAAGGCTCGCGCATTTTCCAATCTAATGTATACATCTCGTGATTACCTAATGTCGTTGCTAACGGCACATTAGCACTCAACGGTCTAATGGAATTTAACCAAGTGCGCCATTGATAGTCTTGTTCCCCATTATCTACAAGGTCACCCATGCTAATATACAGGGCTGTCCTTGGATTGCGATGTGCTGAGTCCTTTACAAGCTCTTCCCACTGAGAATAATCCCCCGACTGAGAGTCTGGATAGATAAGAACATCATAGACACTAGCGCCAGCGGTTTCCAACGAATACCAATCACTACGGCGATCACTGCCATACCCAACACGATACTCATACTTTGTTTTAGGTGTTAACCCTGTCAAAGTGCCCTCATGAATATAGGTAGTACTGCCATCATCAGTAAAAACTTTATCCGTTGCCCCTATCGATTGAGTATTTTCAGAACCTGTAAGACGATACTCTATTACCGCATCAGCTTCGCTACTATCAGACTGCCACATTATGGTTCGGCTTGTGCTATTATCTTGAGCTACAATTTGCCTAATATAACGACTTTCAGAATCGAGTAGCGGTTTTATCTCTTGTCCACTCAGAACAGCTGCAGTCCGAGCAATTCGACTGTATATAGTATCCCTATATACATAGCTACCTACAGTAGCGCCAACCACGGTAATAATAGCTAGTAAGGATATGATTAATCTTTTTTTGTTCATATAATTCCTTTATTAACTAAACTGTTTGATTAATATTTAATATGAACACATTATAAAACTTAAACTTAACTTTAAGTCAAATAAGATTTTGCTATACTTCTTCAACATCTACTTTTCTATATCTAGCGGAAACAAAACCCAACATATTTAATTGCGGTATATTCCACTCATTAGGTAAATAGATATTACATGTAAGCTCATCGCCTATAGAATTATTAGCTATAAATTGATAGCGCCCTAATTCTTCATTACTGTATACTCTTTCAATCTGATTTAAAGTAGTGGCACCCCAAAATCGGCTAAATTCTGACCAAATAATTTCCGTATCAACTTGAGATAATTCAACCTGTAGTCTATATGTTATGCCAACTTTGCATCGTTTTTTTAAGCCCTTTTCGTCAGCACTACAAACCTTAGTAGAACCTTTATCAAGAGACCATTCTAAACCATTTAACGATTGAACTTGGGTAGAAATGAGATTTTTAAAATTTGAAAAATCTCCCAGAAAATGTTTACACGCTACCTCAAATGTATCTAATCTATCTATATTGCTCAATTCACAATACCTCTTTTAAAGTATTTACCTACTATTTTTCGTAATATTGCTTCATTTGTGTATAGCCATTAACGATGACTTCAATTTCACCTGTTCTAGGATGGAAGATAAGACCGTGAATAGGTACGTCTTTCGGAATCAAAGGATTCATACGCAATTCGTCTACAGTGTCTTCTACATTTTCAGCAGGGTGTGTAAATCCATCTGCCCAGTGTTCCATTTCTTTACGGACCATATGAATCGCTTCTGGTGCAATACCACGAGCCAACATTTTTTCTGTTAGATCTTTTGCCGTAGTTTTTGCCATACCACATTCGTGATGACCAATGATAAAGATTTCATTAACGCCTAGCTCATAAATACAAACAAGTAAGCTACGTACAACGCCATCAAAGGGACCTGTAATACAGTTCCCTGCAGTCTTTACAATTTTCGCTTCACCGCGGCCAATATCCATGGAATCTTCTAAAAAGTTAACAAGACGTGTATCCATGCATGTAACGATTGCCATTTCTCGACTAGGCATCTTACTGCATTTAGTATCTGTTTCTACATAGCCTGTATTTTGATCTTCTACATATTCTCTATTATGGGCTAAAATATCATCTAATAAACTCATAGTACCTCCTATATAAAAAGACCTTGGCATACAACCAAGGTCTCTATATCAATAATGGTCGATATAAATATTATATCATATTCAGTTGTACCCATTCTAAATCACTACCAGTTTTAGATCATTATCCTCCAGAAATAGATTTAGAATAATTAAGTTAAAACTTATCTATCAGGTGTAGATAGTGCTTCGATTGCAACGCTACCACCGCGTACAACTTCAATGCGATTCACGAACATATCTTTAAAGAGGGCAATCATGTCATTATTTTTAGATACGGTCTTTACACATTGTATAAGTACAGACTTACGGTTATAGTCCACCACTAAGAGATCAAAGGTTTGAGCAATACGGAATATTTCTTGTTTATCCGCTTCCTTACAGTTATTAACCTTGATAAATAATAACTCTTTTTTCGTAATCGGCATATCCGTAAAGTCAATAACCTTAATGACTTCAACACTGCGGTTCAATTGTTTAATAATTTGTTCATACGTCAAATCATCACAAGTAAGATCAATCGTCATACGCGACATAGTAGGATCTTCTGTTTCCCCTACTGTCAATGTATCTAAATTATAGTTTTTACCAGCAAAGAGACCTGAAATTTTAGCCAATACACCGATTTGGTTTTCTACATACGCTGAAATGCAGCGCTTTTTCATATGTACTTCCATAGCCCCTCCTATTTTTTATCCTTTAATAACATATCACTTAAAGATTTACCTGCAGGTACCATTGGCAATACATTAAGCTCTGTAGGAATGATGAACTCAAGTAAGGTCGGGCCATTTTTGAAAGTATCCGCCAATTGGAACCCTTTTTCAATATCCTCAACTTTAGTAATGCGCATTGCCTTAGCACCATAAGCCTCTGCCAATTTCACGAAGTCTGGCACATATTCAAACTCATCATTATCAATGATATCTCGTGTAACAATGGAGCTTTCATCCATCATCAAATTCGTACAAGCATACCGTTTATCGTAGAACAATTGTTGCCATTGACGTACATTACCGAGGAACCCATTGTTTAAAACAATTAGCGTCACAGGTAAACGATAGTGCATAGCGGTAGCAAACTCTTGGATGTTCATTTGCACCCCACCGTCACCACAGATGACAAATACGCGCTTATCTGGATTCCCCATTTGAGCACCTAGTGCTGCAGGGAAGCCATAGCCCATAGTTCCTAAACCGCCAGAAGTCAGCATTTGGTGTTGTCCTTGTACCTCTAAAAACTGAGTAGTCCATAGTTGGTTTTGACCTACGTCAGTAGTAACAATTGGGCGATCATAGTGATTATTGATGTAGTCAATTACTGTTTGAGGTGTTAAACCTTCTTCATCAGCTTGTGTTACAGGACGTTCTGCTTTAAGCTGTTGCAGTTGTTCAGGCCAATCACCAAGATCATGAGGCTCAATATACTCTAAGAGTTTTTCGATAGCCAATTTAGCATCGGCTACGATTGGAATATCTACTTTAATATTTTTAGAGATAGATGCTGCATCTACATCGATATGAATAATCTTACAATGTTGTGCAAAGGTGCTTAATTTGCCTGTAATACGATCGTTAAAGCGTGTACCAATAGAAATCATTACATCACAATCAGTGAGTGCCACATTCGGTGCATAGCCACCATGAATACCAATATTGCCGAGATATAAAGGATGTAGACTATCGATAGCACCTTTCCCCATCAATGTAGTTACAGCAGGAATACCTGTTTTTTCTACTAGCTTCATCATGAGGTCGTTAGCACCACTAATGCTAACGCCACCACCTAATAAGAATAGTGGTCGTTTAGCCTTGCTAATAATAGAGCATGCTTTTTTTACTTGTCCTACGTGAACTGTTGTATTTGGTTTATAGCCACGAATATTAACCTCTGTAGGATACTCATCAGAGCCCATAGCCTTTTGAATATTTTTAGGAACATCCACCACTACAGGACCAGGACGACCAGTACGGGCAATATAAAAGGCTTCTTTCAAAATACGCCCTAGCTCTTTACGATCACGAACGGTAACAGCATATTTACAGATATTGCGCACAATACCAACCGTATCCACCTCTTGGAATGCGTCATTGCCCATGAGGCCTAAGTCTACTTGACCTGTAATACAAACAAGAGGAACACTATCTGCATAAGCAGTAGCAATACCTGTTACAAGATTGGTAGCACCTGGTCCAGAGGTTACCATACAAACCCCTACCTTACCCGTGCTACGAGCATACCCATCAGCAGCATGAGCTAAGGCTTGCTCGTGACGAGGCAAAATAACCTTTACCTGATCTTGTTTATATAATTCATCCATAATATCAATAGTAGCAGCCCCAGGATAGTTAAATAAGATTTCTACCTGCTCCTCTTGAAGGGCTTTTACCAAATACTGCGCGCCTGAAATCATAGGTGTCTCCTTATCTATGTAATACATGCATATTGCATTCTCAATATTCTCATTAGATATATCTAAAAAATTGAATATCTTATATAGATGTGATATACTCAGTAGTGTACCATATATTGTGGTGCATGAGTATGTATAAAATCTCAAATTATGTAAGTATATGTTGATTCTATCTGGAAAGGACTGTGTAACATGAAAGAAATCTTAGGTTTCCACTTAATCGGTTGCCCTTACTGCGAAAACGCATTCCGCGCTATCGATGAACTCGTTGCAGAAAACCCTGCATACGCAGACATTCATATCAACTGGGTTGAAGATCAAGACGCTCATGAGCTCTTCAAAACTCACCCTTATGAGTACTATCCAAACTTATGGTTCGACCTCGACAAACAATATGAGGCTCAACCTGGTGAAAGCTATGACCAAACAAAAGCATTAATCAAAGCTGTATTGGACAAAGCAATCGCATAAGATTATTACATGAAAACGTGATAAAACCATTAAAAAGAGGCTAACATGGCTAGCCTCTTTTTTTGTCTTTCCATTCAAGATACATATGTCTAATGACTTGGATCGGCGATACCAGTAACATCCTTGGTCCACCATAACGCATAATTTCACGGATTTTTTCACGATAATTAGGTGCATAGCAATGGGTTTTACATACACTACAGAATGTTTTACTTTCCATATGAGGACATGCATCAATGCGATGCTCCGCATATTCCCAAACCTGCTCGCAAGCCTCACATAGCTGCCCCTTAGGAGTATGGTGCTTATTATGACAATAGATGCCAATAATTTGGTACATAGTTTTTAGTTCTAACTTACGTTTTTCATCAACTGTCATACTACCCTCCTATTTCACAGACCATGATACCCATGCCACTTTATCAACTGTTTTATTATGGATTTCTCCATTAATGGCTAATGGTTCAATGAGATTCCTAATTTCTACTTTCATATCTTCTATATCGCCCCATGTATTATTATGAAGTCGCATAGCAAAGTAATTAACCGCTTTATCAAGGCTCATAACCTCTGTTTCAGGCACTGTTTTATAAGTCACTTTTACATTATGTCCTATTTCATGGATAACATCTAAACATGCTTTCATCTTACCATCCCAAGGAAATGAATCGCGACCAAAGAAATGTTCAGATAACATATCTACCGTTTCATCACTGCGTTCACTAAAAGCAATCCACAAGCATTTGTCCTTACTTGATTCATGCATGGCGCGAATGTTTTCTACATCAAACATGATAGGGCAAAAAATACTATATGTTAAATCAAAGGTTTTATCCCATTTTAGTTCACGGCGAGTTTCATCAGACCACGGTGCAATATACAAGCTAAGATCTAAACCTTCTGCCTCTGCTATTTGTTTAGCACCACGAATCATGCCATCAGACAAATCTATGCCTGTCGCCTTATATCCTTCACGTGCTAAACCTAGTGCATAATCACAAACACCGCATCCTACATCTAACGTACGACCGCCGTTTTGAGGTAACAGATTTTCATCCTTCAAAAAGGATAAAAACTCTGTAACCTGCGCCTTACGATCTTCTCGATTGTGCATTTCTACAAAGTAATTGGAACGGTTATTCCACGCATCTTGCTCATCACGCCAAGCTTCGTTGACAGTGAGCTCTTGTATTGTATTTGTCATTCTATCTCCTCTATATCACTGCCCATACTAAGAGCATTGATAGATTTTAGTGTATTAATAATGTTAATAAAACATATATATTGTTCAATACGTCCTATATGCCTAGTGTTCCAGCTAGGATGTTCAGATTTTCTTAAGGACATTTTTATTGTACATCATTCTCAAAATAAAATGTGTTACCCAAATCACATTCACTTATTATTTCGATACTATTAAATATAACATTCTATGTTGAATTCCTATCTACAACACAGCTCCTATATAGCGCTGAATAGAAAAACCTCCACTCATTGGAGTGGAGGTTTCTCTATCACTTTAATAATGATTTCCTATACGCATTTCTATAGTTGTGTTATACAATTATTTATCTTCTTTTTTCTCTACTGAACTAGATACATCATTTGTTTTAGGTGCCTCTGTATCAGTTTTCTCTTCAGTCTTTACACTCTCATCATTAGAAGCAGCTTCACGCTCTTGTTTAAGGCGTTCTTCTCTCTTGGCTTGTGCTTCTTGTTCACGTTTTTCAAAGGATTCTCTAATTTTATCTGTTGTATCCTTCAACTTATCTGTACCCTTAATAGCAAGATCTTTAATCGCTTCTGGGTCAGCACCGCTAAATTCAGCCAAGGCTTCTTCATTATTTGGATCAAAGAATGGAGCCTGTTTAAAGCCTAGCAAAGATGCAACGAACACCATTGGAATTTGGGCAATTTCACTATTATATTCTTTAACTTGGAAGTTATAGCTTTCACGTTTATTAGAAATAAACGTTTCATTTTCACTAATCGCTTCCAAGAATTTACCATATTGAGTGTTAGCCTTCAAATCTGGGAATTGATTCGCTAATGCTGTAATGTTTTGAACTGCTTTTGCTGTTTCACGAGCCATTTCAACAAAATTATCGGACACTTTCAACTGGATTAGTTTCTCATAATCATCATACTCATTTACAATACTAGTAAACTGATTAACAATAGCCACTTTCTTCTCGTATGCCACAATGATATTGGCACGTGCCTCTTTAATCTCAACAGTTAATTTTTGCAATAAATTATATTGCTTAATAAAGAAGAAAATCAGGAATAAAATTATAAAAAATATTAACGTTGAAAACATAGCACTCTCTCCATTTCTATTACAAATAACCATGCAATTTTGAGAATATTATACATACGTAAGATATAACCAATATGAAATTTTATTCATGAAGTGATATAAAATGATTTCATACATTACTTATATTTATTATAATAGAGAAAAGGAGGCCTTGAAAGTATGGGAAGCTATATGATAATACTAATGTTTATATTGATAGCTATTGCTATAGTTTTTGCTACTTATAACCTATCTATAATTAAATCCATGTCTCCAGAAGACCGTTATAAACTTCTTTATTTTACAGATGATCAAGTCTCTATAGGCCTTGGATTAATGAAAAGAACCTATAAATTAAAAGATATTCGAGAAGTACGCTTCTCTAAGGGCAAAAAATTCCGCAGCATGGGAAGCTGGGCTGGCAGAATGAAGATTTGCTTACTAAATGGTAAGACAAGTCGTTGGATAGAATTTGATGGTACGGTCTACTTCAAAAAGATGGTATATATAACTAATGAAGAAATCATTGATAAATCAATAGATATACTCATGAATGAATTTAAATCTAGAGGAATTCAGTGTAATAAATATAAATGATGAATTGCAATAAGTAATGCGACAAAATTAAATCAATTTTCTAATCTCATGTTTAAACATGTCAAATGGTGTTTTAAACCCAAGGCATTTTCTCGGTCGATTATTAATCAGCACTAGTGCTTCTGTTAGTTTATCTAGTGTTACTTTAGCTAAATCGGTTTTCTTAGGAAAAAACTCTCGAAGTAAACCATTACTATTTTCATTAGAGCCACGTTGCCATGCTGCATAGGCGTCAGCAAAATACATCGGTATCCCAAACTCGGTTTCAACCTGTTCAAAGCACGCAAATTCTTTACCACGGTCCACGGTAAAGGTTTTAAGTAATTTACTTGTTAATGTGTTGTATAGGGAACTAATAGCTAAAAACATAGAATCCTTAGATCGGTCATCCATCTTTATTGCTATATAGAATCGAGTTTTACGTTCAACAAATGTAGCTAAACAGCCTTTGCTTTGACCTCTGGAAGAAACCATTGTATCTAGTTCCCAATGACCAAAAATCTCCCGGTTTTCAACTTCTTGAGGTCGTTCTTTAATGGTCCTTTTAACATTGAAGCGTCCACGGGTTTCCTGTGTGCCGGGCTTTTTTCCTTTCCGGCGAAGTACTTTCTCTGTTACCGCAAGAAAACCACGATGGATCCAAGAATATATTGTTTTAAAGCTTAGAACCCCAACTAATTCAGAACCAACTATTTCTTCTGGAGACCAAGTTTGTTGTAACCTGGATTCAATTAAAGCCGCTAATTGAGGTGTTAACTTTGTTGGTCTACCTTTATTAGTAGACTTACTAATTGCTAACTGTTGTGCTTTAATCGCAGAATATTCACCTTCAACGCGATTTAATTCTCTTGCTACAGTAGAATGGTGGACACCGATTAAGCTAGCAATTCTACGAACAGAGTATCCTTCTTTTCGTAAAACTTCTATTTGACTTCGTTTTTCTATGGTAAGATGTATATAGCTCATATTAGAGACCTCCGTGTCATGTATTTGTGGTTATTTACATTTTACACGAGATCTCCAATATGAGTTTTTTTATTTGTCGCAATATATTTTACAATTCATCAAATAATAAACAAAAAAGGCTTCTCGAAATTCGAGAAGCCTTTTATTTGGTGCGCCTAGCAGGATTCGAACCTGCGCACCCGGTTCCGGAGACCGGCGCTCTATCCCCTGAGCTATAGGCGCATGAATACCTAAAAATTATACCATATTACGCTATGGTTCGATAGTATAAAGTATATGTAGATAGTAGGTCTATGCAGAAAAGCCCTCAATGTAGATTAAAATTTTACCTACCATTGAGGGCTCATCATGTTATTTATATTGCTTAAAGTTTCTCTTCAAGCAGTGTTAATAGAGCATCACAGCTACGACTGACATCATCATAGGTTTCGTCAAAGTTTCCCGTATACCAAGGATCCTTTACGTCACGGCTTTCACTAACAAAGGACATAGCCTTGTACACCTTAGAGTCTACATCATCGCCAATGATACGTTTTAAATTACGTCCATTATTTTCATCCATGATAATGAGGTAATCAAAATTATGATAGTCATCAACGGTCACTTGACGAGCCTTACGACGTGTATAAGGAATACCCATTTCATCTAGCTTTTGCTTAGTCCCATAATGAGTATCGTTGCCTATCTCCTCACGAGATGTGGCGGCAGACTCAACATAAATAGAATCTGTTAGACCCGCCTCGTTAACGATATGCTTCATATAAAACTCTGCCATCGTTGAACGACAAATATTACCATGACAAATGAATAAAATTTTAACCATCATAACTCCTATAGTACCTCACCAAGGGCTAAGGTATTAACGTACAAAGTTCGTAGATACTTTTTTCTCTTTATCTGTATCTGGATATGGCACACCTTGCTCCTTAGCTACAGCAAAGCTACGCATCATCCAAACCATATTTCTCGCCAAGTTGCGCATGGTTTGCATACCTTCTTCATCTTGCTTAGCATCGTCGGCTACTAGACCATGGCTAATATTCCAATATGTAGAGCCTGCAATTGGCATTTGAGAAATACCAAAGTATTTATTGAGTACATCAAAGGACGCCGTTGTACCGCCGCGACGAGCTACGGCGATAGATGCACCTGGTTTAAAGGCAAATGGATTTGGCGTTACACTTTCTGCACTAAAGAATACGCGATCTAAAAAGGATAAAATACGTCCACTCGGATGTGCATAATATACAGGTGTTGCAAAGATAAAGCCATCTGCATCCTTCGCTTTTTCTACAAAGGCATTTACATCATCATCCTTGAATACACATTCTCCATGTTCAAAACAATAACCGCATTGAATACAATCACGAATAGGTTTATTGCCCAGCTGAATGACCTCTGTATCTACATTGGCATCACTGAATACCTTTTGTACCTCTTTTATAGCTTGCATTGTTGTACCGTTTATATGGCTACTACCATTTACGATTAGAACTTTCATATTATATCCTCCTAACTCTTACTTAAGAAGTTACATATTAACTAGCCTTTATATACTATCACAGAAATACAAAATTGTTAAAGTCTGTCCATCACAGCAAGCCAGTTAATATTTGCCTATTTGCCGATAAAGAATAATTCACATAGACACTTTTATATAAAAAACTCTGTAGCACCTTACCCACAAGCAACTACAGAGTTTTTATCTATTTAATTAAAAGTTATGTCTAACGCCTGCATCGATACGCCATGTATTATCTATGGTAGCACCAAAGTTTTTAGTGAATGTACCATATAGATATGTGCTAGGACGAACACTCCAAGAACCGCCGATTTCCGCATCAAGCCATGTATCCTTTAAATCTACAGTTGTTTGTACTGTTGGATTACCTGGTGCAGAATATGTAGTATTTACCTTACCAGAGAATTCATGAGCTAGTGCTAGTTTTGCAAAGATATTAGATTTTTCTGTTTCTTTACCAATACCAATGCCAAGTCTACCTACGGCAGAGTTGACCGCATCAGATTTCACATGCATGGATCCGACGCCTGCAATAGTTGCATCATAGGATACACCATTTAAACGACCTAGAATAAATTCTACACTAGGGTCGATATAGAAACCATTTTGTTTTTTGATGCGTTTGCCATATTCAGCACTCAAGGATGTACCAAATGTATGGTAGTTACCATTCAAACGTTGACCAGTAATTGAGTTAAGACTATAGTCGTTGGATAATCTATTACCACGAGCGATGATATCTATATACCGACCATCATCATGTTGCTTTGTACCATATAAGGCTATACCGCCAAGCTTACCGTCGCCACTGCCGTTGGCATAAGAGTTACTAGATGTACTGTAATCTAGGGCACCGCCGAAAATCCAGCCATTGGAGGCTTTATGATCATATCCGATTTGTACGCCATTGTACGTCATATGTGCATCAGCACCATCTGTAATCTTAGATTTACCACCTATATATTTAGCCCATACTCCTTTATCTGTATTAGCTAGACGAAGATCACCTAAACGACGTTGTAAATCATTAGTATTATTTTTCCACGCCATAACTGTTGAAGTAAGGGCAGATTTTGTGCCACCTACGAGCGACGATTCACTAGCACGAACAACTTTTGTTGTATCATCTACAACGAGATGACCTTGAGAATCAAAATGATCTGCCCCTAGGTCTGCAACAGCACCAGGTGTAGTAACGCCTTCATTAATTTGAACTGTTGTGCTAAGTTTCTTATCATTGCCTGTGTATTGTAATTTCTTAGCTAATGCTTGAATATCCTTTTTGTAGCTTGCATCGTCGATGGTATTACCGGAATGGTCGCCTAACATTGTAATATGGCTATTATCCGCCGCATGTTCAACGACGATTTGGCCTTTTTCAGCTTCGCTTGCTGGTACGCCAGATTTATAAATAGCATTCACATAACCGCTATAGTTCTGAATTGTTATAGGCCGCGCATCGATAGGATGAATGTTACCTGCTGCAGTTGGGTTAACACCACCTACAAGATTGCGAACCTTACTCCCCTTGTATAGGTATGCTGCATTATCCCCTGATGGACGTTCTTTTTTAGGTGTAGGACGCTCCATGCCAATCCATTCATTATTCCAAGTAGCTCCGTTTTGTAGGTAAATATCTGCACCAGAATTATGAGAGTTTTTATTGCTTTCAGCATATTCATTCAAAACAGCACCGGTAAGGCTAGAGTTAGGTGTTGTGAAAGCTAGTGCTATATTAGTTGGTTCTACATTGTGATTTGGATCGCGGCCATAATCCTTGTTGATAAGGCCTACATTACCAACAGCAACTAAGTCATGAGTGCCTGGATGTTTGCCATCAGCGCCTGCATTAACATATACATCCCCTTCTTCTGCTACTACAGAATAGGTATCAGATGTTTCTACAGGATGAGTGATAATCTTACCGCCTCCATCAACAATAATATGACCTCGTTGATTGACTTGTAAACCAGAGCCGATAGCATCGATATCTACATTACCTTTAACGTGAATATTGGTATCCCCAAAATCTCGGTCCGGATTATCCTTGCTAAGACGTGGCACCTTCCCACCGTAACCAGCATAAACAGCACTCATATAATAATGACCTAATTCTCGCTTCGATGCTGGTGCATCATTCTTTAATCGTACAATAAGGTCTTTATCTACCGTTAGTTGTGAACCAAATCCATTATAAATACCTGTAACATTCTTACTTTTACCAGCCTCTGTTAAACTTTTACCATGTACATTAACTGTTAATGTATCCTCTATGTGTTTAACCTCAGGTTGCGTTTGTACTGGTGAGCCCATTGTTAAACCCAGTAACTCCTCTGCTTTATCGCTAGAAACATTAATTTCTGTAGCCATTGCAGAATAAGATATACCTGTTAATACTAGTGCAGTCATCACGGCTGATACATGACGTCTAATCTTCATAATTCTCTCCTTCTTATATCATGCTTATAATGTTCTCACTAAATCACATAAAATTTATAACACCTAAAAAGCACAAAAAGACCCCCTTAGTCCAACTAAGGAGGTCTTCTATTAACTCACACACTCGGTAAGTACTAAAATTACTAATTATTATTCTTCAGGAGAAATAAGGAAGGACAATGCACTAAAGTATTTATTTTGTTCCCCTTTATTTTGTGTAGGGAATGCAACTTCAACACCTACTACATTTAAGCCATCTGCTGTAACAGCTACAGTAGCTTTACCATTTTCATCTGCTTTAGCTTCACCAGTTAAATCATTTACTAAATCTTTGATAAGAGGTGCATTCGCATATGGTTTACCATCTTTAAACACTTGGATTTCATATGTATCACCTTTTCTTAATGTCAATGGATTAACAGAAGGTACAATTTGAATAAATGCATTCTTATCTACAAATGGTTTTGCTTGTGCATTCCAGTAATGAACATCATATTTGATAGCATGTGTACTCTTAACCGCACCAGGAACTTCGGTGATTGGTTTATGAATTGTTTTACCATCTTTAGTCTTAGTCCAGTAGCCATAATCAAAATTAGTTACAGTTACACCAAGGTCTGCTGGTGGAATAATAGCTACATTTTTTTCATGCTTCACAACTTGTACAGGAATTTGTTTGCCTTGTACATCATATCCAGTAATATTTTTTACCATATCTGCACTATAAGCATTATCTACAGGACCCTCACCTAATACAAGTACTTTTTCATCTGTACGGTTAGCGAAGAACACACCATGTGCATCAACAGAAGAGCATACACTACCTGCAACTAAACCTACAGCAAATAAAGAAGCTAGAATTTTCTTATTCATAAGAACCTCCATAATCAATAACTAGTTTCAACAAACTTGCTATTATTATACATCGTCATGGATATTCCGTATATACCGATACCCGTATCAGCAAGACTTTATGCAAAGTAAGTATATACAAGGTTCTATATAGCAATTAATCATAAATGATAAAATTATCATCTATTTTTCATATGAATATAATAAATAGGAATATCCCCTTTGTTATATGTAATAAAAACGACGCCCCCATAGGAGCGTCGTTTTATATCACTAAGGATATTATTTTTTGTTTTTAGCAGCTTTCGCACGTGCGTTACGATCAAGGATTGTTTTACGCATACGAATGCTTTCAGGTGTTACTTCAACAAGTTCGTCATCGTTGATCCACTCAAGAGCTTGTTCCAAGGAGAAGATACGAGGTGGAGTCAAGCGAACTGCTTCATCAGAGGAGCTGGAACGCATGTTAGTAACGTGTTTTTTCTTACATGGGTTAACATCCATATCAAGTTCACGAGTATTTTCACCAATAACTTGGCCTGCGTACACGTCTTGGTTAGGACCAACGAACAATGTACCGCGATCTTGAACAGAGTTCAAGCCATATGGAGTAGTTTCGCCATTTTCAAATGCTACCAAGGCACCGCGTGTACGGGAAGGAATTTCGCCTTTGTATGGTGCATAACCATGGAATACATGGTTCATGATACCATTACCTTTTGTAGCTGTTAAGAATTGTGCACGGAAACCGATCAAACCACGTGCAGGAATTACGAATTCCATGCGAAGGTAACCAGCTAACTCAACCATGTTAGTCAATTCAGCTTTACGTTGACCAAGATTTTCCATTACAGTACCCATGAATTCTTGAGGTACGTCGATAGTCAATGCTTCTAATGGTTCGCACAATTTGTCGTTAATAGTTTTGAAAATTACGCGAGGTTTACCTACTTGTAATTCATAGCCTTCACGACGCATAGTTTCGATCAATACAGCCAAGTGCAATTCGCCACGACCAGATACTTTGAAAGCATCTGCAGAATCAGTTTCTTCAACTTTCATAGAAACGTTAGTTTCAACTTCGCGGAACAAACGATCGCGCAAGTGACGGGATGTAACGAATTCACCTTCGCGGCCTGCGAATGGAGAGTTGTTTACAGAGAATACCATGGACAATGTTGGTTCGTCGATGGAGATGGATGGCAATGCTTCAGGATTTTCAGCATCTGCTACTGTTTCGCCGATATTGATATCGTCGATACCAGCGAACGCAATGATATCACCCATTTCAGCTTCGTCAGTTTCAACACGGTTCAAGCCATTGTATGTATATACGCGACCGATTTTCGCTTTACGAGTGCTTTCACCAGTCATGATAGCTACTTGTTGGTTAGGTTTCATTTTACCGCGAACGATACGGCCTACTGCGATTTTACCGATGAAGTTATCGTAATCAAGTGTAGTAACCATGAATTGAAGAGGACCTTCCAAATCACCTTGTGGTGCAGGAATTTCTTCGATCAATGTTTCAAACAATGGTTCCATATTTACAGCTTCGTCATCCCAGTTAGTTTTAGCCACACCAGCACGAGCAGATGCGTATACTACAGGGAAATCTAGTTGGTCATCATCAGCTTCAAGTTCCATGAACAATTCAAGAACTTCATCTTCAACCTCTTTAACACGTTGGTCAGGACGGTCAATTTTGTTGATAACAACGATTGGTTTCAATTTTTGTTCTAATGCTTTACGCAAAACGTATTTAGTTTGAGGCATTGGACCTTCGTAAGCATCTACGAGAAGCAATACGCCGTCAACCATGTTAAGTACACGTTCTACTTCGCCGCCGAAGTCAGCATGGCCTGGAGTATCAACGATGTTGATTTTAATGCCATCATGCATAACAGCAGTGTTTTTAGACAAAATAGTAATACCGCGTTCACGTTCCAAGTCGTTGGAGTCCATTACGCGTTCTGCTACCTTTTCATTTTCACGGAACACATGGCTTTGTTTTAATAATGCGTCCACCAAAGTAGTTTTACCATGGTCAACGTGGGCGATAATCGCTACATTACGAAGATTTTCGCGAATCATAAGATCCTCCCTTTAATTCTTTCAGTATATTCTATATCATATAACGCTTGTGAAAGTCGCTATATAGGTATATTCCCAAAATTGGCAACACTTAATTATAACGTAGTCTATAGAAAAAAGTCAAAGAAGTACAGAATTTCTAATCATGGCAATTTCTACATTTGATTATACTTTTGAGTCATCTTAAGGCTAAATTAGCTACATAAGCATATGGTATTAAAAAAGATTTCTTATGCTACCTTGCCTCAAATAAGATAAGAGGAACGTCACATAAGAAATCTTGTATTAATATTTAGTTTGTATTAGTCTTCACCAATCATACGTACTTCTGGCTCCAGATGTACACCATGTTGATCATATACGCGTTTTTGTACCTCTTTGATAAGATCAAGTACATCTTTAGCTTTAGCATTACCAGTGTTGATAACAAAGCCAGCATGCTTATGAGATACTTGTGCATCACCAACAGATAATCCTTTAAGACCTGTTTGTTCAATCAAAGTACCTGCAAAATATCCTGGTGGGCGCTTAAAGGTTGAACCCGCGCTAGCATACTCTAAAGGTTGTTTAGATTCACGCTTTTCTGTGAGCTCATCCATGCGAGCCTTAATAGCATCCTTATCACCAGGTTGTAACGTCATAATAACCTCCCCAATAACCTCATGATTATCGTGGAATACGCTATGACGATATCCAAAATCTAAGTGAGATGCATCGTACTCCTTAATATTACCCTCGAAGTCTACAGCTAGTACTGAAGTGACCACATGGCTCATTTCCCCGTCATAAGCACCTGCATTCATAAATACAGCACCACCAAGTGTACCTGGAATACCAATGGCAAATTCAAGGCCAGATAGTCCGTTTTCCCAAGCAAATTCAGAAGCATCTTTTAACATATAACCAGAACCAATGCATAATACATTATCATTGCAATCCATGATTTGTGTCATATGTCGAACCGATACGACAGCACCGCGAATACCACCATCTTTCACCAAAATATTGGAGCCGCAACCAATAATAGTTACAGGCACTTGTAATTCGTGAATATTGCGTAGCGTAAAGCTCAACTCATCCATCGTCGTAGGTTCAATAAATAAATCAGCAGGACCACCAATTTTAAATGTCGTATGATGACAAAGCAGTTCCTGTTCTCGTACACGTGTACTAGGTAATTTCTCTAATAAGGCTTCTTTTAAGTCCTTAATGTTTTGGTTGTTGTTGTTCGCCATGATCTAACACTTTCATCCCCTCAGTGATTGGTTCGCTAATGATTTTATAAATATCATTAGAGATTTGGCTCCAACGCATTTGTGCTTGTAAATAAGCAGCCGCTGCAGCATTTTCTTGAATTTGAGGCATCAATTCCTCTTGTTTCTTTTGCAATTCATCAGCTTCTGGTGCACCAGACAACTTTGCGTATTCCCATTGCATTTGTTGTGCCATAAATGTGCGTACCAACGCCGCTGCTACTGCATCAGCTTTCAAAGTCTCTTGAGCTGCCATTAACTCTTTGTACTCTTCGGATTCACGCATAGCGTGAGCTAAATCATGAGCTTTATCGTAGTTCATAATATCCTCCTCTAACAACACCTGTCAAAATACTACCTCTCATGTAGATTGGGTAGGATTTCTAACACATATTTATTGTATATATCTCAATGGTGAAAGTATATTTATTTAGGTTGAATCCAGTTGCCTTCGGCTTTAAGATCTGGATAATCAAGTTGGCGCATAGCTTCATACGCAATAATGGCTACTGCATTAGATAAGTTTAAAGAACGCGCCTCATCTACCATTGGTATGCGAATACATGATTCTTCAACACCTTCTAATAAACTTTCAGGCAAGCCTCTTGATTCAGGGCCAAATACGAGCATATCCCCGATTTCATACTTTACCTCAGAGTGGGTATGCTTTGCTTTTGTAGTAGCGTAGAAATATCTGCGATCAGGATATTTCGCATACAACTCTTGAATATTTTCATGTACCTGTACATCTACCAAATGCCAATAATCGAGACCAGCTCGTTTCACGTGCTTATCGTCGATAGAAAAACCAAGTGGTTTGATAAGATGTAGGGTCATATGATTAGCTGCGCATAAACGCGCTATATTTCCTGTATTGCCAGGGATTTCTGGCTCATAAAGTACTATTTCCATTTTCGTTCCCCTATTCTTTATATCTATATTATTCTACAAAGGAACGCACAAAATGTCCACTTTTCCCGCCTTCTTTTTCTACGAGGTATGTAGGGCCCATAATCATGCCTTTATCAATGGCCTTACACATATCGTATACGGTGAGCAATCCCACTTGTACAGCTGTAAGAGCCTCCATTTCAACGCCCGTTTTTCCAGTAGTCTTAACGATGGCACGTACCTTGACGGCCTTGTTATGATTTTCATCAGTGCAAGCAGGGCTTTCACCATCTACTAAAGAGCAGTGAACCTCAACCTTTGTGAGCGCTAATGGATGACAAAGAGGAATGAGATTGCTCGTTTGCTTAGCTCCCATAATAGCAGCTAGTTGCGCAACACTAAGGACATCGCCCTTTTTTATAGTACCTGCTGCAATGCGCTCATAAATTGCATCATTGATTGCTATGAATCCTTCTGCGATAGCTGTGCGGGATGTGATATCCTTATCGGATACGTCCACCATCCAAGCATTACCATCTTGATCAAAATGTGTTAAATCCATACTATATCCTTACTAATTATGCATAAATTATCATCAATAGTTTTATTTTCATTAGTTATATTATACAATAGAATTAAGATTTATATGTATAAGGAAGGAAGTGTTCCTATGAAAACAAAACTAACTTATTTCGGTCATGCTTGCTTTATGCTCACTCGCGGTGATGTGTCCATGATTTTCGACCCATTCTTAACAGGTAATACATGGGATATCGCAAAAAAAGAAGATATCAAATGCCAATATATCTTTGTCAGCCATGGTCACGATGACCACTATGGCGATACAGATTTCATTGCTAAAACAAATGATGCGCTCGTTATCTCTACTGCAGAGGTAGCAGGTAAAGCAGCAGCTGCTGGTTGTCGTACACACGCTATGCATTTAGGCGGTAAATTTGACTTTGAATTCGGTTCTGTTCGCATAGTACCAGCCTTCCACGGCGCAGGTATCCCTGGTGGTCATGCAGCAGGTTGTATCGTAGACTTCTACGGAGATATTGTATACTTCGCAGGTGATACAGCACTCTTTAGCGATATGAAATTATTGAATCGCTTTGGCGATATTGACTACGCTTTACTTCCTATTGGTGATAACTTCACGATGGGCGTTGAAGATGCCGCTCTTGCTGCTTCTTATGTAAAAGCGCGTATCTCCATTCCAATTCACTACAAAACATGGCCTGTTATCGACCGTGAACCAGGTGTATTTACAAGCTTAGTTGAAGGCAAATATAATCAAACAGCCCTCATTATCGATCCAGGTTCCTCTATCGAGCTCAATAACTAAAATAAAAAATAACATCTACGTAGAAATGACGCAATTCTAAGGAATTGCGTCATTTTTATATGCTTTTATAAACGCTTCTCTAGGTTAAACCAAAATATATCAGTGCTCACCTTTATAAAGCAGCCTAAACCTCTTGGTTAGCCATAGAAAAGCCACTACGACTAGACATACGTACAAATTCATCTATATCTTGTGTTTCATCTACACCCACATAACCTAGTTCACGAACCATGCCATACGGATTATGAAGAGATAGTTGAGGCTTTTCTCCTGTAAGAACCCATAAAACCTTATACCCTTTCGGAGCCTCTCGTAATCGTTCCTCGCCTTTGCCATCCGTGAAGTAAACCAATAAATCCACACGGTTTTGATTGGCTAAAAAAAATACTGGCGAGAAAGCTGTTGCACCGCGCACATCAAGGCGAGGCTTTACATCTTTTACTGATTCCATCGTATACGTACGGCGCACCTCATTATCACATTCTACAACGGTGATGCGATGGTTATAGGCATGTACAATTTGCAGTACCTGTTCTAAGGCGTTCGTAAACTCTGCATCAGTAATACTACCACTCATATCGAGCGCAACCCATACATTAGCTTTATGTTGACGCAAGGTACCAGACAACTCCAAGCGCTCAGGTTGACGACGATTGCGGCGCATCGTCGTTTTTTTGTAACCACTTGCTACCTTGCCCATGAGCTTTTTAAGGTAGAAATACCACGGAAGAGCACGACGTGTCTTTTGGAAGGTATCGATGAGACTCTTCACATATCCTTCCATATCACCTTTTGAAGCTTCGTTGATATAGCGCTCCGTAATTTGGTCCATCGTATCCGTATCAATGGAATCAGATTCATCCCAAATATCATGGCTAGTTTGAGGGTCAAACTCCATAGCTACAGCTGTATCAGAATTATCTACGGGCACAAAGAGTTCAGGCTTTTCCTTCATCGCCTTATCGATAGCCTTGGCATAATACTCAATGGTGCGGAATCGTTTGAGCATCAATCCAAAACGTTCATTTACATTGGCTACAGTAACCGCATCACGATCAACATGTTCTAAGTAGTCATTTACAACCATATCCATCGCCATATGTACGGCCGTTTTATTAAAGCTTTGACTCAATGTTTTTACGCGCATCAAATGTGCAGAAATGATATGAAGAATTTCACGCTTAATGCCATCCTTCATAACATCTGGTGGCTGGCGTAGTAAGATAAAAGGATTTACATATAATACATAGCCACCTTGTTTTAAGTTAATACCAAAGGCACTGGTCATATCAAAACGAATACGATGAGCCATTTGTAAATAGAAATAACCAAAGAATTGGTCCTCTTCAAGGAGTAAGCTATTTACATCATGCAAAATATTCCATAATCGTTGCTCAAAGGCAGGTGTCATAACGGCTTGTTGCATTATCGCAAAATCAGTACCTTCAATTTGTATCTCATCTAAGGCACGTCCTATGGTCCCTATATGACTATCAGACATATTATGGTTCATCAAGTCCGCCGCTATACGTTCTGGTTCCATGCTATGATGTTGCTCTTCATAACTATCTACATAGGCTTCGTATGCAGCATAGATTTGCGTGTACAAGGCCTCCGCTTCACGATGAATACGTTCCCGTTTTGCATGCCAACGATCGAGAGCCTCAATGGCATCCGCATCATAAGAGCCAGTTTTTTCCCAACCATCAATATGCGTCAGTAAGTCAGACGCATCGCGAATATCATCTTTATCTAAATTTCGTTGCATCATTCCACCTCCTTTTTCGTTTAACATCAGATTTTATGTATATCATGTTTTATATATTGGTTATTGTATCCCCAATCATTCGCTAAATTTCTTTATCCATATAGACAGCTTCATTTAATTAACTATGGAGCAGAACTATTTTTGTGCTTCAAAGAAGGTATCGATGAACAAGTCATCTTCAATCGCATAGGCGTATACCCGTTCATAAGTGTTTCGTAAATCTTTCATAACTGCTACGCGTAGATCACCTGGATACAATGTAAGGAATTCAATGAAGTGATGAACTTCTTCGGCATTGCTATTGCGGTTTAAACGATGCAACATATTTTTAGCCGCTACATATAAGCGTGTTGGACTTTCACTTTTAACCTGTTCAGCCATAGACATAATGGCTCCTGGCTTTTGAACCGCCCCTAATACATCATCAAAGGTAATAAGTGGTTCTTGGTCTGACTCGATAAAGTTTACAAACGCCTCAGCAATGAGTTTACCTACGTTACCGCGGATAACATTCATAAATACATCGCGACTATAGGCTGAATCTTCTTGGTTTTTATAAATCGTATACAGGCCAGATACACGTTCAAAGGAGCGTGGTGTAGCATCAATATCATCTTCATGTCGTTGATTTAAATACTCTGGATAGGAAGAAATGAATTCGATAACTTTTTCCTCAATACCAGCACTTATAGCCCAATCAATCCATTGCATATAATCAGCATTCATATAGAGCCATACAAAACGGTTTTGTTGTGCCGGGTCCATGTCGATAGTTTGGTAGTCAAAAGAATCCTCAGGGTTCATAGCGGCGATGATACGCACTTGATCACTTAAAGAGAAGCCATTGATTTCACGATTCAAGATAAGATTCATTAACTCCTGTTGTACTGCATGTTCAGCACGGTTAATTTCATCGATAAACAGTAATACTTGACGACCTTTATCTACAGCTTGTGCCACATGTTCCAATGTATGATGCACAGCATACACCGTAGTCTTTACGGAATGCGTATTACCATGACCATCTGTATGTATTACAGACTCTACAGTTGGTAAACCACCAATTTCACCTTCTTTTAAAAGATTTCCATCAATGGTTACCAATTCCCAGTCATGCTCATCGGCTACACGCGCCGCAAGAGATGTTTTACCAATCCCCGTTTCACCAACGAGCAAAGGTACTTGATTAGCAGCAAGCACTAACTCTACGCTTGCCATTGTATCTATAAAGTTCATTGTGTCTCCATTTCTAATACTTCAAATATTCACTGACTGCAATTTTCTTAACAGCCCTAGTTCCATAAGCGTCTATAAGTGACAATAAGTCGATATGCCATTTAGATTGGCGACCACCGATAGCTTGGTTGTTAATCAATTCACGAATATAGTCCTCATCAACTGTTTCACTAGAGATCGCACTAATAAGGATAGATTTAACCTCGTCCACAGTGACGCCTAAATTATTTGGTATATACCCCAATGTGGCAGCACTTACACTAAATAGGTGCAATGCCAATTCCTTTGTAAGCTTTGTGATTTGTCGCATCGCTTGAGGATCTTGTTTAACTGCTGCTTCTAGAACCGCTACGCTAGGCTCATCAATATAGCGCAAGGCCAAATAATTTTCTTTAACGGCTTGCAATTGTACAGCTTCGCTAGGTTCCTTAATATATTGCAAGGCATCATAGTTGGCCTTTACTGCTTCCAACTGTAGTGTTTCTGATGGATTAGCGATGTAGCGTATAGCCCATCCAGATTGAGCGAGTGCTTGCTGAACAATCAAATCAGATGGATTATCGATATATTCTAAAACAGCCCAGTCCTTTTCTACCAAGGCCTGTAATAGTTCTTCTGTAGGATGTTCCACGAATTGTATGGCTCGTGGTGATTGTGAAAGCGCTGTTTCAATAACCTTTTCGGTAGGTTCTTTAATGTATTGCAACAACATGCCATTTTGAGCTACGCAGGTAAGTTGCATTGCTTCTGTAGGGTTTGGAATATTCCGAATTCCATGGGGGTTATTGGTCAGCGCCGTTATGTATTGTTCTTCTGTCATACTAACCTTCATTTCTATTTAAAAAGGCCATACGAATACGTATGGCCTATACTGAATTCTATTTTTATTGTATCACATTTTTTCGATATAATTATATCTCTTTCGTATACTTACTACACCGTCAATGCATCTAAATCAGAATTATTCCCAATTACTAATAATTTATCATCTTCACCGAGAATGGTAATTGGGTTTGGTGGAACTTCTAAATCTTCACCGCGTCTTATGCCTACTGCATTAAGATTATATTTCTCACGCAAATTAGAATCCTTTAAGTTAGACCCTACCAAGAATGTTGGCACCTTAATTTCTATGAGACTAATATTTTTAGATAGTTGTAAATAATCCATCACATGGTCTCTAGTTAAAAACTGTACAAGGCGTAATGCCATATCGTATTCAGGGTAAATCACTTGATCTACACCTATTTTATGAAGCATTTTGCCTTGTATATTATTTTCAGCCTTGGCCACAATTTTAGGTGCATTTAATTCTTTAAGAAGCATAGCTGTCATTAAATTAGCTTGAAGATTTCCACCTATAGCCACAATAACCATATCAAACTGGCTTAGCGCCAATGCTTTGATTGCCTCTTCATCGGTTGTATCTGCAACTATAGCATGTGTTATAAATGGCGAAATTTTCTGTACAACTTCTGGATCAATATCTACACCTAATACCTCATGATCCATGGAAGCTAACATCTTGGCAACAGTGCCACCAAATTGACCAAGACCTATTACTGCTATCGTTTTATGTTTCATATATGCCTCCTTTTATATTCAATCTAATCTATTTTTATAACAATACACGCTCTTCTGCATAGCTAATTGGTTTAGTCGGTGCCGTTCTTAACGCCCAAGTACCAATAACAGTCATAACCCCAACACGGCCCGTAAACATGACAAGCATCAACACCCATTTACTACTTTCAGATAAATCAGGTGTAATACCCGTTGTAAGACCTACGGTCCCAAAGGCAGAAGTTACCTCAAAAAGCAGTCGAATAAAGTCATATGGCTCATCCCAAGCCAAATAACAAGTAGCAAGTAAAACAAGAAGGATAGATAAAAAGATTATCCCATTTGCCTTAAGTACAGTAACCAACGAAATACGACGTTCAAAAACCTCTGTATCAGGACGGTTATTAAATAATGTACGCGATGCTAGAAAAGCGACGGCAATAGTACTAATCTTAACACCGCCCCCTGTAGAGTTAGGACCTGCCCCAATAAACATAAAAATGATGGTAATAAACAGTGTAATTGGATGTAAATCATTATAATCTACAGTTGCAATCCCCGCTGTACGAGGTGTAATCGATTGAAACAGAGATGCCATGACCTTGTTCCATATAGGTAAAGGGCCAAACGTTTTGGGATTCGCCCACTCAACCCCTAAGAAAATAATCGTCCCTAAAAGGATGAGCGCCGTTGTACCAACTAACATTATTTTTGTATGTAGTTTTAAATCTACAAAGCGTCGTAGCTTGCGATGCGACCAAATATCAAAAGTTGCAAGATAACCAAAACCACCTATTACAATAAGGGCCATTGTATTCATATTAAATAATACATCACCCACCATAGCATAAGGTAAATCATTATCAAAGAATATAAATCCTGCATTACAAAAGCTGGAAATAGATTGCATAATCCCCGTATATAAAGCAGCATCCCCAATATAGGGATATAGCTGAATGGTATAGATAATACCACCAATTATTTCGACACAAAAGGTATAAATGGTTAGCTTCTTCGTAATGTGTAAAAGCCCTTTCATACCATCTTGCCCTACATCCTCTGACAAAAGCACGCGATTTTTCAGACCTACCCGTCGCCCTAATACTAGAGCAATAATGGTGGTAAAAGAAACAATCCCTAAACCACCTAATTGGATAAGGATTACCATGATAATTTTGCCAAACAAGGACCAATGATGATAGGTATCTACTGTTGACAATCCTGTTACAGAAACACAAGATACTGCGGTAAAAGCTGCATCTACAAGCGTTGTACTATGGCCTTGAGCATGTGATATGGGCAACATGAGTAATATCGTCCCTATAGTCATGGTAGCAAAAAAGCTAAGGGCTAATAGGCGATAAGGATTTTGTTGCATATATTGCTGAACTTGATTTTTTGAAGTATTTTTCCACATAACTATAGTCCTATCCTATTAGTTCCTGCACTGACTTTAACGTTGGTAGTGGACTGCGCCCGCCTATGCCTTGTGTATTTAAAGAAGCTACTGCAGATGCAAAAATAGCAGCCTTCTCTAAATCGGAATGCGCACAAGCTTTTAGCAACTCTACAGCATGTATAGATGCACGGTCATGCTTAGTCGTCGAAGTTGCGTCTTGCCCCTTCATATGATTAATTGTATGTACTAAATTAGCTAAAAAAGCCCCATGAAAGCTATCCCCAGCCCCCGTTGTATCTACTACGGTAGCTTGAGTAAATGGTTCACATCGATAAAATGTTCCATCAGGCCATACAAAATAACTGCCATTAGCACCATCTGTAACACCTGCAATACATGCACCTCGTTCATGAATGATACGACAAGCCTCTTCTAGATTAGTTGTACCCGTATATTTTTCAGCATAATCACGAGCTACGATAACGATATGACTGGCTTCAGTAATAGGCTTCATGTCTTCATCGTAACGCTGAGCACCACCATCTAAAGAAATAATAGTGCCTACCTCTTTTGCAACGGCCATAGCAGAGCGCATGAGTTGGCGATGTCGACCATTGATATGCAGAATATAGGCAGATTCTATGAGCTGCTTATGGGTATCTAAAAACTCAGGCTCAGTTGCAGTAGACCGTTCAAAAAATACAGCACGTTCACCAGTACTCTGTTTTACGAGGATTGTTGCCACACCGCTCTTAGCACCGCGTTCAACTTGAATTGCCTCTGTATTAACATTATATTTTTCAAAGTCATCTAATATATGACGACCTACCATGTCCTCACCAATGCTATCAATCATAGCTGTACGGGCACCATATTTTCCTGCCACCGCTAGTGCTGTAGCCACTGGCCCACCACCATCTGTAGTAGACGATACGACTTGTTGTACCTCACGGCCTGTAGGATAATGATCGACGACGATAAATCGATCTAATGTACTGGCACCTATGCCAACAATATCTATATGTTTTTGAGGAAATGTACTCATACTAATCTCCTAACTCCGAAAACATAACTATTCATACAACAATATTACTTCTTATAGTTACAGAATACCTTTCACCTTATAAAAAGTAAACCCCAGACTATTGTCTGGGGTTTTTCTGTACTACAAAGAGTACTATATGTCACGTACTATGTCTCGTTTAGTATATGTTGTTATTGGAAAGGGTTGTTAGATTCAAGGTGTACTATAAATTTAAGACATCATACGTTCCATCATATATTCAATTTCATCAGCACTCAAATTGTACATAGCTTGTACCATTCGATTTGCTGACTCACCAGAAGCACCGCTTTTAGCGATTTCTGCCTTTGCTTTTGCAATGAGAGCTTCCTTGCGTTGCGCTTCTGAATCTTCATCTGTAGGTACCGAAATATTGGCTTTACCTTGGCCAATACCGCGCACCTCTTGATTAGGATTATCTTTAGACGTTGTTTTAGTATCTTGAGCTGCTACTGCCTCCATAGCGAAGGAGTTTTTACCAGTCATAATATACTCAACGGCTTCTAATGTACTTTGTGTAAGATTTACCGTCCAGAATTCACCGGCTGCAGTCAACTTATAAAGCAAACCATTGTAAGCTACGAGACCACGTTTTTCCCATAATTTATAAAGCCAGTTTAATTCATCTAGTTTTGCATCTAATTCAGTTAAGCTCTTAATATTGAGGAAACCTTGTTCAAGCTGACTTACCACCTGATTTACGATAGGTTGTAAATCACTTTGCTTCATGAGTGCCATAAATGGTTTTTCACCGCGGCTAACCATATCTTCATACGGTTTTAACGCACGATGTAACATCATTCCATAGCCATCAACATTACCACCTGCACCACTGCCGAATGGGAACATGGGAACACCAGCTTTAGCTAAGATATTATACAAGCTACGTTCACGGTTGTTCGCACTCCAGTGAGCTGCACTCAACCGACGATAAGAACGCTCGTCTAAGTATTTGCGGCCAAACTCGAACATATCCCCTTGCATAGCTGTTGTGGCTGCTGCGGGCACCTTGCCTTTTTCAATATCTTTATTAAGATCACTCCCATCAAATACATTTAATTGATATAGGTCTGCACCATCTACGCCAGAGCTTACTAAATCGGCTAAGTCCTGTTCCCAAACCTCCATGGTTTGTCCGGGCAAACCGTAGATTAAATCGATAACAACAGAGCATTGTCCATAGGCTTTTAACGCTGCTAACCGCTCTAATACGGTTTCTTTTGTATCTAAACGTCCCACCATTTGGCGTACCTCTGTGTTGAAAGATTGTACCCCAATGGACATACGGTTAACGCCATTTGCCATCCATACGTCGAGATTTTCAGGAATCAAATCGTGAATACGACCTTCTAAGGTCAATTCATAATCATTAGCTAGTGGCAAATACTCTTTAATAGCTTTCAACAATCTTTCAGAGTTTGATGGAGATAACGATGTTGGTGTACCACCGCCGATAAATACGGCGTGGATTAATCCATCTTTTAATCTTGGACGCTCACTAGCTAGTTTTAACTCACTAACAAGACCATCAATATATTGGTCCTCTACGTTTTGACTCGTACCGTTTTGGAAGAAACCACAATATGTGCATTTAGTCTTACAAAACGGAATGTGAATATAGGCGCATTGCATTTCACCCTTTTTCGGTGTGCCATTCATTAAGGTATCCCAAACGGCTTGTGTTTCCTTTGGAGAAACTAAGGTGCCATTTAGCCCTGCATGAACAACCCGTTTATGCGGGAATGCACCACTCATCGGATTATCGCATTCTAAACCTAATTGTAGATTGCGTTGTTTCTCCGGAATGGATTCAAAGAAACTTGCTAAACTCATACTCCAATCCCCTTTCAGTTTAGGCTTGCAACTTTGCAAGTACAGATTTTGTAAATTCTTTTGCATTTGCAAAGTCTTGTTCGTCTGGATGTGTTTCAGCCGCTTTATGTAAGGCATCGCGTTCAGGGCTTTGACCATGAGCAGATCCCGGTGGGAACATTTTATACATCATTTCGATGACTTTCGGATCAATTTTACCTTGACATACGAATCCATCTACAAGGGACTCTTTATGTTGTAGTAATTCAGATGCTTTTTCAATACTTTCACGAGCATGATCAGAATCTGCATACATACCTAATGTAGCAAAGAATACGATGTTAGGATTTGTTAAGGTTTCAATCAATTTGGCAGCCTCTTTATTCGCTGTACCACGGTCTACCCAGAAGCCTACAAATACTGTATCATAATCAGCTAAATTCTCAGGCGCTTCTTTTACAGGAACGCAAGGTGTACCTTCAGGCATTACAGAAGCCATTGCTTCTGCAACACTTTTTGTATTTCCCGTGAGTGAAGAATATAAAATAATGGATTTCATAATTAGCTCCTTTAATTCTTGGATGAGTATATTACTAAAATAGATCTATTACGTAGATACTTTTATTCCTCCTCATCATCAGAGGATTCGTGACCTCTAAACTCAACTGGTACCTTGATATCGATATCTTCGCCTGTTGGATTTTTATATGGTGTTGCGGCCACTACGGCAGACATTGCCGCATCATTGAATATTTCATTTGTAGAAGATACAATACTTTGACCAATAAGGTTGCCATTTGTATCTAATGTAACTTGTACAGTTACATCACCTTGTAACTTTCTTTTTAAAGCCATGGAAGGCATTTGTGCATTGTCTTGCACTCTTGCACGAAATCCTTCTACATCAAATGCAGCTTTCACTGTACCATGACTATCACCATTGCCATTACCATTGCCATTACCATTGCCATTTCCCTGACCTTGGCCATCGCCATTACCAGTGCCAACACCTGTACCGTTACCACCGCCAGAGCCGCCACCATGTCCGGGGCCGGAACCCCCTGCGGAATTATCGCCAGAGGTATTACCTTTATGTTCGCCACCTTTTTTGGCTACATCTACTGCATCAGGAATATCTGTTGTAGGAGATGGATCTATATTCGCTACAACAGCCTTTGTTCTTGCCGCCACTTCATCAGCTGATAGCGGTTTAGGGAATAGGTCAGATCTATTACCGCCTCCACCGCCGGCATGACCACTGCCGCCATCATCGAGCACACTTTGTGTGAGGTCGATTTCATAAGTTTCCATGTCTTGAATTGCTGGAACCACTACAAAAAAGATTACGGCAATAAATAGAGCAATAAGATGAACTATGGCGGATATAATGGCTGCTTTTTTCCATGATATGCCTAGTCCCATAGTTATCCTTTCTGTTCAGCTGCAATAGCCAAGCGTTTAACACCAGATTGTTTTAGCATATCCATAATCGCTACTACTTGACCATGAGCTGCACGTTTGTCGGCTTGTAAGATAACACTAGCGTTAGGATTTTCTTGAATCCGCTGTTTAATCATAGCTTCTGCTTGATCAATACTCATTGGATTGTTATCAATTGTAATATGCCCTTCCGCATCAAGTGTAAATACAACTGGTAACTGAGCCGGTGCGGATGCACTAGTAGCTTGTGGTAATTGTACAGATAATGCTTTTTGAGCTACTGTTTGTAAGCTATTCATCATGAAGAATACCAACAAGAAGAAGATAATATCAATCATTGGAATAATCATGAATTCAGGCTTTGTTTTCATACGAAAGCTTTGTAAGTTCATAATCATTTCCACCCTTCTCGCTTAGCACTAACGATGCTCACGCACATACCTTCAATTTGATTAATAATAGAATCTAAACGATGGCTAAAGAATGTGTACACAATAAATGCCATGATGGCTACACACAAACCGGACGCGGTAGCGATGAGGGCCTCACCTACACCACCAGTGATAGCAGATGCGCCCGCACCGGAGTCAAGGATACTGAAAGAACCGATCATACCTGTTACAGTACCTAATAGGCCCAATAATGGAGAGATTGTAACGGTAGCACTGAGGTAGTCCATATATTTACGGAAGCCTACTGCGTCTACACCCATTTGGTCAGCAAAGGCTGTTTTCATAGCTTCCTCGCTAGAAGCATTATGTAAACCTGCTTCTGCAATACGGCTCGCAATAGATGGGTTTTCTTTGATTACTTTATCAATTTCTGCCCAATTTTGTAATTTTGCTAGTTCATTGACTGCATGGGTAACAACGAAAGTTTTACTGGCATATTTGCGATAGTAGAAAGCTCGTTCTGTAGCGATAGCGATAACCATAAAAGACAAGAGTAATAATGGATACATTACATACCCGCCGCTATGAAACAAGTGAATGACATAATTTAAGTTTTCCATATTAGTAACCTTTCTGCCTGTTTACAGACTGAACATTAGAACCTGTAGGTCCCTTGAATTCTTGTATAATCGCCTAACTTAAAGCTTTCACTACCATATAAAGTATCTCGTTTATTAGTGCCCTTCGCATCGAATGTGTAGAAAGCCTCAAGAAGTAAATCCTTGCGAGGTACATAGCCAGCACCAAATGTAAAGCTGCGTATACCGTCGAGATAACGATCCGGTACTGCGCCAGTACCATTGCCACCAAAGAAGGAGCCATGTTCAAAGTATTTGTAATCGATGAACGCATTCCAAGATTTCGGAACATCTAGATCAGCACGCCCAATATCTAGACGAGCCATCCAGAAGTGTGGTGTACCACCCATTTGATGACCTTTAAGAGCAAAGTCGGCTGTGCCACGTTCGTGTTGGTATACAGTGTTACCATTTAAATAACGGCCCAAGTTAGAACGATTTTGCCCGTAATCAACGGTTACAGATGCATTAGCACCCAGTTGATATTTAGCGCCGATACCAAATACATGGGCTACATTAGAGAAGCTATGTTCGTCATTACCGTTGCCATTTGCATTTAAGTATGTATGCGTTTTACCGCCAAAGGAGCGTAAATACCACGCTTGTAAACCAAGACGAGAGCCTATTTGTTTCTTGTATTGAATAAAGGCAGCTTTATCAATAGCTGGTACATTGTCTTTTTCAAGAACTACACCTTCTATTTGAATCAAGTTACCAATGATCTTACCAATCGCTTCACGTGGTAATTTGTTTTCAGACTCTGCATCATGTACAACCTTTTCAAGATTATACATATAATTGAACAATGCATTTGGCATGCCCCAACCATAGTAAGAACTACCTTCACCCCAATCATTGGAGGACATTGTAAAGTTCTTTTTGTAAATCGCATCCTTAGCATCAAAATCGCTAAATACATAGTTACCACTATCGTATTTATACGTTTTAGCCCCTAAGTATCCAGTGAACTCATAATCACTAGATGGTTGTCCATAGTAATCATAGGATTGTTTGTAAGTGCCATCTGGCTGTTTAACCCAAACCACATCAAGCTCACTATTGTTATAGTTGCTCCAGTTATCTGTAGCATTATATTTAGCAATTTCTGCTACAGATTGATTGATCTCGTCACTATGTTTTTCAACATAGGCTTTAGGATTTACTAAAGCATCTTTATTATCAGTAGATATGATAAGACCTTTAGCCTTTTCTTTTAAGTATTCAGGGTATAAAGAAGAGTTCACATTATACATAATGTCCCCGGTCTTATAGAGTTTTTCCCCTGTATTCTTATTAGTAATTTCATACATTGCATAACCACCAGATGGAATATCGAGGGAGAATTTCTTCTCAGCCATATCTGTAGGGTATGCCTTTGTAAGAATATCTTGTAAGCGGCTCATCACTTGAGCTTGTTTTTGTTGTGTTTCCGCAAGCTTAGCATTTGCCTTTTCAAGCTCTTGATCGCGATTTGGATTACTCCAGCTTAAATCCAAGGATTCTTTATAAGCTTCATATTCAGCTTGCAAGTCTTTCAGTTGTTGATAGAAGTAGATGCTATCTGTCTTACCTTTATAAGTAGAATCATAAATACCATTAGGGCTATCTGGTGCAGCTGTATCTTCACTAGATTTTTTCTCACCATCTGAACCGGTTTTAGTAGCACTTTCAATATCGTATGGGAACTCATCGCGATTAATACCGATTAACTCAGCCGCTGTTGGCGGTCTGTAAATAACTTCATGTACTGCGTGAGTATAGGCAGAATCAGTAATACCTGTACTATGTTTGAAAGTACCAACACCGATACGAACTTGAGAGTCGTGACCATTCCAAACGGCACGAACACCGTCATAGGATTGACCGAACCAATATCCACTCGCACCCATAGGCTCAGTTAAGCGGCCCACAGATACGTCCCATTTTTTTACACGTCTTGTGAGATCCACGGTATCGATTCGTTGATGGTTAAAGCCTTTAGAATCAGATTGAGTCCAGCTTGTATCTACACCACTCATGCCAGTCGCACTGCCGATAACTTTGAGGTTTGTAAACTCATTAAGACGTGCATCAAAGCCAAGTCGTAAGCGTTGTTCAAAGCTATGACGATTAGCATCGTACATATTTGCTTTGGCAGAACCAATAGCAGAGTTCGCTCTAAATGGAGATTGTGGTCTATTAGAGCCGTCATGTGCCATCCAGCGCGCTCTGTAATCGCCAACTAATGTAACACCACGTTCTTTTGTGGTATCAAAATCAGAACGAATAAAGTCAGTTAAACGAACTACATCTGCTACATTTTGTACACCAGATTCAGCATTTACTACTTCGCCATTAGCGCCATTAGGTGTATTGGCCCCTACTGCATTAACAGTTGTGCCATCCTTGGATTTGCCGATTGCTGTAGTTTTGCTGCTATCACCACCACCGAATTTAAGGTTAACGCCCACACGATATACCCGTTCTTGTGTAGCACGATCATCATCGCGATGATTAAAGATATTGTTGATACCAAAGTACATCATGGCATTTTTATTGAATCGTTTTTGAACCATTACATTCCAAATGCCAAATGTTTTCTTTTCATAAGTTTGCTTATTATAAACGCCTGCATCACCAGACAAGATATCTGGCCAGTAGTTACCGCCATTGTTAAGGGTATTACTATCAAGCATGTTGATATAGTAATCACCCCAGATGGAACCATTCCAACCGGATTTAGGATTGTCATAAGTAATACCGATGTCAACTTTGTGCATTGGTTTATCAAGCAATTGACGAGGCATACTTGGATCGCTCTTGTTGATGGCATGCAAGTATGTATAACCTAACTTACCAGACCAATATTTGCCGAACTTTTGTTGTACTTCCGCTTGAACACCTGTGATTTCTGCTTTACCAATATTTTTAAAGCTGTAAATCATATCTGGGGCCCGTTGGTACTTCGCATCGCCTTTGAGGTATGGCGCAAAGTCCATGAAGTCCCCTGTGAAGTACACAGACATATAGTTCTTGATGCGGTTGTGGAATACACCTACGCGCGCATAAGTATTTTTATTTTCACCTTCCAAGCTCATATCAAAGTTGACTGATTTTTCAGGTTTTAAATTAGGATTACCCGCCCAGTACCAACCGAGTTTTGCTACCCCAATCCCTACAGGGTTAGAAGCGTACATTTCCCAGTTATACCATAATTCACCCATACCAGGCTCTGTATAACCAGTACCAACATTGGCTTTAAATCTACGGTGTGTATTGCCCTTTACGTTATAGGTCATCCCCAAGGACGCAGACAAATTAGAACCAAATAGACTACTATTATCAAAGCGAAGAATTGGAGATAAGGTTAAATTCTTATTCACCTGCCAAGTATCAGAAACATAAGCATTTAACTTTCGAATCGTACCGCTACCAGTTGTTAACCGTTGATCACGGCTACGATATTCTTCTAAGAAGGCTTTACCATTGAGCTTAGGTGCTTTTTTACGCATTTCCGGATCATTGGATTCGCCATACTTAAAGTAATCCCCTACGATATTGGCACGTGTAGCAGATAATACAGGATTTTCTGCTTTTAAACGATCTTCCAAAACTTTATAACGAGCTTTAAACTCATCCGTTACAGGTTGATTATTAGGGGATGTACTAGACCAATCACTTAATCGGCTTTCAGATAAACCATAATTTATATAGTCATCGTATGTAATGCCTGGTTTTTGAGCATCTGTTTCGGCGCCATAGTATTCATAATCCATATCCCATTGTGGCATACCGCCACCGGAATTGATGAACTTGTAGTCGTGGATGTGAGAATATACCTTAATACTGTTATCGCCTTTACGTCTTACAAGACGGTCTAGTTTATCTACAAGCAAGCTCTTATCATAGTCCCATGGATCGATGTACATAGTGCTTGTATTAGGAGAGCTCTTTAAACGGCTACCAGAACCTTCTTCGCGAGCATAGCTCACGCCGTAACTAAGCAGATGATTTTTATTGAGCTGTGTATTCGCATTAGCTCGAATGTCTAATTGACGGTGATCGATATTATCGATATAGCGCAACTCATTGGAGCCTTCATAAGCAGAACGACCAGTATAACTAATGAGGGCTACGTCATTTTCTTTGATGCGGGAGTAGTTAGTTTCAACCGTCCAGTCACTTTTACCAGCTCGAGAGGACCATTGCAAGTTTGCCGTATTACGATCTGCAGTACGTTTAAAGTGTTGTTGAGGCTCTAAGTCGGAGTCAGAGTGTTTAACATCTCGTACAAGATCTTCTGTATAACGGTTGAGACGCATTTCAAATTTATTTTTATCGTTTGCATCATAAGTTGCTACAAGACCGATATCGGCCGCATCACCATAGTAACGAAGTACATTTGGTTTGAAGTTATGCTTAGCATAATCAAAAGCCATACCGGAGTCACGACGTTTAACGGATGCTAAAACAGGCATAAGATCACGTTTACTACCAGATAAACCGACCTTTAATTTCCCCATTTGACCAGAGTCGGCACGAATGAAGAAGTTTTGGTACGGGAATGCATCACCATCGCTTTTACGGCGCATACCTTCTGCATTCAATTGTAAGGTTGGTTTCTTTTGTGCTTTTTTGGTGATGATATTAACGACACCACCTATAGCATCAGAGCCATATTTAGCACTGGCAGCACCTTGGATAACTTCTATACGTTCAACGTTTTCTGTACCTAGACGTTGGACTTCGTCTGCTGCACCAGAGTACTTATCAAAATCGCCGAGTACGGGTTGACCATCTACAAGGATCAGTGTGTGACGCGCTTCGGCACCGCGGATGGATACACCAACACGGCCCATAGCATCAACGGTTCTAGATACACCTGTTTGAGTAAATATAATATCTTCGACGGACTTCGCCTGTTTCTTTTCAATCTCTTTCTTAGTAATGATTTGCACTTGCTGTGAGTTCAATTTTGCTTCTTCTTCTGCCCATGTTCCTTTGACATGAACAACATCCGTAGTAACAGTCGCATTCCCCGCCCACACTACAAGCGGTGCACTAAGCCACAAAGCAACTGCACTAGACAGAATAATGCTGCGTTTTACATGTCCCCACCGGTTCATTGTGCCCTCCTCAATTTCTAACTAACCATATGTTTTGTATCTCATACACAAAATAAAAAAGATACACTCTACCAACATATAATGACATTGAATATCATTTACATTTTAATGTTAGCAAAGTGTATCTTGCATATCTACTCCGAAAAGACCAAAAATATACATTTCGGACAATATTAAGTTTTTATAACCTACTAGTTCTAAACCTTAAACACTTATATTTTAAATATTACTAATACTATAATGCATGTCTTGGTTTAGTTTGAAGGTATTTATACTTTACGATAAGCACTAGGCGTTACACCTGTGGCCTCTTTGAATGCACTAGTAAATTTACTACCATTCTCGTAGCCTACGGCATTAGCAATTTCTAAAATAGATTGATCTGACTCTTGAAGCAAGTGCTTAGCTGCATTAATACGACATTCCTTTAAATAGTGATGGATTGTCGTACCATATACCCCTTTAAAACAACGCTTTAATGTTGATGTAGGAATATCAAATTGGTCAGACAAGGAATCTATGGTTATCCGTTTCATAAACTGTGTAGATATATATTCATTAACAGCTTTTACAATATCTACTTGTTGTTTACGATAGGAGCTTCTCTTTTCATGATTAGTTGTAGAAATAATAGATAATAATAAGAAAATTTCAATAACTTTTAATTTAAAATAGTGCCCTTTAATTTGATCAGGCACTTTATATAAGCTAGAAAAAATCTGTCTAACCGATTCAGTTTCTTCCATCATCATACCGTACTCGGAATGCTCACAAAATCGTTCTGCTAAGGTTGTTAAATTAATACGTGACTCAGTAACAAGAGAATCCAATACTGGTTGCGCTTTTTCAACATCTACGAGTAATACAATCCCCTTAAAAAGTTTTGTAGGGAAGTAATTCTTATGTTGGTAGTCAGCATGAGTATGCCATCCTAATGACATATCTCCTGGCCCCATATATAAATATTCCCCAGATGTAAACTTACACTCGATGCGCCCCTCTTCACAATGATTTATGGCAAATGTCTTGGTATGTGATTTAGCATAAAATTGAACCGACTCTTCTTTCACATCCAGAAATAATAAATCGATACCGTCAAACACCGTATGTCTCGACATGGTAAGTCCTGCACGTGAAATTGCATGATTATGTGGATTCATACTATCACCATATACACAAATACTATATAAATTACTATATACACAGTTATCATAGTATACTCATTGATATTCATTGTCAAATTAAATTTTGTAATAATTCATTTTTTCTTTAAAAATATAAATTTACAACAAAAATAGCCTCGCAAGCTAAACCAATGTAGTCTAACTTACGAGGCATATTTAGAATAATCTGCACTAATTCTTTATTTTTTTGTTTTTACAATAAAAACTAATGCTATAACATGACTAATCCATACAAAGGCCATAACACCAAGTGCAATGGGCATATCTTGACTGAAATACGCACCAATTGCCATTATTGTAGTCACAGATAAGAGAATGGACAACTTTGTCCGCAACGTTAACGCTTTATCGCGTTCATAAGTACCAACAGTCTTTTGATATAAACTAGATTCTAAGAACATTTTATGAAAACGTTCAGATCCTCTAGCTAAACAAAATAAAGTAAGCATATAAAAAGGTACTGTTGGCAATAGTGGTAATACGATACCCGCTGTACCAAGAGCAAAGCTTATAGCCCCTATAGTAAGGAATATATACCGTATTACAACATTACTATGTTGCTCAGTTGTTTTCATTACTCCTCTTCTACGTAGTTAATAACTTTACCTTTTGTTTTAATAAAGTTTGGAATAATAAGTACAAGAGCTGCAATCGCTACGATGCCATAGATACCTGCCATGCCAATCCATTCGAATGCATGACCTAGTACAAGACCCATTACAGCAAAGTCAGCATCACCAAATGTTGTATTTTGGAAACCTAATTGACCAAGAACTGGCAATGCCAATGCTGGCAAGAAAGTAATAGCCAAACCATTAAGGAATGCGCCTACTGCAGCACCACGACGGCCGCCTGTAGCATTACCATAGATACCTGCTGTTGCACCGCAGAAGAAATGAGGTACAAGACCAGGGATGATTAATACACCACCTACAGCGCCAAGGATGAGCATACCGATGATACCGCCGATAAAGGAGCTAATGAAACCCAATACTACGGCTGTTGGAGCATATGTAAAGAATACTGCACAGTCTACTGCAGGGATGGCATTAGGGATAATTTTTGTTGCAATACCTTGGAATGCAGGAATCAAATCACCTAAGATCATACGTACACCGGAGTATACGATTGTTACACCTACAGCAAAGTTCATTGCACTCATAACAGCATATAAGTAAGGACTCATATCACCAGATAAAGTAGCTACAAACTCAGAACCAGCCGCAAAAGCTGCAATCAAGTAGAATACAATCATAGTTAATGCTGTAGATAATGTAGAATCACGTAAGAAGCCCCATTTTTCTGGAATTTCAATGTCTTCTGTACTATCGTCTGCTTTACCGACATATTTAGCTACCCAAGCGGATAAATAATAACCTAAGCTACCAAAGTGACCGATGGCAATTTCATCGCCTTCGGTAACCTTAGATGTATAGCTTTGACCAATTGCTGGAGAAATAGCAGACCAAGCGCCCATCAAGAAACCACCTACAAGAATGAGTTCCATACCGGACAAACCTGCTGTACCGAGTACGGCAGACATAAGACAAGCCATAAATAAGCTGTGGTGACCTGTTAAGAACACATATTTGAACTTCGTGAAACGAGCAATACATAAGTTCATCAATAAGCCTACTACGAGAATAGACATCGTTTCAACACCAAGTACCTTTTGTGCTACAGCCACGATAGCTTCGTTGTTTGGTACTACACCAGTAATATGGAAGCCATGCTCAATCATCTTACCTAGTGGATCAAGGTTATTAACGATAACACCTGCGCCAGCTGCGAGCATTAAGTAGCCAAGAATAGGTTTCAATGTACCAGTCATTACCTTATGAAACGGGCGTTTCAAGGCAATTAAGCCAATACATGACATAATACCAATCAAAAGTGCTGGTTGAGACAGCACATCACGTAAGAACTCTAATACCATTTCCATGGCACTACCTCCTATATATAGTTGTTACATATTATTGAGCTGCTTGTTTTAATGCATCAAGAATATCTTCAGTGATTTTCTTTTTATTAATATAGCTACGAACAATAGCGACATTCTTGTCTTCAAATTGTTCAGCCAATTCTTTTACAGTTACAATAAGGTCCGCCTTACGACCTTGTGCGGCATTAAAATCAATAGATTCAACTTGTGCATCAATACCATTTTCAGCACAGATTTCTTCAATTTTCATTTTTAGCATCAAGCTAGAACCAATGCCATTACCGCATACAGTTAATACAGAAATCATACTTGCCTCCTACTAAACGTATTCTTGATCTTCTAAATGCTCTGCCAAGAATGCTTGTACATCTTCAATACTTTCAAAATCAGCGGCCGCATCTAAAAACTCATCATCCTCAAATAATGTAGCAATATCTGTCAACAACTGAATATGTTCATCCTTGTTCGGAGCACACAAAAACAACGCCACAGAAACAGGATCATTGTCAGGACTACCAAAATTCAATGGTTTTTCTAAGGTTACCAATGCAGTACCTACACGTTTTGCCCCATTTTCCGGACGAGCATGTGGCATAGCAAGACCTGGTGCCAATACAATATAGGGTCCCATTTCACGCACTACCTCTACCATAGCCTCCGTATAAGATGGATCAGTAAAACCCGCATCAACCATGAGTTGGCCACCGTGACGAATTACCTCTTCCCACGTTTCTGCAGGATAATGAAAGGATACATTATCCTCAGATAGTAAATCTTGTAACAAGCTAACACCTCCTGAATTTACTTACGTACATACTTTTATTATATCCATTCTGTGAGTTTTTTCATATAACAAAATAGGAATAAGGCTATAAAAAAGAATAAAACAAACAATTTTAGTGATGAATTTATTAACACATAGTAGGATATCCTATATTAAATATTTAATCATATTTTTGAATTTTTACTAACTCAAGCATTTTATATTAAGTATCAGCTCAATCCTATTTCCAATTATAATTTCTATAGAATCTAACCGCTCACAATAATACCCATACACGTATATATATTGTATATATATAGAAAATTCTCTATACTTAGATAAGGTTATATTACCTATAAAATAGAATAAGGAGATTTTATGCAAACTTCTATAAAAGCATTAATACTATGTGTAATACTATGTATTTCATTGGTAACGGCGTTGCAATTTGGATCTACGTTTATTCCTTTGGATCAAATCATTCAGGCCCTTATGTCTATGGGTGATCCCAATGCCACAGCCACAATGACAAATACGATTATTACGGATATACGATTACCGCGGCTCATCTATTCAGTCTTAACAGGTATAGGCTTATCCCTCGTTGGTTTACTAATGCAAACAGTTACGCGAAATGCACTCGCTGACCCCTATGTACTAGGTGTTTCATCAGGTGCTAGTACAGGTGCTGTATTCGCTATTATCATGGGTGGTCTCCCCCTATTAGGTGCCTATAACACACCTGTTTTTGCAGCCCTAGGTGCGGCTCTCTCTATTATCTTGGTATTGCTCTGTGTTGGTAAAAGTAATAGCCCTGTAAAGCTCATTCTCATCGGTATGGGCATGACCGGTATATTCTCGGCCTTAACTATGATGATCATCTATGGGGCAAAACACGAAGCACAAGTTCGTAGTGCCATGTTCTGGCTATTAGGTAGCTTTGCCGGCATACAATGGGGTGATTTACCACTAACAGCCATCATTGTGACATTATTTATGTTATATATCTACCTATTTAACCAAGATCTAGATGTATTACTACTAGGCAATCACGAAGCAGCTCAAATGGGCTTATCTGTAAAACAGTTACAGTTGAGCATCGTCATTATATCCTCTATTGTTATTGCCACATTAGTATCCAAGGTCGGTGTAGTTGGATTTATTGGTCTTATTATTCCCCATTTAGCGAGAATCATAGGCGGTCCAAAGCACAAAAACACCTTATTATTCAGTACACTCATCGGCAGTATTGTGATGATTTGGTCCGATGTATTATCTAGAGCCCTCTATAGTCCAGAAGAAATCCCTATTGGGGTTCTCACATCCCTACTAGGGGCTCCATTATTCATTTGGATTATTATGAATCGTTATAAACACAACGGTTAGTGTATATTATATCTATAGGAGATACTATGTATCAAATTAATCAGTTGTCCTTCTCCTATGAGAAGAAAGAAGTGTTAAAGAATATTTCTGTAACATTTCCTGGTAATAAAATTACAGCCATCATTGGCCCGAATGGATGTGGTAAGTCCACATTACTGAGCCATCTGTACCGACTACTACCGTCAAAAGATAAAATCATATTAAATCAAAGACCTTTAGAGTCTTATAAAGGTCGTGAGTTTGCTCAATTAGTAGCTGTTCTAACACAATCAAGAGATTCTATGATCGATGATTTTCTCGTAAAAGATATCGTTCTTATGGGCCGTTATCCTTACAAACAACACTTCGGTACATATAGCTCAGAGGATGTAAAAATCGCTGAGCATTATATGCATGAAGTAGGTATTACTCATTTAGCAGATGAAGAAATTCATCATTTATCAGGTGGCGAAAAGCAACGTGTATTCATCGCCAAAGCATTAACACAAAAGCCTCAAATTCTACTCTTAGATGAGCCTACAAACCATCTAGATATGAAATATAAAATAGCACTGATGAAACAATTGCGAGCGTTTAAAGGCACAACTATCGTAGTCTTACACGACTTGAATTTGGCCGCTCAATATTGCGATCATGTTGTTGTTATGAACGAGGGAACCATCCTAAAGGAAGGTTCCCCTACCGAGGTGTTAACACCTGAAATTCTTGAACCTATATTTGAAGTTCCTTTCAAAACCTCTTGGGATGAAGGGCGCTATCATTTATATTATTAATTCATAAGAAAGGGCTTACTATGTTCCAAAAATTAAGAAAATCAAAAAAATTGTTATTAGTCGCTATGGCATGCGCAACCTTTGCTATTGCTGGTTGTGGTTCTGATACAACTAAGAATACTGCTGATAATGGCAATGCGGTAACATGGAGTGAAACATTTGACGGTACAAAAACTGACTTTGCTGTAAAATCCGCTCCTACCCATGCAGTATCCATGTCCCAAGCAACTACAGAAATGATGCTCCAACTAGGTCTTGAAGATAAGATGGCTGGTACAGCTTTCAAAGAAGAAGAAATCTATCCACCTCTACAAGCGGCCTATGACAAGGTAAAAGTATTATCCGACAAATGGCCGTCCTACGAAGTATTCATGTCCGTAAAGCCAGACTTTGCAACAGGCTGGCCTGACTCCTTCAGCAAACGCGCTATTCCTGCAGATAAAATGATTGCTCAAAAGGTTAACATATGGCTTCCTGAATCCATGTTATCTACAAAAGCAGATCTAGAAACTAACTTTAATGACATGATTAAATTAGGTGAAATCTTCGGTGTTAAACCTAAAGCTGAAGAATGGGTTGCTAGTCAACGTAAAACGTTAGCAGCTATCCAAGCTAAATTAAAAGACTTACCTCGTAAACGGGTATTCATTTATGACTCTGAAGATGGCCAACCATTCACAGCCTTCGAAGGTTATACTACAAACATCTTGAAACTTATCGGTGCCGATAATGTAATGAGTGGTTTAGGCGTTGATAAGACATGGGCTAAAGGTTCTTGGGAAACTGTAATTGCTCAAAATCCTGATTACATTATTATTGCTGACTATGGTAACTCCATTCGCAACGATGATGATTTCCAACAAAAAATTGAAAAAATCAAATCTAACCCTCAACTTCAAGATATCACTGCTGTAAAAGAAGGTCACTTTATCCGTGTAAAACTGTCTGAAATCACACCTGGTGTTCGTACAGTAGATGCTTTAAAACGTTTAGCTGAAGAAATTCACGGCGTAAAAATCGACTAACGATTTACTCAGCTATGAAAGTATTCTATTAACTAGTCCTATAAGTTAATAAAATTATATATAGTATTAAACAGTATTTATCCTGAATAGTTAGATATACTGTGACATATACTATACGTAACGGAAAAGGTCCCAATTCATTGAATTGGGACCTTCTTCGTACTACTTGTATTGCACACAGCATATTGTTAGAGAGTAGAGATGTGTTGTAGTTGAAAGATTTAAATAATGGGTTATTGTAACATAGATTAAAAGTTTATTATGTTGTATATGCTGTGACAATGCCTTATTTATGCATTTCTAGTACATTGTTGCCTATAGCGTTTATCATTATTGGCCTTGATGGCCATAATTAATGGTTTGAGTGAAAGAAACTCTTCATCACTAAGTCGAATGGTTCTACCAATACGTTTAATCGGATTACGTGGGCGCCCGGCACCGCGTCTAGTTCCACCCCATGCCATATACATACCTCACTTTTCACTTGAAAAACTCCTTCTACCGATAGTATAACCTCCGTTACATAAGTATGCAATAGTTATTCATTATAAACAGTCCTAAAACAACTATTAAACAAGTAATAAACTGTATTTATTAATAAAACGCATAATAAAGAAAAGCACATATTTATAAGCATTTCTCTATATTCAACTTGAAATCTAACATTAACGTTGCCAAATATAGATAAATCGCTTTTATAGAATATAGTATTTAAAACCTAGTGTATGCCTACATTCTTTGGTAATAGGTTCATGATAAACTACAAAAAATATTAAAATCTAATTGATAAATTGTATAACTCAATGAATCCAATTCTTAAACAAGAGAACTAAAAAAAGACTGCTCTCGCAGTCTTTTTTTAGTTTTATATAGTTATTTATTAACCAAATAGTAAGTGACCGATTTCATAAGCAATAGCCGCTACAATACCAGATAATGGAATTGTTACAAACCAAGCCAATACCATCGATCTTGCTACGCCCCAGTTAACAGCTTTAAGACGTTTAGAGGAACCTACGCCAAGCAAGGAACCACTTACAACGTGTGTCGTACTTACAGGTAAATGTAAGAATGTAGCTGTAAAAATAGTGATAGCAGAGTTTAAGTCAGCAGCAAAACCATTAATTGTTTCTAGTTTGAAAATCTTAGTCCCCATGGTAGAGATGATTTTCCAACCACCCACTGCTGTACCCATAGCCATAGCCGTAGCACAACAAAGTTTAACCCATAATGGTACATCCAATGTATCAATGAAGCCACCGCTAAGCAAGGTTAAGGTAATAATCCCCATCGCCTTTTGCGCATCATTAGAGCCATGAGAGAAAGCCATCATGACGGCAGATACAATTTGCATGGATCTAAATCTATCATTTAGTACAATTGGAGAGAATCTACCAAAGATAAGCAACAATACTTTCATCACAATATAGCCACCAATCATGGCTACAATTGGAGATAAAATAAGGGATAAGAAAATTTTTAAAATACCCGCCTCATTTAAGGCATCAAAGCCTACGGACCAGCCTACAGCACCGATGATACCGCCGATAAGAGCATGAGAGGAGGAACTAGGAATCCCCCAATACCAGGTAAGCAAGTTCCATGTGATGGCACCAATAAGAGCTGCTGAAATGATTCCACTATTGATAAGAGATGCAGACATTACGATGTCGCCACCGATTGTCTTTGCAACCCCTGTACTAACCATGGCACCAAGGAAATTGAGTGCTGCCGTCATCATAATAGCCTTTTTAGGCTCAATAGCACGGGTCGAAACAGATGTAGCAATGGCGTTCGCCGTATCGTGGAAGCCATTGATATAGTCGAAGGCTAATGCTAAAAATACTACTAGCCATACTAAATAATGAGACTCAAGCATATTTCAATACTACCCGGCGGAATGTACCTACCAAATCTTCGCAACCATCGATTACATCCTCCATGGCGCTAAGGATTTCCTTCCATTTGATAATTTCAATAGGATCTGTACACTCAGTGAAGAGCTTAGCCATTTCTTCGTGGTAAATATTATCCGCTTCAGACTCAAGTTTCAAAACTTGATGTACACGGCCTTCTACCTTTACATGGTCCTTTTTAAGGCTACCCATATAACCAATAGATTTGTTAATATGCTTAACGCATTTTACAACGATTTCACTCATACGGATAGCACCATCACTTGGATTACCAACGTGGTACATAACCATTTTATCCATGATTTCTTTAATATTATCCAATGTAGTATCCAATTGGTCGATTAGAAGCTGAATATCTTCGCGATCCATTGGGGTAATGAATGTTTTACGCAAACGTTCTACAGTTTCGGTTACTAATTCATCGGCAGCTTTTTCCTTTGTATCAATTTCAAGAAAAGCCTCTTCTTTAGAGATTTCGCCTTTAAACACACGCTCCATCATCTCTGCACTTTCATATGTAAGAGCAGCATGATTTTCTAAAATACTGAAAAATTTTTCTTCTTTTCCTTTTAATTTAAAAGCCATGAAGATCCTCCTGAAACAGTATTGATTGCTTCTATAAATATAATTTAATTATAGCACACTAACCATAATTCCTAAACAATTTACCAATCTCTATATTCTGACCCCTATGCGTATATGGCATATATACTATTCATCACCGTGAAAGTCTCAACAATATTTAGATATCATACAGATGGTCGCCTAAATATTTTAAACAAAAAAGCAGATAGCTGATTGAAATATCAACTATCTGCCTTTTATCTTAAGCTATATATGTGCTTTTATAGTATGTATCAACTAACTATAGTTAACTGTTACATTTACTGTTAATTGTTACGGTTAACTATTTTTAGCTATTAGTTATTAGCTTCCGCTGCTGCTTTAGCTGCTTCTGCGGCCTTTTTCAAGTTAGGCACAGATGTTGGGCATGTAGCAGGTGTACAAGCACCGTTAGGGCCTAAGTCTTCTGCACGGCTCACAAATGTTGTATGTAACATGTGATGTGCTTTATGGCTCATAGGTTTGCCATCGAAGAACTCAGCATATAATTTTTGGATATCTGGATTATCACAAGCTGCTTTTACTTTTACTTCCGCATCACGAGTGTACAAGGAAGCAATACGAGCTTCACGAGCTTTATCAGCCATTGGTAATTTAACGCGTGGTTGACCACCACCACCGATACAGCCACCACGACAAGCCATTACTTCAATGAAGTCATAATGGATATTTTCTGCACGCATGCGTTCGATGAACTTACGCAAATTGCCTGTACCATGAACAGCCGCTACATGTAATGTTTTGTCCCCAATGACTACGTCTGCTTCACGAGCACCGTCCATACCACGAATTGCTTCGAATGGGATCAATGTTTGAGGTGCATCTTCACCAGTTGCTAATTTGTAAGCTGCACGCATAGCTGCTTCCATAACGCCACCAGTATTACCGAAGATGATACCACCACCAGATGCTTCACCCATCAATGGATCAAATGCAGAATCTTCTAATTCATCAAAGTTGATTTCTTCTGCACGTAACCATTTTGCAAGTTCACGTGTAGTAATACAGTAGTCTGTATCACGCATTTCTGGTACATCCCAATATTCAGCAGAGGAGTTCATTTCGTCACGACGAATTTCGAATTTCTTAGCTGTACAAGGTGTTACTGCAACAGCAACGATTTGTTTTGCATCAAGGCCCATTTTTTCAGCAAAATATGTTTTTTGTGTAGGCGCTTGCATTGCAATTGGACTCTTAGCAGTAGACAAGTTTGGCAAGAATTCTGGATAGAATGTTTCAGCAAACTTAACCCAAGCAGGGCAACAAGATGTGAATTGAGGCAATACCGCATCACTATTGATAACGCGTTCCAACAACTCAGATGCTTCCTCCATGATAGTCATGTCCGCACCAAAGTTTGTATCGAGAATATAGTCGCCACCTAATTTACGAAGAGCAGCTACCATTTTACCTTCTACGAATGTACCCGCATCAAGACCAAATTCTTCACCTAAGCCAACACGTACAGCAGGTGCAGTTTGGAATACAACGATTTTATTAGGGTCAGCAATAGCTGCTTTTACTTCATCAATTTCAGAGCGTTCATTGATGGAATCAAATGGACAAATAGATGCACATTGACCACAATGAATACAAATTGGATGATCCCCATTTGTTGTTAAATCATAATAATCAAATACGCCCATGTCTACAGCACACGCTTTACGACATAAGGAGCAGTTTTTACATTTGGATAAATCTTGAACTAAAGCAATATTGCCGTCTTCAATCGGTACGCGACGGTCTAAAAATTGGTACTTACTCATGAGTTCCTCCTACTTAGGTAACGTTGTTATCGTTAATCGATGAAATTATACTATAAATTGTGACTTTTATCAATAAATTTACATGTAATTCCTTTGCATAACAGATATTAAAAAATCGCATGCTATAAGGAATTATAGGCGTTCTTCCAATTCCATCCACCGTTCTGTGAGCGCATCTATTTGGGATTGAGTCTCTTCTCGCTCAGCCATCAAGGATTGCATCTTCTCATAATCAGTAGCAACTTGACTAATCATGACATCGAGGCCCTTTACTAAATGCTCTAATTTAGGCAATTCCTCCATGATACTAGCATACTCCGCCTCTTCCGCTTTATTTAGCCCCTTCTTCGGTGCTTCTTTGAAAGTATCTTCCCCAGATGTAGTCATATTACGATCACTACCTTCTGCCGAAGTGCTTGATGATGAATCATCACCGTCAGCACTAGTTTCAGATTGGTCATTTTTGACAACTTTAGAAGCAATAGATGTACCAGTATTAGCCATATAGAATGGGCGCTTTCCAACGCTACTTTCATCTAAAGAATCCTTGTAATCAGAATAGGAGCCATGAACAATCTCAATATGACCATCACCACTGAACACAAAAAGTTTGTCCACAACGCGGTCTAAGAAATAACGATCGTGGCATACGGTGATAATGACACCACTAAAGGAATCGAGGAAGTCCTCTAGTACCTCTAATGTAGGAATATCAAGATCATTGGTCGGTTCGTCTAGTAACAACACATTAGGAGCGCTCATAAGCAATTTCAATAGATACAACCGACGTCGTTCGCCACCAGAAAGTTTGCGAATAGGCACACCATGTAACTCAGGTGTAAATAGGAATCGTTCAAGAATCTGACCAGCACTCAATGTAGAGCCATCACCAAGCACCATATAGGAATGGTCTTCCCGAATATAATCGAGAACACGCATATCTTCATCAAACTCTGGCAGTTCTTGTTTGAAATGTGCAATGCGAACTGTCTCGCCTTTACCAATCGTACCGCTTGTAGGTTCATAGGTTCCATCAAGAATGTTCATAAAGGTGGACTTGCCAACCCCATTAGGACCGACGATACCGATACGATCATGACGTACTACGTGGTAGGTAAAATCCTTAATCATAGGACGCTCGCCAAAGTAGAATGCTAAATGTTCAATATCAAAGATGGTTTTCCCTAAACGCGTTTTTAAAGCAATAGGATCCATTTGATCCGGGCGTCTAGTTTTCTCCATATTCTTAAGTTTTTCATAGCGGTCTAAACGAGCCTTTTGCTTTGTCGTTCTCGCCAACGCACCACGGCGTACCCATTCGATTTCTCGTTTTAAGAACTGACGGCGCTTCTCTTCTGTAGCCGCCTCACGCGCCTCTCGATCAGCCTTTAAGGCAATAAATTCTTCGTAGTTACCATCGTATTGGTACATACGTCGATTAGATAATTCCAAAATACCATTACATACTGAGTCAAGGAAATATCTATCATGGGTACTGATTAATAAGCCCCCTTGACGAGCACTTAAATAAGACTCTAGCCAATCGATACTATCTTCATCTAAATGGTTTGTCGGTTCGTCCAGCAATAATAGGTCACAAGGATATAATAATGCCTGCCCTAATGCAAGGCGACGCTTTTGACCACCAGATAACATAGCCACCTTTTGATCCACATCAGGAAAACCTAATTTAGATAAAATAATACGAGCCTCTTGCTCCACTTGCCAACCATCTTGTTGGTCCATCTGCTCCAAGGAATTCATATAGTTCCGTGATACTTTAGCATCCTCGCCACCAGCCTCTTGCATTTCGCGATATTCACGACTAATGCGCTCAAAGGATTGTACCATTCGTAAACGAGGATGATCACCATCAAGAACAGCTTCTAGTAATGTTGAATCCGGATCAAACTCAGGTGTTTGTGCTAGATAATGTATACTAGCCTTACCATTTCGCTCAATGGTCCCCTTATCTGGCTCCATTTGTCCTGCCAAAATTTTTAAGAAGGTAGACTTACCTGTCCCATTAATGCCCACAAGACCTAGCCGTTTTTCGGTGGTAAAAGTAATATTTACCTCCTTAAACAGCAGTCGTGTGCCATATGATTTTTCTATGTTTTGTAAACTAATAACGTTCATCGTATGCTCCTATTGTGTCATTCTGATATTTATTATACTACACATTACCATTGACAGTAACAGGCCCCCTCAGTAGAATAAACGTAACGTATATATTCATGAGGAGGTCCACATGGCAGCAGATATCGTTTTAGACTTTTATGAAACTATCAACTTTGAACTTATCGATATCGATGGGTATGACACATTATTTACAGAGCTCTTGGAAGATGGCACCTATGCAACTGTGTCCGATGATGACGGTCATTTGCCAGAGGATTTAGAAACACCAATCGTATTCAATGTATACGACGATAATGACTCCTTCCAATGGAGTGTGACCCTCGATGATTCTTACCAACTAAAAGACTTGTTGGACAGTGCTGAAAGCACAGATGCATTCTTGGAAACACTTCAAAACATTCGACAAGAACATATTGAACAATACCAATAAAACAAAAGCGATGACCTTAGATAGGTCATCGCTTTTTTAATTATTGTCTTTAGACTGGTTCGCGACGTAGTCGCGAATCATTAAACCACCCGCTATGCGGGTGCGGCAACGAAAGTT
>CABSJL010000004.1 GCA_902478055.1 uncultured Veillonella sp. | reverse complement strand
CAAGATAAATCGGTGGATCCATTGCTTGTGATTCCTGTATTTATACACGATTTTTTGTGTATTCATCCTTTCAATGACGGCAATGGGCGTATGAGCCGATTGCTGATGACGTTGCTCTTGTACCAAAATGGGTACATGATAGGTAAGTTCATTAGTTTAGAACAAAAAATCGAGCGTACAAAGGACAGTTATTATGCGACGTTAGCTCAATCCGGCACAGGTTGGCACACAGGCGATGAGGATATAGTCCCTTTTGTCAAATACATGCTTCGCGTTATTTTGGCGGCCTATCGTGATTTTGAAAGCCGTATTGAACTGCTGACTACGTCGTTATCTGCAAAGGATCGTATTAAAATCATAATTAGTACCACTATTGGTAAGATTACGAAATCTGGAATTCTTGAGAAACAACCAGATATAGCTGTATCTACAGTTGAAAAAGCCTTGAAAGAACTTGTAGAAGATGGCTTTATTGAGCGACATGGTGTAGGACGAAGTACATTTTACGTAAAAGTATCGCAAAAAATTAGCTTTCACGCAAAATACATTTAATATATGGTATAATAAATTAAATTTGATTTTATACGAGGTGAAATATATGAAAAAATTACTAGGTACATGTTTAGCTGCTGCTGCAATTTGCGCATTCGGTTTCGGTTCTGCTAGTGCTGTTAACTGGCAAGTATTTGGTCAAGATAGTGCAGGTATTACTTGGTCTATCGATCAAGATAGCGTTCAAAAAAGCGATAAAACTGCAACTGTAATGATCAAAGCTCAAGACTCTGAAGGTTACCACTTCATCGCAACTGAAGAATTCAACCACAAAAAGAAAACTGTAAAAGACCAAAAGGTTGTATTATATAACCCACAAGGTTACGCAGAACGTGAAGATAAAGTTGATGGGAAAGATCGTCCAGTTGTTGCTGGTTCCCCATCCGAAGCAGTTTACAACTTCTTATGGCCACAACAAGCAAAACAAGGTAAAAAATAATATACACCTTATACGACAAAGCAGCTCGAAAGAGCTGCTTTTTTGTGCGTTTAGATAAGGACTGTATCTTGTTTTGTAATTTAGTATAACGTAATATAGTATATCGTAATATACTATATCGTGTTATACTAAAGAAGATATAGATAGGATATTTGTTGCATAGCGTAATTTAGATTAACGAGGAGGTGCGATATGGTATTTGTAGGCCGTGAACATGAATTAGCTTCTCTGGAGGCGCAATATAATTCAAAACGTTTTGAATTGGCTATTGTGTATGGACGCCGTCGTGTGGGTAAGACGTATTTGTTGCACCACTTTTTGGCGTCTCATGATGGCGCGTATATGGTGGGCCTTGAGTCGGGTGCGAGTAACAATTTAGAGGCGCTTTCACAAGCTGTATATCGTGCAACGGGGATGATTGAAACCGGTAAATTACAGTCTACATTGCCGAATTTTCCAACAATTACGGCGGCGTTGACCCATTTATTTGAGTATAGCTTAGACCATCGTTGTATATTTATTATCGATGAATATCCGTACTTGGCGGAGTCGATTCCGTCCGTTTCGTCTGAGCTGCAGGCCTTGATTGATGCGTATAAAAATCGGTCTCAGTTAATGCTCATCTTGTGTGGTTCGTCCATGAGTTTTATGGAAAATCAGGTGCTAGGCCATAAGAGCCCTTTGTATGGTCGCCGCACGGCGCAGTATAAAATTAAACCGTTTACGTATATCGAGGCCCGTCAAATGGTACCCCATCTTTCCTATGAGGATAGTGCTATCGCCTTTGGTCTTACCGGTGGTGTGGCTGAATATTTATCATATTTTAGGGAAGGGGATTCTCTTGATGAAAGCATTATCTCCTTGTTTTTTACGCCTACAGGACGTCTTGTAGATGAGCCATCGAGTCTATTAAAACAGGAATTACGGGAGCCTCGCCAGTATAATGCAATCCTCAGTGCTATCGCTAAGGGAGCCAGCCGTAATAACGAAATTGCTACTAAGGTAGATATGACGACGGGGGCATTGAATAATTATCTAAAAAGCCTTATTGATTTACAGATCATCGAAAAAATACATCCTGTTGGATCTAAGTCTAATAAAAGTATTTATACCATTAAAGATTCTATGTATACCTTTTGGTATCGTTTTGTAGAACCGAACCAAGGAGCCATTGAAAACTTTAATGGCAAACTTGTATACCATCAATACGTTAAACCTATGCTTTCACATTTCATGGGACCCGTATTTGAAACGATGGCAGCACAATATGTACAGGCGCGCATTCACCAAGGCTCAGTTCCGTTCTTGCCACAACAAATAGGTCATTGGTGGGGCACGGATAGTGCAACGAAAAAGCAAGTTGAAATCGATTTAGTGGCCATGGCGGACATACAAGCAGATCCCAATGCACGGCCTGTACGTCATTTATTAGTAGGCGAGTGCAAATGGAAAAATGAACCGATTGGCCAAGATGTGCTGGGATCACTCATGGAAAGAGCCCGTGTATTGCACGGTGAATCATACTATTGGCTATTTAGCAAACGAGGGTTTGGATTTGTCTCAGACGATGAACGGGTAGAGCTCATCGATGTACCGATGATGTATGAACTTTAAAGTTTCCTGTTTATGAAGTCCAATAATCTTTCAATTCCTACTAGCCTAGTACGTTGATTGATGGCCTCTTTATTTGTTATGCTAGTAATATAGGAGAAATTAAAACTTTCACAATAGGTATGATTATACAGAACGAGGAGGTCCTCATGTCCCAATTTGAATTTATCGACAAACGCGTGCCAATCGCGCTCGACAACCCGTCCATTTACCACGATATTTCGAAGTGTAAGAATTGCACCTTGTGCCGTCGCGCTTGCGCCGATGTGATGAGCGTGCTCGATTATTACGATCTTGAATCAACCGGTGATGTGCCAATGTGCATCCACTGTGGTCAATGTGCGGCTGCCTGTCCATTCGATTCCATGCATGCTAGATCTGAGCTTGATAAGGTGAAAGCGGCTATTGCTGACCCTGACAAGATTGTTGTTATCCAAACGGCTCCGGCTGTGCGCGTGGCTATCGGCGAAGGCTTTGGCTACGAACCAGGCACATTCTTAGAAGGAAAAATGGTTAGCGCCCTTCGTAAATTGGGTGCTGATTATGTGGTTGATACGAACTTTGGTGCGGATTTGACTATTATGGAAGAAGCATCTGAGCTTGTAGATCGCCTAAAGAATGGCGGTACTATCCCTCAATTCACATCCTGTTGCCCTGCATGGGTGCGCTTTGCGGAAATCTATTTCCCTGAACTCATTCCAAACTTGTCCAGTACCCGTTCTTGCATCGCTATGGAAGCGGCCATGATCAAGACGTACTTTGCTGAGAAAAAGGGCATTAATCCTGCAAATATCGTGTCTGTCAGCGTTAACCCTTGTACGGCGAAGAAAGCAGAAACTAAGCGTGTTGAGGAAAATGCGGCGGCTCGTTATTACGATGATGAAAGCCTCGGCATGGATACGGATATTTCCATTACCACACGTGAATTTATTCGCTGGCTCAATGACGAAGGTGTTGATTTTGGCAGCTTAGAAGACTCTAAGTTCGATGATTTAATCGGTATGGAAACTGGTGCGTCCATCATCTTCGGTAATACGGGCGGCGTTATGGAAGCAGCTATGCGTACAGCATACAAGCTCATCACTGACAAGGAACCACCTCCATATGCGTTGACTCACCTCGAAGACGTTCGCGGCATGAATGGTGTAAAAGAAGCGACTGTACAACTCGGTGACGACGTAACATTGTCCGTTGCTGTTGTACACGGTGGCAAAAATACCCGTGATTTCCTCAACGCTTTGAAAGAAAATGGCAAACACTATGACTTTATCGAAGTTATGGCATGCCCAGGTGGTTGTATCGGTGGCGGTGGTCAACCACGCACTAAATTACCACAAGCCGTAAAAACAAAAGAAGCCCGCATTGGCGGACTTTACAAAGCTGATGAAGAATACAAATACGTGGCATCCTATGAAAACCCAGAAATCCAAGACCTATACAAAAACTTCTTGGGTGAACCATTAGGACATAAAGCACACGAACTACTTCATACACACTATACAGACCGTAGTGCACAACTAGGGGACCGCAAAGACGTGGTGCCTGAAACATGCCCTACATCACCTAAGTATAAAGGGTAATTAGAGTATAAGCCCCCATGGCATCCTAAAACCTCCACCGCCTTATCGGCTGGCGTAGCCAGCCTGGCAAAGTCGGTTTTAGAACACCATGGGGGCTTTCTCTATGTACGTTTGTGGTTTAGGTGATGTTAGGGCATTGTTTTTTTAGAGAGAATACACCGGACGGGTCTGACTCCGGCCTACGGCCTCCGCAGGGCCAAAGTCGGTTTTGGAACAGATGGGGGCTTTCTCTATGTACGTTTGTGGTTTAGGTGATGTAGTGGCATTGTTTCTGGAGGAGAGAAAAGCCGACACGCTACTGCGCTTACGCGGAGCCCGAAGTCGTTTTGAGGGGCCGATAGGGTCTTTCTTTATTTACGTTTGTGGTTTAGGTGATGTTAGGGCATAGTTTTGCATTTATATGGTACGGAATTTACACGTTTGTGATTGTATACTTGTCTTAAGAATGGTATTGTTATTTTGAATGGACTGAGTTGTATATACAAGGTTTGGTCAGTGTAGAGGTTAGTAAGGGGATTAAGAGCTATGATTGACGAACGGATTGTGGAGAATAATATTTTTAGTTTTGCAACGAATGAGTTGTCGCAGGATGCTTTTATTTGTTGGTGTTTGAATTGGATTAATATGCCTGTTCGCGACGATAATGCAAGCGGACGCCAGTTTGGAGCTCGATTTTTATCTCGTTTGTTGAACGGGGGCTATGATGTATCTGGTGTTAACCAGATATATATTTTTAGGCAGTTACTTAATATTGATGTGCTTGTATTGGTTCCAGAATTACAAGTAGCTTTAATTATTGAAGATAAAACATCATCACAGGAGCACGGTAATCAGATCAATCGGTATAAATACTTGCTTTCAAAAACATTTGAATCAAATCAATACAATGGATTGGATATATATCAACATCTTTCAGAGGAGAAAAAGGAACAACAGCAAAAACGTGATGGGACTGCTTGCTGGGGCGCGGTGAATAGTATTCGATGGGCATTACGAGATGAACCGGGAGAATTGGATTTGTCAAAGTATACGATTCATACTGCGTATTTGAAGACGGATTGGTTCAATGATGATGACTGGCATACGGTTCGAGAACTGGAGAAGGATCCAAAGGTTAATACCTATATGGATGGGCCAGAGTTTTTGTCCTTGTTATTATCTTGTCGTGAGTGGAATAATCCAATTTTAATGAGTTTTGTAGACTATTTGGGTTCTAAAATTAGGACCACTATAGAGCATAGCTGTTTTTGGGAACACTATGAGGATATTGATGGGCATATACGTTTTAATATTCAAGATACTGCGATTGCCCAACGGAGATTTTTGCAGACTGTATTTAATCAGCCAAATCATGAAGCACCATTTATGGCCAACTTGAAACAACACGTTGAGAATATTGACGATTCATATGTATATGGTCGCATAGACGATGCGTCTCAAACTCACACGATTCAGTATGGCAGCAGCTTTGGTACACCTTGGTCGTTGATGCACTTTTGGGACCGTTCTCTAGACCGAACTGTTGATGCCGATTATTGGGGCTTTCAAAATACAAATGAGGACAATTTAACCGTTAAACCATATATGTTTTGGCGTATTGATAAAATTAAAGAAGGCCCAGTTTTGAGTTTACGTTACTATACGTGGTGGGAAAAGGGCGCCGGTGATAATGGTGAAAGCAATACCTGCTCATATAAAACCCGTGTGTATAACTATATTAAAGATCGTATATTATCATTAGAGAAGATTTCTGCCAAATTGGAGACTATTAATAAGCTATATTGTTGTACAGCTGATAAGGGAGATATATGCTCTGAAGGTAATTTATATAAGCAATATGAAAACACTCTATTACAATTTAAATTGCATAAGATACTAATTGATTGGAATGATGCGGATAAGCGTGCACAATTTATATCCTTAATGCGTGATTTAAATGCAGAATTAACGCAGGAGTTCGAGGACGTGAAATGGGACCTTGTGCGTAAAGGGGTGCTAAAGTAGAGGTGACCTTATGACAGAGGAAGAGTTATATAATCGTTATCATGAAATACAATCAACATATGTAGAGGTTAGATTTATTGATGGAGAGTCGTTAATAGGTAAGTTGGACTCTTTTGTTTCTGGCGCAAATAATGAACCAGATGAAGCATCGATATATGTTGATTGTTATGAATTGTTTGCTAGTGAAATTAGTGAAATAGTAGAGCTCTCATGATGTATGAGTAATAGTAGTTAGCATTTATAATTTTAGGGATAGTAATAGCATAGATTATAAAAGACTCGTATCACAGTAAATGATACGAGTCTTTTATGTTCTGAATTTTATTCGTAATAGGAATCAGCTAATTGACCATCTTGGTCTTGGATAATCCAGTTGTTGTTGTTTTTTACCATAGTTACATTGCCGGTGAATGTTTGATGTTTGATACGGCCGTTAATGAGGTCCTTACTTTCAATGCGATAATTATATACGACGGTGTCTGGTGAGACGGATACAGCTTTTGCTGAAAGTAATGTGGTGGATAGGGTTGATTTATATCCATTGCGCCAGTAGTCGTAGGTACCGAGGCTAGCACGTTGTTCATCAGAGAGGTACGTGTAGGCATTAGCAAAATCTTTATTGGTTAGGTAGCGATAGTAGTTCTGCAATGCTTTTGTGCTTTCTTCAACCGCATTATTTTGTGCCACAGATTGTGTATTTGTTGATGCTGGTTGTGGGGCAGGTGTAGCTTTCACAGACGAATTATTACTGTTAGTATTCGTAGAATAGTGGGTAGGTGTTGTATTGTTTATAGGATTAAAACTAGTAGCGATAGTAGCAGCGCTCAAGCCAATGCTTATGCTTATGAGTACGACATAGGCAATGATATACAATGCGGTAGATGTGGAGGTTGGCGATGGTCGGAGCCCATATTGTCGTTGGATATCTGGGGTGATTTGGATATAGGAGGTTCTTTCACCATAGTTATTAGTATATGTATCACCTTTGGTTAGCATTAAGATTAAGAACCAAATGGGTCCTACGATAGGAATAAAGTTGATAAGGAAGAACCAACCAGATTTATTGGTGTCGTGTAGACGGCGGACGGCAATAGCTAAGCCTGGAAGTATTAATGCTAATTCGATAATACCTAGTAGGACATATAAGACGATAACAGTCATGATATTATTAGACACTAATTTAATGATACCCATTATAATAGGGATGATTGTTAGACAAAGAGAAATCATCAAATTATATCTGAAAAATTCGCTACGACTGGCACGACCTTGAAATTCAGTATATTTCTTGGTGAGCACAAATGTAAGTGTGTCTAGTTCATTGAGTTCAAAAGGATCCCAGTCATAAACAGGACTGGTCTTTTGTGTTGGTGGAGTTCTTACTGCTTCTGGTGCAGTTGATGTGTTAGTAACTGGTGTTCCACAATTACTACAAAATAAGGTGTTGGGTTCTACTGGGGTGCCACAATTGTTACATGTTAATTGTGCTTGAGGTTGGCCGCAAATACTGCAAAATTTGGCGCCCTCCGGTAAGGGATTGCCGCAATGTTGACAAATCATGATTCTCTCCTTGTCTTGCTTTGTATATGATAAGAATATATTTTAATTTTAACCCTATAAATCATCGTGCTTCAAGTGATTTAGTTTCGGAATTTTTTCTTAAATGTTTCTGAATTTTTCATCTTATTGAAATAGACTGCTTCTTTTGATTTTATGCAGTGACAAAGAATGTGAATTGGTTTGGCACTTGTTTTTGAATACGCATAATATAATCGATATCCATCAGCGGTTTCCATATGATAAATAGGGAATCCCAATGAATTGATTTTACTATTATGAGTGGCATCAATTTGTGTTGGATCATCGGTTACGTATAGGCGGGTAAGCATTACCATAATATTTTTACGCACTCTTTTATTAACACTTGTATAATCTGCCAAGAACTGTTTCTCTAGTTCAAATTTTTCGTAAATTTCTTGTAAATCCTTAGCATCATTTAGACGCTTTGGATCGTTCTCATATGCTTTTTCATCTTCCGCCATCAATTGTAGTTGCATTTCTAGCTCATGGATTTTTTGTGCCGATTGATTTTCTTGGTCCGTCATCCGTTGTTGGAGCGATTTATTTTCCTCTTCGAATTCATAGCTACATTTTTGGTAATAAGTAGATTCCTCTTGTAATGATTTATTTTGTGCTTTTAATTCTTTATTACGAGCTTTTAGTGCATCGGACTCTTTAATTTGTGCTTGATATTGTTTTTCTATATGTTTTCGATTTTCTTGTACCGTATTTAGCTGTTGCGACATTACTTTAATCTGCTCTTTTAAATCATCCACAACATGTTGGTTTGTATGACTTGGATTTGATTGTTGTTTTTGTAATTCCTCTTCCAGCTTTTGCTTAGCCGCTTCTATTTTTTGAGCTTTTTCTTGTGAAAGCGTTAAATCTTTGGAAAGAATTTTTACCTTATCATTTAATTGGATAATTCGGTATTGGTTATTTTGATACTCTTGATATTCAATGGAATCACTGGTAATCCATAAAGGCGCTCCATTTTCGTCGACGGAGAAGCTTTTACCATAAATCGTCATAGCGATGAATACAACAACAGACATCATGGCAGATGTTAATTTTCCAGAGGTTTTAATGAAGGAGTAAATAGAATAGCCACCCAATGCGCACCAACCAATTGGTCCTGCGATGATAGAAACACCTTTAGCCACACCGGTATAGACGGCAAAGGGAAGGGTGATGCCTAGGAAACTCGTAAATATGGCATGGATGATTGTATTGATAGCGATGTAAGCCCCAAAGGAACTACCGACGGTGATAAGTGAACCAATACCTATGCCAGATTTTAAGAAACTATTACGCAAGACCTCACCACTTAGATGATCCGTTTGTAAGGATTGTTTTATTAACTCTTTTCGGTCAGATGATAAACTATCGAGCTCTATATCGAGTTGACGAATCATTTCATTGCGCTCTTCATCACTTTGTTTTTCTAGGCTAGAAATGATGGATTGCAGTGTTTTTTGGTAAATAATATCCGCCTTTTGCTCGACAGTTAACTCTTCATTAATGGAAGAATCTGTTTTAGCGGCACTGGCAATAATTTTGTTAGATAATAGGGATAGGCTACTATCTGGTACATCTAATTCCTCGCGAACTTCTTCAATAAATAATGTATAGAGTTCCTCTTGTGAATAACTTTGTAATGTACGAATTTCCTCTTTAATTTTATTATTAATATCTTGATGATTTTCTTTACTTTCACGGTCGATATCATCATTGGTTTTATTAGTTTTTCCAAAGAAACTCATAACTGAGTTGAAAGCTTTTTTCCCCGTAGTTACAGTGTTATTGAATTTATCTGAGAAAATATTCTTCATCGTTTGCTGGCGAAGCAGTGCGATTAAATAGGATAGTTCCTCTTTAGAGGCCTTTTGCAAGCCGTCAAACAGTGTAGGTGCCTGATGATTTTTATAAGTAAATTTATTAGTAGCCATAACGTAACCCTTCCCTTATACATACATTCATAAAACCTTCATATTTTATATAGTATCATACAACAACCTTTCGGGAAATCGTTTATGTGAAAGCTTTGATATCACTTAGTATTTGGTATATATGACAAAAAGAAGAAATAATTGGTATGGAAATATGTTGTAATATATGTATAGTATAAACACAAAAAACTCTACCCTAGATCTTCTAAGGTAGAGCTTTCATCTATAAATCTCTATAATACGATACTTATTGTATCGTATGTTTGTTTGATATATAATTAACATAAGATAGTTAGGCGAGGTTGGGCCTCTCTTCGTCATTGAAGGGAGGGGTAAGCCTATGAGTGATTATGAAATCATTATGCTCCTATTACAGGTGATGACCGTGGTTATCGCCTTTGGGGCGTTAATAGCGCTTATTTGTCTAGGAAAAGACAAATAGCCCTTCATTTCCACTAACCCGGAGATTAGTAAAAACGAAAAGGCCATTTCTCAAAATTTTATGTTTTCCGAGATGAGCCTGACGCAACTACTCGTCTGACTATCTTCTTATATTATAACGACGGTTTAGTTCATCGTCAAATATAGATGATGTAAGTTGTTGCTATTGAGGAACTAATAGAGTTTTTGTCTAGGAAAAGACAAATAGCCCTTCGTTATCTTTGATAATTCGATAACTGAAAGGCCATTTCTACATGTATATGTAATTTAGAGATGAGCCTGACGTATCCACTCGTCTGACTATCTTCTTTTATTATAACGGCAGTTTCATTCATCGTCAAATATAGATGATATATGGAGTTTTAGTATATAGTTTGTTATATAGGCGGTACTATGCGTCACGTTACGATTAGTACAACGGGCATATTTAATGCCATCCGGCCGTCCTTATTCCCGCCGATAGAGGGGAAGGAAACGACGACGTTTTTGCTTGGCTTGGATTTTCATACTTGTTTTCTTTGCCCAAGACAAATGGCGCTACTTTGAAGGCAAACATGGTAACCTCTGGGACTTACCAATTGCCGTAGACCCAGAGGCGATACAACCTACATTAACCGAGTGGTTAACAAACTATACACCGAAATTCTCTACCATTGACGAGTACAAGAAGGTGTTGGTGTCTTGGAGGAGCTATGTGTTTCACTAAATAATGTTGTTTGAATAGTATATATGCATGAACATAGCCAGTATCTCTGACGTGAGGTACTGGCTATATCTATGGATTACATACATTGACTATTGCATTGAAACTTGTGTTGTGTTAAAACAATTTTAAACATGTTGTGTAGAAAGGCGATATATATGAAACAGTATTTAAAACAATTTGCTACATCAAGATGGTTTGATTTAATCGGCGTGGCACTCGTAGTTGGTATTGCAATCTCTGCAGGATATCTTAATTCTCGACTTGAGAAATTTGTAGATTGGGGACCATGGACTGCGTTAGTTCCATTTGGCCTTATTTCTGTTATCAATGTTGGTATTTCTATGTTGTCTACACGATTTACTGGCCAATTGAACAAATGGGGTAACTATCTTGGCATTGTTAATACTGTGTTATCAGGTGTAATTGATTTCATTCTTGGCAATAAAGCAGCGATTATTACGTATCCTGTTACCTTTATTATTTATACATTTGCTATAAAAAAATGGAAAATATCGCATGATGGGATTCCTAATACGATGAGTCCATCACAAAAACGATGGGTAGGATCTATGATTACTGTGATTGCTTTCATTTTTTCCATCATAGCTAACTTTATAGGGTTTAGCGGTCATATTAATTTTTTATCGATTCTTACAACGATTGTATTTGCCTTATCTCTCATCGCTAATCTATTTAACGCTCTAAAATTAAATACGCAATGGCCATTTTGGATGGTCTATAATATTGTTCAGCTTCTAAAAGCTTTCACTCAAGGAAATTTTGCCAATGTTGGTAAATATGTATTTTATATTCTTAATGCCATTGGTGCATTGCTAGTTTGGAATGATAAAGAAGCGAAATAAACATTTTGCTTGTATTATTTCTCCTCAAGATGTGGTACAACAATTAGAAAATGGATTTAACCATGGCGATTTAGATGCAGGTGTCTTAGCTGGATTAGAATCTAATTCGGATATGTATTCTTATTTGAATTATTACCATTATTCTTTATGGGCCGCTTCTTGATGATACTGAATGGGGATGACCAGCCGAACCATGTGGAGACATCTACCATGGATATGATACATATACAGGGTACTATGTGGGCGAATATGTAAGTTATCACAATGAAGGTCTATCTTTTGTATTCAATAAGTATACAAATCAAGTTGTATTGATTCGGTACCAACGTAATCGATATGGCAATAGTAATGTGCTAAGTGATGTAAAAGAATATAACTTATTGCCTCATTTACTATAGTGGATAATATAATGTAGATATGAAAAGAAACCTCTACCTAGATTTGATATGTACCCCCCTTTTTACTGAGTGTCCAGTAAAGGGGAGATATATCATTTTTTGGGGTAGAGGTTTATCTATAAATCTGTATAATACGATGCTTATTGTATCGCATGTTTGTTTGCTATATAATGAGCCTAAGATAGTTAGACGAGGTTGGGCCTCTCTTCGTTTTTGAAGGGAGGGGTAAGCCTATGAGTGATTATGAAATCATTATGCTCCTATTACAGGTGATGACCGTGGTCATTGCCTTTGGAGCGTTAATAGCGCTTATTTGTCTTGAAAAAGACAAATAGCCCTTCGTTGTACGCCGAATAGGCATGACTAAACCCCCAGTTAAACTGGGGGTCGGTAAAAATTCTTAGAGAAAAGGAAAGAACCTCCTAGTGGTAAAATGAAGTTGGTCTGGCAACCACAACATTTCAACATAGGAGGTTCAATGTCAATGAATGACGTAAAAAGCTTATCACATAGTAAATGGAGATGTAAATATCATATTGTTTTTGCTCCAAAGTATAGAAGACAAATAATTTATGGTCGGATAAAAGCTGATGTAGGTAAAATTTTAAGAGATTTATGTAATAGAAAAAATGTAGAGATTATAGAGGCAGAATGCTGTCCGGATCATATTCATATGCTAGTAACTATTCCACCACATTTAAGTGTATCAAGTTTTATGGGATATTTAAAAAGCAAAAGTAGCCTCATGATATTCGATAAACACGCAAATTTAAAATATAAGTATGGAAATAGACATTTTTGGTGTAGAGGATATTATGTGGATACGGTAGGACGATATGAAGGAGCGATAAAAGAGTATATTCGCAATCAACTACAAGAGGATATAGCGCAAGATACATTAAACTTTAAAGAATACACCGACCCGTTTACGGGTGAGCCAGTAAAATAGGCAAAATAAAAGCCCCCGAGTAGGGGGCAGCCAGTGGTAATAGAGTGGTTGTCAGATCATTCAATGCCCTCTTTAGAGGGCCACCACTAGAGAAAGACCCTTATAGGGTCAGAGCAAACCACCCGTTCTACGGGTGGTTATGATTTATCCTTTATAATTCGATAACAGAAAGGCCATTTCACAAGATTATTCCTTCGAGATGAGCCTGACGTTACGACTCGTCTGGCTATCTTCTTATATTATAATAAGGTTATGATATATCGTCAAATTAAGATGAATGAGGTATAGTGTTTATAACTATAATCTTTAAGAGGAGAGTCTTATGTTAAAACGTATTTTTATAATGTTAGCAGTAGCGTTAGCTTTCACCATACCTAGCCAAGCGATATCGATACAGGAACTCAAGTCGTCACCACAGTTTAAGGTGATGTATGAGGTAACGCCTGATGGTCCTAATGCGGATGAGCATACTACGTGGTATTTAGATACGCGTTCCATAGAGGTATTAGAGTATGCACCACCTATGTATAAAATTAAAGCTACGGTATACAATGCGTACCAATCACCGCGGAAACATGTTATTTATAGTGATTCCTGGATTGTATCCTATGATACTCGTTTGTCGCTGGCGAGTCAGGTATATCATGCAAAACAAGCCGGTGCTTCGTTGACGACGGTTATTGATGCGGCACAAACGAAAACCGGTATGACGGGAACTGAGGAACCCTTAGGCGTATTCTCTTTTGATGGGCAGTCGTTGCCGATTCAGGTGAAAGCCTCTACGCGTGCTATTTTGCGCATGGCTCCGAATACGACGCGTTATGATATAGCGGATACTTTATTCTATGAAGCGTATCGGATGCATTTTGAAGATGTGGTGGTGAAATGAGGCAGATGATGAAAGTATTATATATAACAATGGCATTGGTACTGTCTTGTGTGGTACCAACATATAGCATGTCTATGCAGGAATTACAAAATACTAGCCACTATGAAATGCTTCGTGGTTTTGGTGAAAGCGGCAATGGTGATGGCACCTATATAGATAAGGATTCCATCAAGGCCTCTAACGGGCCGAATGGAACAAAGCAAATTACCATCACACAGTATGTGCTCATGCCTGCTGGTGACACGATTCAGGAAAAGCAGGTTCTTTACACCTTTAATACAAAGCAGTCCTTTGCCAATTTAATTAAGAAATTGGATGCCCATCAATTAGCATCGTATAAAGATCTATGGTTGTCTAAACAAAAGAATTCAGGAATTTCATCTACTATTATTGATTTTAAAGTGTTCCATGTAGATGGAAACCGATATGATGCACAAAGCGAAGCGAGAGATAGACGGATGGCAGCGGCCCCTGTAGACTTTGGCTTTGCAGGATATCTTTTGGCTAACCGCTTGTATGAACGTGTGTACGGTATGCAATTTGATGATATATCGTCAAATTAAGATGAATATGTTGTTATTTAGTGTTTATTGCTACAAACTTTAAGAGGTGATTCTAGTGAAACACTTGCTTGTAAAACTCTTGTTAAGTTCTATTTTTATTATTGGTTATTTGGGGCAAACTGCGTTTGCTAAAACTGATGATGCGGGCGTTTTAGCCGGTTTAGAATCTAATTCGGATATGTATTCTTATTTAAACTATTACCATTATTCCTTATGGCTAGCGGATCATCGTTATTCCTATCATGATATGTATATCTCTGCTGACCAATCGGTTATTATTTCATTATGGGATTTGCGTACACAACCGAGTACGATATATATTACAAAATCTGGGTATGCAACTAATAAAGGGGCTATGGTAGGTATGACGCGAAGCGAAATAGAATCTCTTTATGGGCCGCTTCTTGAGGATACTGAATGGGGACGACCAGCAGAACCATATGGAGATATCTATCATGGATATGATACATATACAGGGTACTATGCGGGTGAATACGTAGGGTATCACAACGAAGGTTTATCTTTTGTATTCAATAAATATACGAATCAGGTTGTATTGATTCGATACCAACGTAATCGGCATGGAAATAGTAATGTGTTGATGGATGTAAAAAAATATAATTTACTCCCTTATTTATTATAGTGAGTAGAATGAAAGAAACAAATGAATAAAGAATGAAAATACATCGTTGACGTAAAAATAAGTAGTGCTTATAATGAAATTATAATGGGGAATATGGGATTTCTTTCAGTATTTATCTATATTCATAAGTATGTATGAATGAGGATCTATAAGGGTTATTTGTGTGTGTTAGATCCTGTAGGTTAGAGGGAGCGTTATCATGAATAAGAGATTATTAGTGTTAACGGGAATTTTGTCTGTTTTGAGTGTGAATGCTATGGGCGCACCAGTGAATGTTGGTACTGATACGATTACTATCGGCAGTATGTCATCAAATAATCGCTTTGATGGTACCACTATTTCTTCAAAGCAGTTTTGGATTAATGATGAGTTTCCAGATGGTAGTAATGAACGTGTCATTATTAAACCGGGCACGTTATCTATGTCGAATCACAATACTAGTATGGATTTTGATGACAATGGATTGAACATTGTTGATGTGGGGGCCGTAAGCTCTATTGTGCCAGGGACGGATCCAAGTACTGTGAAAGTGCATGCTACACAAGTTAAACCGACGGGTATAACTATTAGTGATGGTCGACCAGATGGCATTAATCTGACGTATGATGCGGAAGCGGGTATTCATGCAGGGGATATGAAAATTGAAAATGTAGACGATGGTCAAGCAGATACAGATGCTGTTAACGTTCGTCAATTGCGCGCAGCTACTGCGAATGTTAATGTTAGCAATATTATGGGGAACGTAGGCAGCCAAATTAACAAAGCTGGTGCTGTGTCAGCTGCTTTATCTGGCTTGCATTACTTGGACTACAATCCAAATGATAAATGGTCCTTTGCGACTAGCGTAGGCCATTATAAAAATGCAACGGCTGGTGCTATCGGTACGTCTTATCAACCGAATGAAAATACGATGGTTCATCTTGGCGTTGCTTTAGGTAGTGAAAGTACCTTCAATCTTGGTGCATCTTTCAAATTAGGATACCAAGATCCTAGCTTAAAAATGAGCCGCTTTGAAATGGCACAGCAAATTAAGGACTTACAAGCTGATAATGCGGATTTACGTGCTGAACTTCAAGAAATTAAATTGGCACTGCAAAAAATAAGATAGTATATATTTTATAAATTATAGGCACAGCCTTATTTGCATAGTATACTTATGCTAATAGGGTTGTGCTTATTTATGTTGAGAGAGGTTTTTATGATTCGACGTATTTTAATGCTAGCTTTTGTGTTGCTAGTTTTTACCATGCCGACAGAGGCAATTACATTACAAGAGTTACAGACATCGCCGCAGTTTAAATTGGTTCATCACCATGAGTTTAGTAACCCTGTTGGAAAAGAGGGCATCTACGTTTACCTAAATACTTATTCTGTAGAGCCTTTGCACTATGCACCGCCGCAGTACACATTGCGTGGAATCTATTATATAGCTACGGTTGCATCCTATGGGGGTGGGATTCAAGAGAAACAGCTTACTGTAGAGTATGATACGAATTACTCATTGGCTACGTTGATTCGTTCGTCTCGCACGATGAATCCAAGTCCGTCTATGATTGCATTGATTCAAGCTAGTGAAAGCAATTCTGGCTTATATATGTCTGATATTGATGTGGCGAGATATGAATCAGATGGAACCGTGAAATGGACAAAGTACTCAGAGGATACACGTAAGTTCCCAGTGAATCGTAATCATCGAATCCTGTATGATTTAGCAGATACTATGTTTATGGTTACGTATCAGCAACACTTTGATGATATTGTGGTACAGTGAGGTGGATGATGAAACGAATATATTTACGTTTTCTATGGTTATTAGTCTGCCTCGTATTACCGTTGCAAGGTCAAGCCATATCACAGTCTGAATTATTAGATACGGCACGATTCCAACATATCGACTCTACTGTTGATTCTGGCCGCGGCGATGGAAAATACCTGGATCTTGAGTCTATTAGAACTATTGCAGATTCTAACAGGCACCGACGCATTGAGGCCACTCTGTATGTATTAATGCCAGCATCCAATCTCATTCAAGGTATTCAGGTTCAATACGATTACCAACTTAATCAGTCGTTGCGCCATCTGATTAATGCGCATGAAAAAGGGCTTAAACAAGGCACTCATGTACCATATATTTCGATTTGGCGTGCTAAGGATGAGAATTCTGGGATTACTGGTATGGTGAAAGCCACAGGTGCTTTCACCAATGATGGTAGCGTTCGCGCCTCACTTCAGCAAGCAAATATAGAGGCCATGATGTTACCGGTTGCATTGGGTTTGGAAGGATATACATTGCCTAATTTGATCTACCAGAAGGCATATGGATTAGCTTATGACGATGAACCATAAAATAGTTAGCAATAGAATTTAAATCATACATTTTTTTGAATAAAATGGAATTTAATTTCCTAAATAGTAGGGTTTTATTGTAAAATTGAAAGTAAGTTACATACTATTGTGTCCGCATGAGAGGAGACCCTTATGTCTAAAAAGAAGATTATTATTGCCGTACTTGTAGCCATTGTGGCCGTTGCTCTAGGTTGGTATTTCTTGTACTTTACAAAAACACCAGTCTATTCCTTGAACCTTGCTCGTGAAGCCGTAGAAAAACACGATGTGAATGCTTTCAAAAAACATGTCGATGTAGATTCTATCATCGGTTCAGGTTATGATGATGTTGTGGCTATGCAACTGGAAGATCCTGAAATTAAAGACAACCCACTTAAAGGCCTTGCTGAGGTGATGTTCCAAGGTTTGAAACCTAAGATTGTGCCTATTTTGAGTAATGAAATTTACAATGCCATTGCAAAGCAACCTGAAAGTTCAGACCAAAATGCTCGTGAAAAACAAGCAGCTGATGAAATGAAAGAAAAAACTGGTATTAAAGATCTTGAGTTCAAAAGCATTGGTTCTGCCACTGTTGATGGTAATAGCGCCGTTGTGCCTGTTACATTTAACTCCAAAGAACTTAACCAAGACGTAACATTCAACCTTGCTATGAAAAAACTTGATGATGGCACATGGCAAGCCGTTAAAATCAACAACTTTAAAGAATTTCTTGCTCTTGTAGAACAACATGAAAAACAAGGCAAGACAAAATAGAGACCTCAAAAATTCTAAATAGTTGTATAATAACAGAATAGAATACACTACACATACAAACAGCCAGTACTGCGATTGCGGTACTGGCTATTTGTGTATCTTAAGATAGCAGATTAGTTGTATTTAGTTTTCTAGTTAGCAATTCTCTGGAAACACAACATGTTGCTGTAGTTTAAACTCCGGATTATTCGTAGAATCAAAGAACTCAATCATATTCCGTAATTTTTGAACTTCATCAGCACTTAAAAAGTTCGGATAAAAGATGGTATAGATAAAACGATAGGTGCCATCATAGGATTCAAAGTTTAGGATTTGAATATCACTATATGGTTCATAACTATGTATGGATAAGCCAGGTATATTATTATTCCATACAACAGCGTAATTAATATACTCTGGTGTTGGGTGGTAACGGTATATATTCCAGAATGAATGTAAATTCCTACTGAAATTGTAATGCCCATCAATGATAAGATTACGAGTATACGGATTATTAGTAAGATTGATAGTAGAAACAAAAAAGGTTATGGATCCTTTTTTGTAATATCTAATATCTTGATAATCTTCTTTACTTTCACCTTCGAATAGGGCATCTTTAGGTACGCGATACTGTATGCCATTTAGATTTTCTATGCGTGAATATTCATTCAACTCATTGAGATTTTTCATCGATGGAAGCACGTAATTGGCGAGTAGATTGTCAGTAGGCACCTTATTCAACACCGGTTTATTATCGAAATAGGCGATACCTGCGTGATATAGAGGATACCGTATGGCAAAGCCCATATATTTAAAGTTGATGGTATCGACGGTCATCGTCGTTTTTTGACCGGTTTTGAGGTAAGGCATTTTCATACTGTCCCAAGTACTATAGGTAACAGTAGGGTATGAAAATACAGTCGCCTTTATATCAGAAATATGTTTTTCTGGACTCTTCTTTGCTTTATCTTGTAAGAACTTACGAACGTCCTTATCTGTTAGTTTTTCATAGGCAATTTTAGTGTTGCGCCAATCCTGATCTTTGTAATCTGCATAGTCGATTTCTAGATTAAGACTGCCATTATCAGTTATAACGCGATAATCCTCTATGGTGCGATCTGGATTTTTATACCGACCAATATTATATTCGCTCTTTATGCCTGCTACGGGGAATGAAAGCCGGATTTGGCTGTATCGATTGTGAACGGAAATAACCGTATTGTGGTAATGCTCGCCACGATATATAGAGGCCTCTTTGGCATAGGCTAGTTCGTTTCTACTAATACCGTTGGCTTTATCAGTACTCTTTAAGGTTTCTACATAATTGGCCACATCCTGTTCAATGGCTTGGTTTGTGGCTTGATAATTTATATACGCATTCTTTGGAATTTTCGCATCCGCACCAGGAATGTTGACGTCGATGGCCTCTACTGGTGATAGTACAGTGCTCATGATGACAGCACCCACTATGAGTGGTAATTTTGGCATAATAGCTTCTCCTGCTTACATGCTCCTTTTTATAGGAGCTATAACAATACATAGATTCTCTTTGTTAAGTATAATTATATAACTTTCTTATATGTTAAGCAGTAATGAGTTTGTATGCCTCTATGCACTAAATTTTACACATCTACTCATTTATACTAAAGGTGTAAACAGCGTTAGCTTTCATCAAGATTAGTAAGGTAAAAGGGGGATGTCCTATGAATCAAGGTTTAGTGCGCCAAATTAATGATATCGTTAGACCCTATCGAAAAGCGCGGATGGGTCTGCTCATTGTGATTAGTGATCCTGTTGGCCAACGTGGTCCGACGCCACCGTTGGCATGGCAGTATATGATTGGCCGAAATTGGTATAAGCATACGATTCATGGCACGGCGTCCGTGAATGGTGTACATGGACAGCAGCCGGTGGAAATGACCTTGTTTGCATGGACTGAAAATCGGATTGTGGATTGGCACAGCGTGGGCGGTTGGTATACGCAACAGTATGGGTATCCTTGCGTGCTCTGCGTGTCTCCTACGGGGCATACCAAGATGCTTCGTTATGATCATGGCAAGATGCGGTATGGCGATGACTTAGGGGACTGGGATCCTCATCAGATTGAGACCTATGGTAGCACTGTTTTAGGTGAAAGCTACGCTTGTACGGGCATTGACGCTGATTATCGGCGTATGCAATTCCCTGAGTTTAATCGTCAAGATGGCATTTATTTTGGTGCTTTATCTGATTATATTGGCAGTGAATATATTTTACTATTCCCCAAAAGGCGTATTAGTTTAGTACGTAGAGGAATATGGCGCCATTCGATTGAAGACCTAGCAAATATATGTAATGTACCCTTTGATATAGTGGAACAAACCTATCTCGATACGCCTGATGACCCAACGGAATATAGGGAAACCTTTTATCTCCTTTATGTGCGGAAATCAAGATTACAAGAAGTATTTGGCGTTTTTAAACGAACCCTTATGTCTAGAGCAATTCCCTGGATGCTTTGTATCACACCAAGAGGGTATATGTATCATATTTCTCCATGTACAAATAGTGATACAGGGCTAACAACCAGCACCTTACCTAACATTGCATATGACCCACATGCCGATGAATTTTTGGCCCTTCTCGCTAAAGATAGATGGAAATTGTGTGGTAATTATGGACTGTTTTCACTTGATACATACAAATCATTTATGGAAATACAAGATTGCTACATCAAAACGATTTTGCCGGATCCAGAATTTACCTATTGCGCTCCGTCAGTCATGACCGTCATAGCAGGGCACAATATCATTCAGAACTTACTGAAAACACCATGTGTATGGGCATAAAAAACGCTATCTTAGATTTTCTAAGATAGCATTATATCTATATATTCATATAATATGATAGTTATTGATATCCTTTGGAGCCCTTATAGCGCTTATTTGTCTAGCAATAGCAAAATAGCCCTCCGTTGCCTAGTGTAACTAGATAACTGAAAGGCCATTTCCTAAGATTTTACTATTTTCGAGATGCGCCTGGCGTTTCGACTCGTCTGACTATCTTCTTATATTATAGATAGAATTGTATATATCGTCAAATACGAATAAACCATAAAACAATAGGCACAATGCTTCTCAGCATAGTATACTGATGCTGAGAAGCATTGTGCTTTTTGGGGTTAGGTTATTATATTTTTATATCATATAGTTTTGAGAGTTTAGGAGAGAATGATGAGAACAAAATTTATAGTATTTAGTTTGGGTATTGCTGTATTACTGGCTGGCAATATGAGTTCTGTTGCTGATGCCAGTTGGTTGAGTAAAGCCATGGATCGTTTAGAAACAAGTAATGCTAAACTTTCACCAAGTTGGCCAAAGGCAGAGCAATATCGTCATTATAGACCTGGTCAGGTCATAGGGGCCCATTTGCCTGCTGAAGATATGAAAATTGCAGGTGTGTCCCTTGGTACATCTTTTGATGCAGTAAAGGCTAGCCTTGGTCAGCCGACTAGTGAAAAACGTGATGAGCTTACCTATGGAGGCATTAAATTCGGACATTCCTTGATGCAAGATAGCAGACCTATCGTATGGTATATAACCGTAAGCAATCGCGATGCTGTAACTGCTCGAGGCATTGCCGTTGGCGACAACTTGAAAAAGGTTATGGACGTCTATGGACGCCCTGATTTTATCGACTTTAATAACCGGTGGTTCTATGGATATCTTAGATATAATAGCGATAACATTCGCGGTATATTCTTTGAACATAATGGGAGCAAAGTGACGAAGATTATCATAAGCGATAATTAAGTAGGTGCTATTCCAACAGATGATATATAAAACAATAAATTGAAATTAATCGATGTATCTGCTACACTATACATATGAATAATGATTCTTAGTGTTATATGTAGATAAAGGAGTTCCTATGTTATTTGTAGAATATCCAAAATGCACAACGTGCAAAAAAGCAAAGAAGTTTTTAGATGATCATCATATTGAATATACGGACCGTGATATTAAATCTGAAAATCCTACAGCTGAGGAAATCGCTGCATGGTATCCTCAATCTGGTAAGGATTTGAAAGCGTTCTTTAACACGTCTGGCTTGATTTATCGTGAGCAACAATTAAAGGATAAGTTGCCAGGTCTTAGCGAAGAGGAAAAATTGGCTTTGCTGGCATCCAACGGTATGCTTGTAAAGCGTCCAATTTTGGTATTAGAAGATAAGGTCTTGGTAGGCTTTAAAGAAAAAGAATGGATGGAAGCTCTCAATTTGTAAAAAAGTGTATATGCGATTTTTAGTGTATGTGTTGTGTGGGGTATTACTGGCTCCTACTGTGTGGGCCAGTGATACGGCGCCATCTACGAAAAATGGACAAGTGAATACTGAGGAATTTCATATTTCGCCGGCCTATTTGCCGGACCATCAGATTGGTGAAAGCGGACCGTTGATAATGAATACAACAGAGCGTAAAACGACGCGGTATTCTAATGTTGATGCGGTGAATTCCGCTATCAATGCAGTGGCTGTGTCCAATATCAACAATGATATGCATACCAATGGTAAAGCATGGATGAAACGAACCACCGTGGCGCTTAGCTTTCAGAAGGATTGGAAGCCCCTCTACAGCGCAGAAACGGTGCAGCCTATAGGCCATTATGACGACCAATCCCGCCAAGTTTGGTTTACCCAAGGTTCCGTGGCACGCGCTGCGGACGTTGGTACGACCCTTAACAGCGGTTTTGGCTATCGCCGCATCAGCAGTGATGACCATCATTTGCATGGCGCGAACCTGTTTTATGATTACCGTTTCAAGGGCCAACATAGACGCATGAGTGCTGGTCTTGAATATCTTTCTGGTGAAAGCGAGTTCCGTTTCAACTATTATCGTGGTATGAGTGATGAACATATGGTCAATGGTGCATTGGAACGTATTACCGATGGCTATACCGTGTCCTATGGAAAAACCTTTAAAAATGCGCGCTGGGCTCGCATCTATGGAGAAGCCTATCATTGGACTCTGGACCGTAGCGCTGATAAAAACGGGTTGCGACTTGGCACCGAATTGCAACTGACACCGCGCGTGTCCATTGATATGGGATTCAATAAACCAGAACACTCCTCCGGTAGTGCTTATGGTAAAATCATGTTCCGCCTTGCCGGTGCCGATATGGCTTGGTACGGTGGAAAACATAAACTCGATACAGAATCTACAGTACGATCAAAAATGCTTGAAATAGTAAGACGAGATAATACGGTCGTTGTGGAATAATAGTATATTTTTGGCTGAGACACCAGTGTCATTATTTTGCATAATACACTGGTGTTTTAACGTCATAAAAAATTAAAAATATGCTATAATTAATATACTATTTATAATTTAGAGAGAGTGTTTATTATGCATATTACAAAGCCCCTACTATGGCTATTAGAACCGTATATCGTATACAAAGCCTATTTGTGGGGGCTCCGTTTTTATTCGCATCCTGTGACGTGGGAAGGAGAACCCGATTGGTTTTCTTTGACACTAACCACATTGCTCGCCATTGATGCTATTGTATTGCCGTTATTACTGTTATACCTGCCTGCGTGCAATCCAGATAAGGATGTTCCACGATGGATTATAAAAATCGTCAATCCTCTAGATCGTTTTGTGGCTTGGGTTGAAAGTAAACAACTTGGGGCCGTATGGATGAAAATTATCGGTGCCTTATGGGCATTTTTTATATACCTCGTGCCTGTCTATATCGGTGGACAATTAGCTATGGCTATTGTTGTAGCACTTATTTATGATGTACTCACCTGGGCAACCATGCAAGTATAATCAATCCATATAGGGAATTGTGGAATCCTTATATAAATATAGAAATAGAAAAATCGCGACTAGTTAATTAGTTTCTAATCAACTAGTCGCGATTTTTAATTTATTAGACATCAGTAAGTCCTTTTTAGAATTAGAACAGGCCTGTACTAAATTACAGAACCACATATGGTACTCATTAGAATTAGAACAGGCCTGTACTAAATTGTAGAACCACATATGGTACTCATTAGAATTAGAACAGGCCTGTACTAAATTGCAGAACCACATATGGTACTCATTAGAATTAGAACAGGCCTGTTCTAAATTGCAGAACCACATATGGTACTCATTAGAATTACTACAGGCCTGTTTTAATTTGCAGAACTATATATAGGGCTCATTGGAATTAGTACAGGCCTGTTCTATTTTGTAGGACACATATATTTGTCTATTGGCTCTTATCTCCAAGTGTGAGCATTAAGAATACGATGGATAGGATAGATGAATAACTGCTCATGTATTTGTGTAATAAACACATGCAAAATTAGAATACAGTTAATAAAATCAGTAATTATCTAGCTTTATCCAAACACATGATGCGTACTATTAAAATTAACCTAAGCTTTGTCCTTATTCTGAATGGTATTGCCATTATCTTAGCCATGATTGGTACACTTTCACCAGTATGGGGCGCCCTCGTACTCAATGGGGGAAGCTTACTCGTAGTACTTAACTCTGCATTATTATTATCTTGGAAATATAAAACTAATTCTGACGAAGACAGAAATCCATATGTAGGCAAACTTGTAAGTAATCAATAATCTATATATAGTAAAACTTGTAAGCAATCAATAATTCATAGTAGAATACTCTCAAAAGGAGGTTTATCATGAATACATTAGAATGCATAAAAACACGTCATAGTACACGTAAATTCAAACCTGAACCGGTTGCACAAGAATTGCTCGACACCGTTATCGATGCAGGTCGTCGCGCGCCAACAGGTGGCAATTTACAACCTACACATTTTATGGTCATTACCAATCCGGATGTGTTGAAAGAACTCGTAACCCTTGTCCAAGAAGAGTATGGCAAGACGGAAGTAACGGAACAAACGCCGCCATACATGGTGAACATCATTAAAATGTCCAAAGAGGGCAAATTTGTATTCCACTACAATGCACCGGTGCTCATCGTATTGGCTCATAAACCTGTGCTAGCCAATAATTTCTCTGATACAGCTTGTGCTATGGAAAATATGATGCTTGCTTGCAACGAACTAGACTTGGGATCCTGCTGGGTGAACCAATTACGTCACCTACAAGACAACGAACGCATAATCAAACGCCTTCGCGAACTTGGCATGGGCGATGATGAAAAAGTATATGCAAGCCTTGCCATCGGCTATCCAGACTTGCCAAATGGACTAAACCGCAGAGAACTTGACATCAAAGGAAATCCGGTAACCTATATTGACTAAAAATTATATATGAACGGGTCGCGTAAGCGGCCCTTTTTGTTTTTAGAATAAAAATGAAAATACACTTGCAAATATACCTATATGGGTATATAGTATAGATAATAGTAAATACCTATGGGGGTATAGATATAAATTAGTAATACTATTACTAATGATACAGTTTAGTTGGAGGCAACTATGGCAACGCGAAGCACAATAAAAGATTGGTTTGTCAATCATACGAAACTAATACAAAAGGCAATGAACACACTAGATCATTCAGATGTAGTATCTATGCCTGTTATGCCCATCCATTGGAATAGCGTATCGCAAGAAGCTTTAACCTGGACCATGCTCGTCGACATGGCTGCTGTAGATGAAAAAACAACTCATATCAATACATACCATAATTAAGGATAAATATATTTTTAATATCAAAGGGTGCATGGGATTGTATATCGAAAATAAGTTTTTGATGTGCAATCCCATGCACCCTTTTTCTTATAATCTTTATAAATTCCTAATGGATTCTAATATAAAATGCTATATTGCGATTAGCTAAATATAGATTAGCGTTCATGGCGGATGTGTGGGTGTTTTGAAGCCGACTTTGGCCCTGCGGAGCCCGCAGGGCGGAGACAGACCCTTGCTTTATGCAGTTTTGCAAATTCTTAAAGCATTTATTGTGTGGAATAGATGAGGGGTCAAAATGACTTCGGGCTCCGCTTGCGCAGTAGCGTGTCATTTTGACCCCTCATCTATGAAACCGTAAGTTGCTGAAGAATTTACAAAGATGTATTGACCGCTTAATGGAAAATTGTGTACAATTATTTTAGAAATACAAAGTGTGTGTAATGGAGGGCTAGTTAATGGCAAAAATAGGTACATTAGCAGGTTATAATCGCGTTTCAGAGGTTCCAGAAGCTGATTATTTAATGTTGGAAAATCAATTGGGGTTTCCTTTGTATGTAGTAGCTAAGGAAATCGTAAATGCTTATCGTCCGCATTTGGAACCTTTGAATTTGACATATACTCAATACATTGTCATGATGGCATTGTGGCAATATGGTGAATTATCCGTCAAGGAATTAGGGCAAGTGTTGCGCCTCGATTCTGGTACATTGACGCCGTTGCTTAAGAAATTAGAACTAAAAGGGTTCTTAAAACGTAAACGCAGTCGTAATGATGAACGGGTGGTAATGGTTACTCTTTCAGAAGAAGGCCATGCACTTCGCAAGGAAGCTATCGAAGTGCCTAAGAAACTAGTAGCTAGTACGCAAGAAGTTTTTACTGTTCATGAAGCTGCTGAATTGAGAAAGTTGCTTAATAAATTATTAGATACCATTGATGCAGCGCATGGTGTTATCAATCCTGAAGATATTAAACGATAAATATGATATAATTTAATTAGATATTGTATTATTGGGTCATTGGGAGTAGACCTAGTGTTACCCGTTTAGGGTGGAGGCGAACATTATGAATAAGAAATTAGTTACTACATTTGCTCTTGCAGCAACATTATTGGTTGGTTCCGTAGCTAGCGCTGCTAACTGGAACGGTTTGGAAAATTACCCAGAAGTGCCAAACAGTGCTAACGGTACAGAAACTTACTACTTTGACAAAGCATCTCAATTTAATTTGATCGATGGTAGCCGCAACTATGTATTCGGTATTAATGTAGTAAATATGCATAACAACCAATACGGCGAAGCTACATTGTTCAAATATATTGTGCATCCTAGCTTGCACACTGTATATCGCTTTGCTCCAGATGGTCAATTGTACCAAATCAATCCTGGCACAAATGAATTTAACATGTTCAAAGCTGCTTGGAAAGAAGTATATGGCACAGAGTTTGCATTCCCTGATGTAAATGCTGTTCCTGCAACTGTAAACGTTCATGCATAATAATTAAATACTTATAATGATACGTATAATGGTGAAAGTTCTTTATAAGGGGCTTTCACCATTGTTGTATATATATGAATGTATAGATATCATATAATTATGATGTTGATAGATTGTATGTTAGGTGAAAGTCTATTAATTGTATGTTAGGTGAAAGCTTAATAATTATTTTAGGAGGTAAGGATGGCAAAATCTGAATTTGCGCAGGCCTATACGGAACGCATGTTCCCCGATATTGCATCGCCAGCAGGATATATAGACCCTGAGTTTGAAGATCTATTTGAAAATTTTGCCTTTCACGAGGTCATTATAGAGGATGGCTGTAATGTAGCAGCGCATAGTCGTTTCTTGGCCATTTTAGCTACCTTGGTTGGGGCAGGTGCCACAGATGAATACTCGTTGATGATGCCAGCTGCGTTAAATTTTGGTGTCATTCCCGATGAAATCGTGGAACTTATTTATCAAGCGGTACCGTATCTTGGCATCGGGAAGGTGCGTCCGTTCTTTAAGATTACTAATAAGATACTCGATTACCGAGATGAAGAAATTCAAAATCCTCATCGCAGCACGATTACCAGTGAAAATCGCCTTGAAAAGGGCATCGAAAAGCAAGTGGAAATCTGGGGTGAAGGAATGCGTAACTTTTACCAATCGGGACCTGAAGATATGCGTCATATCAATAAATGGTTAGCGAACATGTTCGGTGATTACTATACTCGTAAGGGGTTTAGCACTAAACAACGCGAGCTCATTACCTTTTGTTTTCTCATGGCGCAAGGCGGTTGTGAAGCGCAGCTTAAGGCGCATGTCATTGGTAATTTGAACGTAGGAAATGATAAGAGATTTCTGATTAGCATTGCCTCCCAATGTGTGCCGTATATTGGCTTTCCTCGTGTGTTGAATGCATTGTCTTGCATTAATGCGGGCTTTGCCGAATGGGAAGCAAATCAATAAGTGGAACACAAATCAATAAATGAGAAGCCAATTAATGAATTGGAAATAAATCAATACATGATGTAGTAGCCAAGTGCTATTAGATAACAAGGAGTAGTATGATTCTTTCTGGATTAAGTTTAATTATGATTATCGCGTCCATTCCGGCGCTAATCATTGCTGCTGCAGGGCACGAGTATGCTCATGCTAAGGCAGCAGATTTACTGGGTGACCCTACACCGCGTATGATGGGGCGCCTTACGATGAACCCTTTTGTACACCTTGATCTCATTGGATCTTTGGCCTTGATTATAGGTGGATTTGGCTGGGCCAAACCAGTTGTTGTAAATCCCACCAATTTTAAGGACCCGCGGACCGATGATATGATTGTATCCATCGCAGGGCCTATGGCGAATCTTGTGATGGCCTTTATCGGCTACGTTGTTATGCGATGCTTGGAAGCAGCGAACCTATTGGGCAATGACTCCTTGTACCTCGTATTGTTTCTCATCGTCGTGTACAACATTAACTTTGCCATCTTAAATTTGATGCCTGTGCCACCACTCGATGGCAGCCATATTTTGATGAACTTCTTGCCTCTTAAATGGCAAATTCATGTAGCACGATTTAGTATGGTTTCCTTGCTCATCTTGATTGTTATATTAAATTCACCGATTGCTTCGCACATCTTTGTGCCCTTGCAAAAATCGATTCTCGGTGGTTTTGAAAGCATCGTTAACTTGGTGCTATAACCCAACAAAACAGTCCTTTAAATTTAAAAAAGCTATTAGTTGATTGTATATAATCAACTAATAGCTTTTGTGTTTTAGGTGAAAGGGCCCTATATGTGGTCCTGCAAAATAGAACAGGTCTGTTCTATTTTAAAACAAGGGATAATGTTAAATGCGTCCTTGTTCTTTTAGTTCCGCTAGTAATTTTACGATGCGCGGGCCACAGCCTTTGCCACCACAGGCACCAGTGCCTGCTCTAGTCGCTTCTTTGACAGCTGGAAATGTATGAGCCCCATTAAAAATGGCCTCTTTAATCGTTTTGCGTGTAATGCTACGGCATGTACACACCTTTGTTAATTTGTCCAGAATTGCCTCTGGTACTTGGTTATTTTCAAATTCCATATATTCCTCTTTGACTCACAGGAGTCATTATATACTAAATTACATCGAAACTTTACGATATAGTTTAGTATAGCATAGAAAAGGTTGTTTTGTTAAGTACATATAACATGGTCGAAGATGATATACTATAAGCATTATAAATTATACTTGGAGGTTAATATGTTACGACGTATAGTAGCAGCGACTATGATTGGTGCTTTAGCACTCACATCAGGTTGCGCATTTCATAATCCCTTTGCCAAGAAGGCAGAGCCTGTAACCTATGAAGCGGTGGTGCAGAGTGAGCTTTCACCAGAAGAAAAGGTAGATAAGCTTGTGGCTAATATGTCCGATGCAGACAAGGTAGGCCAGCTGTTGATGATTGGTATTCACGGCACAACCTTGAATGATGATGCGAAATTTATGCTCAATGAATATCGAGTGGGTGGCATTATCCTGTTCGACCGCAACATGGAGAGTAAGGAGCAGGTGAAAACACTCATTACCGATATTAATAAGGCCGGTAAAAGTGCGGGACTTACGCCATTGTTCATCGGTATCGACCAAGAGGGCGGCGCCGTGGCGCGTATGGAGGACAAGTTGATTAAGGTGCCCCCTGCAGAAGAGCTGGGTCAAGGTTCTGTTGACCATGCAGCAAATCTAGCCAAACAAGTAGGGACTGAACTTAAGGACCTTGGATTTAATATTAATTTTGCGCCTGATGCGGACTTGGGATTAACCTATGGTCGCTCATATAGTACGAATCCCGACCAAGTCGTGAAGTTTGCAGGTGCGGTAGGCAAAGCTTATGACGAATCTGGCTTATGGTATTCGTACAAGCATTTCCCTGGCATTGGTAAAACCGATGTAGATTTACATGCAGACACTAGCGTGGTGCCTGTGTCTAAAGATGCGTTACTCGCTGAGGATACAAAGGTATTTGTAGACCTTATTAAACAGTCGAAACCGAATACGTATATGATTATGGTATCCCATGCGATGTATCCACAAATCGACCCTAATCATCCGTCTAGCTTATCCAAGAAAATCATCACTGATTGGCTTCGTAAAGATATGGGCTATAACGGCGTCGTCGTTACCGATGATATGGACATGGGCGCCCTTGCCAAACACTATACCTTCGGCGATATGGCTGTTCAATCCATCCAAGCTGGCAGTGACATTTTACTCGTATGCCATGAGTATGAACATATGCAAGAGGCCTATAATGGCCTTATGAAAGCCGTTAAAGATGGCACTATTCCTAAGGAACGTCTTGATGAATCGGTGAAACGTATATTGCTTATGAAGATGAGCCATGGTTTATAAATACTAGGTTAATCCATAGTATATAGTGTATTCATAACAACGTATTTATCCCCTCATACAGGACTTTTTGATACCGATAGAGAATTACTAAGTATAGTTATTCTCTATCGGTTTATTTTTTATTCGTTAGGAGTGAAGTATATGTCTCGGAGAATTATGTTGAACGGCACGTCGTATTTTGGGCAAGGTGCGATTCAGGAGATTGTAAACGAAATTAAGAATCGCCATTTTAAAAAGGTTCTCGTTACATCTACGCCTGATTTATTTGAGTTTAAGGTTGCTACGAAGGTTACGGATTTGCTTGATGCGGCAGGCATTGCTTACGATGTATATGACAATATTAAGCCGAATCCAACCATTGAAAATGTAACATCTGGTGTGGCTACTTGTAAGTCGGCTGGTGCTGATGTAATCGTTGCTGTAGGCGGTGGCAGTGCTATCGACACGAGTAAGGCTATTGCTACGATTATGACAAATCCTGAATTTAGCGATGTGCGTAGTCTTGAAGGCTTGGCGCCTACAAAACATCCTTGCTTGCCGATTATCGCTGTGTCTACTACATCCGGTACGGCAGCAGAGGTTACCATCAACTACGTTATTACTGACGTAGAAAAGAACCGTAAATTCGTCTGCGTTGACCCTCATGATATTCCAATCATAGCCATCATCGATCCTGATATGTCCGCGTCTATGCCAACTGGCCTATGTGCTTCTACGGGGATGGATGCCCTCGTTCATGCCGTAGAAGGTTACATTACTAAAGGTGCGTGGGAACTCACTGATATGCTTCATTTGAAAGCTATCGAAATCATCGGCCGTTCCTTGCGCAGCGCAGTGGCTGGCGAATATGCAGGTCGCGAAGCGATGTCCGTAGGCCAATATATTGCGGGCATGGGCTTCTCTAACGTAGGACTTGGCATTGTTCACTCTATGGCCCATCCATTGAGTGCTGTGTACGATATCCCTCATGGTAAGGCTTGTGCCATGCTATTAACAGCCGTATTGAAATTCAATGCCCCTGAAACAGGTGCTAAATACCGTGAAATTGCGCGCGTTATGGGCGTGCCTAATGTGGATGCTATGGATGAAAGCGCCTACCGTCAGGCTGCCATCGACGTTATCCAAAAACTAGCCGACGACGTAGGTATTCCTAAATCCCTCAGCAAAGCTGGCGTAAAACGCGAAGATATTCCATTCCTCGCAGAATCTGCTTTCAATGACGCCTGCACACCTGGTAATCCACGAGATGTGACTGTTGATGAAATTATTGGTATTTATGAATCTATATTCTAATTAAGTGTAATCAATAACAATCTTGTACAGCATCTGTATGGTAAATCATTCCCATATAGATGCTGTTCTTTATTTTATGAAATTCTTCTACAAGGGCATTCTTGAAAAAGAAGGCAACGGCAAGTATACTAGTTATAAATATACTGATATTCGATATGCTTTCCACGAGGAGGAGAATGCATGAAACTTTGGAAAATGAATAAACGCAGCTCTACCTTAGCGGATATGTCGATGAATCGCATATTACTATCTGAACTCATTGCTAAAGGGGCCTTAGTAGGGATTATCGCAGGATTCTTTGGGGCAGCCTATCGATATTTAATCCTCGAGTCTGAACATATCCGATGGCATCTAATGGGCGATATTTCATTGGAATGGGCCATTGGTTGGCTTATCGCTATGGTCGTATTTGCCTTTATTGTTGATCGATTGTTAACGTGGGCCCCATTATCAGGCGGTTCCGGTATCCCTCAAATTGAAGGGGAAATGCTTGGCTTATTCGATATGAAGCCGTATCGTACGCTCATCTCCAAGATGATTGGCGGCGTATTAACCGGCTTTGCAGGGTTTTCTGTGGGCCGTGAAGGGCCAGCCGTGCAAATCGGCGGCTCTGCCGGTAAAATCGTATCGTATTGGATGAATTCGGGTCTACGTGAACAGCGCATCCTTACATCGGCTGGTGCTGGTGCGGGCCTAACCGCTGCCTTTAGCGCGCCTGTGTCGGGGGCCATGTTCGTATTCGAAGAGGTGCACAAAAGCTTTTATCCGTACCTCGTCATTCCTACTTTTGTGGCTACGCTCATATCGAACTACATTACGGTAACCATTTTTGGTCTCACGCCAGCCCTCGGATTTTCCGTGACATCGGGGATGCCGCTCGATTATTTCCCCGTTCTCCTCGGGGTTGGCGTTTTGATGGGCCTCTGCGGTGTATTGTTTTGTCGCATGATATTCGCCTTTAAGCGCTTCTTCGAGTGGCTCAAATGCTCTCGTTTTCTCAAACTCGTGCTTACCTTCGTAACCGTTGCCGTTATTGGATTTGATTCGCAGCTCTTGTTGGGCGGCGGCAATGATTTGGTAGGCCAACTGGCCTTTCAGTCTCACGGCGTATTGCTCCTCGGTGGCATTGTACTGGGCAAAATTTTGCTCACCACCTTCTGCTATGGCAGTGGCGCTCAAGGTGGCATCTTCTTGCCTATGCTCGTCATCGGCGCGTCGGCCGGTGCTTTTTGTGAAAGCCTGCTTTCATCGGTAGGGTTAATATCCCCTGATTTTGTACCGCAATTCGTTATCTGCGCTATGGGCGGTATGCTAGCGGCTGCTATGCGGACTCCGATTTTGGCAATTTTGCTCGTTCTAGAGATGACGAATAGTTTTTCTAATATTTATGCTATCGGTATCGTTACCATCGTGGCTTACTTGGTGGCAGAACTCTTAAAAGAACCGCCAATTTACGATTCCCTATTACAAGCCATGACAGGTCAAAGCAATTTGGAAAATGTACAAACCTTCTTCCAAACTAAGGTCCCAGTAGTAGCATCCTATGTTGATACACAACTACAAGATCTCAACCTGCCAGACGGAACCTTAATCGTCAGCATTCGCCGGAATGGTACATACATCGTTCCCCTAAATGACGTCAAACTACAACCGGGCGATGAACTACAAGTATCATGCGAACGAGGACGATTAAAAGCAGCGAAATCGTATTTCCAATCTAATTAGTTTTAAATACGTTTGGGACGCGAGGTCCCTCTAAAGAAATCTCCACCGGCCGGGTCTGACTTCGGCCTACGGCCTTCGCAGGGCCAAAGTCGATTTCTTCAGAGGGACCTCGCGTTTTCGTCTTAAATCTAACATAGATTTGAAATAGGATTTAGCTGCATTGCCAAGGGCTGGATGAGAAAGACATGAAATTGTTTTTTTGAGGTAGCTCACCTTTTCACATCTTCAACTATAGATTGGGAATAAGCTTTCGTTGCATCGCCATGGGCTATATGAGATAGGGCCAAAGTCGATTCCTTTAGGGGGTTCTCGCATTCCTAAGTATTTAAGTTTAATTAGATTGATAAGAAGATTTCGCTGCTCCTGAGTATTTTTGGTATACTTATTATAAATACAACAGGAGGTACTGGTATGAAGACGTATTCTTTTCCTTATGATTATAAAAGTGTAGATGTGTCTATTGATGAACGGTTCGTGCAAGGGGTTCTTGTGTCTAATGCGGCGGCGTATAAGGCGGAGAAGAGTCCGGCTGAGCTTGTTGAGGAGGCGCTTGATCATCCGATTAACAGTCCGTCTCTTGAAGCATTGGTTGAGGGGAAACGCAATATGGTTATCATTACGAGTGACCATACGCGTCCTATGCCTAGTAAGGTGACGTTGCCGATTTTGCTCCGTCGCATTCGCGCGGTGAATCCGACGATTGATATTACGATTTTGATTGCCACTGGCTTTCACAGGGCCATGACGCACGAAGAGATGGTGCATCGGTTCGGCGAGGATATCGTGAATAACGAAAAACTCATCAATCATGATTCTGAGGATGCTGCGAATATGGTGGAAATCGGCACATTGCCATCTGGCGGCAAGTGCGTCATCAATCGCTTGGCGGTGGAAACGGAATTGCTCATCGCCGAAGGGCTCATTAATCCTCATTTCTTTGCGGGCTTCTCGGGCGGCCGTAAATCCGTGTTGCCTGGCGTTGCATCTAAGGTGACGGTGTTGGCTAATCATTGTGCCGAATTTATTGAAAGCGAGCATTCCCGGACCGGTAAAATCGATGAAAATCCGATTCACAAGGATATGTTGTACGCTGCACGAAAAGCGAATTTGCAGTTTATCTTGAATGTTATCATCGATAGGAAAAAGGAAATTATCAAGGCTGTGGCTGGCGATTGTGTGGATGCGCATGAGGAAGGGTATGAGTTTATTCGCTCCTTGTCTTCTGTGAAAGCTATCCCTGCAGATATCGTTATCACAAGTAATGGCGGTTATCCATCTGATCAAAATCTCTATCAATCCGTAAAGGGCATGACTGCTGGTGAAGCATCTTGTAAGGATGGCGGTGTTATCATCATCGCTGCTTCCTGTAAAGAAGGTCATGGGGGACAAGCATTATATGAGGCTTTCAAAAATATGGAAAGCCCTCAAAAAATCCTAGATGATATTCATGGCGTGCCTCGTAATGAAACAAAACCTTATCAATGGAAAATTCAAATTTTAGCACGCATTTTGAATCACTATAAGGTCATCGTTGTGACTCAAGATTGCGACCACCAAGTCATTCGCGATATGCATATGACGCCGGCGTCTACATTAGATGAAGCATTGAGCATCGCTCGTGGTATTATGGGCGAGGATGCATCGATTACGATTATTCCTAATGGATCTACAGTGATTGTAGAGTAGAGGTGTCCATATGACTGATAATATCGTTTTATTCTATCTATTTTTTATCGTAGTCGGATTTTTTACGGCTATGTTAGGTACTATTATTGGTGCCGGCGGTGGTATCATATTTGTACCTTTGTTTATGTATTGGTTCCCAGAGTGGTCTCCATCCATGATCGTTGGCACATCGCTGTTTTCTGTTATGTGTAATGCTATTTCAGGATCACTGGCATATCTTAAACAGAAAAAGGTATATATTAGCGCCGCTCTAATCTTTAGTGTAGCAACATTTCCAGGGGCCATTATAGGGGCTCAAATGTCTGATGCATTTTCTGGACCAGGATTTAAATTTGCTTTTGGTTGTTTTATGCTATGCGCCTCATTCTTAATCGGCTTTAAGAACTTTGGCAAAAAAGGAGAACGTAAGGAAGAATCTTTAACCAAAGAGCAGGTGACGTACAATAAACCAGTCGGCATTGGCATTAGTATCATTGTTGGGTTTATTTCTAGTATTTTAGGCATCGGTGGCGGGCTCGTGCACGTGCCGGCTCTTATCTATATCATGGACTTTCCAACACATTTAGCGACGGCTACAAGCCATGCTATTTTGGCCGTATCTACGGCGGTTGGTGTTATTACCCATCTTTTGGAGAACCACATCGTATTTAACATTGCTATCCCTGCTAGTATCGGTGCCATATTTGGGGCTCAAGCAGGCGCTCAAATAGCAAAACGACTCAGGGCTAAGGCTATCTTAGCACTTATGAGCGTTGGCGTATTTGCACTGGCTGTTAAATTGATTATTGGATCTGGGATATTGTTTTAAGGATGGTGAACCTTCGTATATATGTCTCTTTAAAATTAGAACAGGCCTGTACTAATTTATGAGAGTGCCTATATATGATGCTTTTAAAATTAGAACAGGCCTGTACTAATTTATAAGAGCACCTAAATGTGAGGCTTTTAGAATTAGAACACACCTATTCTAATTTATAAGAGCACTTAAATATGATACTTTTACAAATAGAACAGGCCTGTAGTAATTTACAAGAGTACCTATATAGTCTAAACATAAGAAAAACATAAAAAGGGCTGTAACAGAAATGAGATTACCTCATTTTTGCTACAGCCCTTTTGCTGTTTTTTTTTAACCCCATATGTTATTTAGAATAAATCTGCGTGTGTTCCGGTTCGGAATAGAAATAACTCAAGAACATCTGCATCTTTTCGATAAATTAATAGCCAATCTGGTTCTATATGACATTCTCGAAAATCTTTATAGTTTCCTGTAAGTGCGTGGTCACGATACTTTTGTTCTAAGGGGATTTCATCGGCGAGTTTATCTACGATAGATTGTAATTTATCTAGTTTTAAGCCACGTTTTTTAGCAGATTTTAAATCTTTTTTGAAAGCATTTGATGCAATAATCTTAAGTTTCATTTTCAACATCCTTAAGTAATTCTGCAAAATTACTATAACGTTTGTATTTTTCTGGATGAGCTTTCATAGTTTCATATTCTGCTAATGCTTGTATTGTGTCTGTATTTGGTTTAGCACGTTTTACTTCGAAGGGGATACCATCATGACTTAATGCAGATTTTAAGAACATAGTGATGGCAGATGACATGCTGAGGCCTAAGTCATTAAACAATGCTTCAGCATCTTTTTTCAATAATTCGTCAACTCGTACATTGATATTAGTTGTAGCCATAATTATCACCTCTTTTTACAAATATTATATCAATTTGTAAAACAAAATCAAGCAAAAGTATTTACATGTTTTACAAATGTTGAGGCGTGATAATAATAGATTACTATTAAAAATCGAGCAAATAGTAGATCTATTCCTAAAACGCATAACTAATTTATATTGATAATTCCTAATGTGTAATATACAGGATACTAGGGGAATTCACATAAATATTCATATATTGGTGTAGATCTGTATTCATGCTACATACCTCTTAATCCCCATGAATACACATATTGATAGGGGATACCCTTATGGGCTTTCATAAGTAGTTATCATATATTTTTATTGATGTGTGTTCCTAGGAAATACACTCATTTTTCTGGTAAATGAAATCAACTTTCAACTAAAATGCATTTTATATTATGTATCTATAGAATTTATATTTCATATACAATTTATGCATAATGGTAGCGACCGAAATGAGAACGGCGTATACTAGTTATAAAAGAAATTTTCCTAAGGATAGGATTGGAGGCTTTTCAAGTGAGTATATTAGTTAAAGATTATGATCGTTTTGCCAAAGAGGCGCAAGCGATTTGTAAGGATCGTGTTTATACAGACCGTCTGCGCCGTTATGCGTATGGTGTAGATGCATCTTGTTACAGTTATTTACCAAAAGTAGTGGTAAAAGCAGAAAACGAATCCGAAGTACGTCGTCTTATTCGTTTGTGTCAACAATGTGGCACACCATTTACATTCCGTGCTGCTGGCTCTTCTTTGTCTGGTCAATGTTCCAGTGAAGACGTGCTTATCGTTTGTAATGATGGCTTCAAAAAAATGGAAGTTATCGACGATGGCAAAGCATTGCGTTGTGAATGTGGTGTTATCGGTTCTGATGCGAATGATTTGTTGAAACCATATAATCGTAAAATCGGTCCAGACCCTGCAACGCTTGCAACAGCATTGGTAGGCGGTATTTTGAACAATAACTCCTCCGGTATGTGCTGTGGTACTGCACAAAACTCTTATAAAACAATTCGCTCTATTCGCGTTGTTTTATTAGATGGTTCCATTTTGGATACATCCGATAAAAAGAGCATCGATCAATTCCTCAAAGAAAAACCACAAATGGTTGAAGATATTTTGCAATTGCGCAAAGAAATCTTGGCTGATGAAGAGTTGACTCATTTGATTCATCACAAATATAAAATCAAAAATACTACAGGTTACGGTTTGAACTCCCTTGTTGATTTTGAAGATATCATCGATATTATCAATCACTTGTTCATCGGTTCCGAAGGTACATTGGGCTTTGTATCTGAAATCGTGTACAACACTGTTGAAGATGTACCTCACAAAGGTTGCGGTCTCATGTTCTTCAGCACATTGAACGACGCATCTCTTGCCGTTGTAGCCTTGGCTAATATGGGCCGTGAAAAGGTTGTTGCTGCTGAAATGATGGACTATCAATCCTTAAAAGCAGTTCAAACTCTAGATAATGTACCTGATTTCGTTCGTGAAGTTCCAGAAGGTACAAGTGCTATCTTATTCCAAACTGAAAGCTATTCTAAAGAAATTGTTGATGAAAACTTGGCTTTCATTAAAGAACAATTGAAAGACATTCCAACAGCTATTCCAAGTCTTTATTCTCAAGATCCTAAAGAATACGATTCCTGGTGGGCAATCCGTAAAGGTATCTTGCCAATCGTAGGTGGTCAACGTAGAAAAGGTACTACTGTTATCACAGAAGACGTTTGCTTCCAAATCGAAGACTTCACTAAGGGCATCGAAATGCTTACTGAATTATTCCACAAATACGATTTCGTTGATGGTGGCGTAATCTTCGGTCATGCGTTGTCCGGTAACGTTCACTTTAACATTACACCTGATTTCAGCGACCCTAAAGATACTAAGAACTTCGGTGATTTGGTGAAAGAAATGTCCGAACGCGTATCTGGTTTCGGTGGTTCTTTGAAAGCCGAACATGGTACAGGCCGCATGGTAGCACCATTCGTTGAAATGGAATGGGGTAAAAAAGCGTACGAAATCAACCGTCGCATCAAAGCTATCTTTGACCCTGAACGCATCTTGAACCCTGATGTTATGATTACTGATGACCCAGATGTGTACAAGAAAAATCTTAAAGCTCAATGCGTTATCGATGATGCTTTCACAATCTGTATGGAATGCGGTTTCTGTGAAAAACATTGTCCAAGCCGTAACTTAACATTGACTCCACGTCAACGTATCGCATTGTTGCGCGAAACTAAACGCCTTGAAAACGAAGGCAACTTCACATTGGCATCTGAACTTAGAAAAGGTTACGAATACTTCGGCGTAGATACTTGTGCTGCTTGCTCTATGTGTAAAGGTCTTTGCCCACTTAGCATCGATACTGCTCAAATCGCATTGTCCATGCGCCGCATCGATCCACCTGCACCAGAATTGGCTAAGAAAATCTATGATAACTTCTCCACAACACTTCAAATGTGCCGTGCTGGTGTAAGTCTTGAAGGTATTGCAGGCTCTATCATTACACAAAAAGCGATTTCTAAGATTACTGAAGGCTTACATGGCGTAACAGGTGTTACACCATATGTACCTAAAACAACGCCTAAGGCTAATCGCTATAAATTGAAAAACCGCATTAAACCTACTAACTTTGAAAAGGTTGTATACTTCAGTACTTGTGCGAACCGTGCGTTTCGTCAAAACCAAGGCTATGATGATCAACGCAGCTTGCAACAAGTTGTTGAAAGCCTCTGTAATAAGGCTCAAATCGATATCATCTATCCTGAACACATCGAAAACCTCTGCTGCGGCTTGAGCTTTGAAAACTACGATGACGTACATGAACGTGCTGTAAAAGATTTACACGATGCGTTGATGAAAGCATCTCAAAATGGTAAATACCCAATCGTTATCGACCATAGTGCATGCTTCAATCACGCATTCAAACATATGCCAGATTTAGAAATTAATGATATTTCTGAATTCTTATGCAAATTCGTAGTACCTCGCCTTGATATTACAAAATGCGATGAACGCGTTCTTGTTCATAAACAATGTAAAATCAAAGTATTGGGCAAATCTCAATACATCGAAGACTTGGCACGTCTCTGCTCTGACAATGTATTCAATATTAAATCCTTCGCATGCGATGGCTTTGCTGGTCAAAAAGGTTTCTTCACACCAGAACTTAATAAATGTGCTACAAAAGACCTTGCTAGTGAAGTTGCCGAATACGGTGCTACACTTGGCGTAAGCTCCAGTTCTACATGTGAAATTGGTCTTGGTGAAAGCGGCGGCATCCCATTCGTAAGCGTTGCGTACTTGTTGGATCGTTGCTCTAAGGCTAAAAAATAATATGTAAAGGCTATAATTGATAGCGTTTGCTAGTTGTATATTTCTATGCTATATTACTTATAGGTAGAGTGTATGAAATTACCGACAATATAACGAAAAAGGACGAGTTGCAGCTCGTCCTTTTTTTGTATATAGTTTTAGTATACTTATAACCGTATTTAATACATTACATGACAGTACTTAACAAAAATATAGGGGTTATTATATGAGATATATTCTATTATGTATATGTTTGCTTAGCCTATTAGGTTGTGGCACAGACATTAAGACTCAGCAAGACACTAAACCTACAGCAACAGCTAATGAACAAGCTAAAACAACTCAAGGTCAAGATGAACATGTAATTGTCGCCAAACAAGCCCTATCGTCTGGCAATTATAATAAGGCGATAGAAGAATCGACCATAGCTATTAATGCAAATGCCAATAATGCTGAAGCCTATTCTATTCGCGGTTTTGCAACAGCACTTAATGGCGATACCACCAAAGGTTTGATTGATACGAAGAAGGCTTATGACTTAGATCCTAATAATGTGGCTAACTACTATAATATGGCCATGGTTTATAAGCTACAAGGTCGATTAAATGACTCTAAACAATGGTTTGAAAAGGTATTAGAAAAGGACCCTAGTAACACCTGGTCTGTGTATGGCATTGCTACCATTTATGCAGACCAAGGGGATGATATGAAGGCCCTTGATTGGCTTGAAAAAGCAATTAAAATTGATCCATCTGTAAAGGCGGTTGCTGCTGAACAAGATCACTTTGAACGCTTTCATAATAATGAAAGATTTAAACAACTCGTTAACTTATAATGTTTTTTCTACTAATGCTTCTTGTAATAATTGTGAGAAATTTATTCCCTTTTCTAAGGCCCGTTCGTTGAGCCATGCGGGAATCGTTAATGTTTTTTTGATGGATTTACTGTTTTTACCAAGATCAATATCAGTTTGCACCAGTGTAGGGTAAGTGTTTTCAGTAATTGGTAAATTACGGACTGATGATGCGGATGGTAAACTTTGCCCATCCTCTAAGGCACCTAAAATATATAGCTCCATAGCCTCTTGGGCATTTGTTATGAGTTCAGTTAGGGTTGATCCGGTGCTGCTTGTATATTCTAAGTCTGGAAATTCAGCCCAAAGTCCATCAGAATCATCATGGATTATTGCGGGGTATATAAATTTCATAGAGGTCCTCCTTATTTAAGCCCTGTGCGTTTCAAAATGGCATTTAATAAACCTGTAGGTACATCTTTTCCGTGTATGGCAATCACTTCAACTTGACTATCTTTTTTCAAACGATGGTGGCTACCACGTTGCCGTACATCCTTCCAACCATTTTTGAGTAGCAGTTTAAGTAAATCTTTATCCTTCATATTTTCTCCTTTTATAATAACACGTGTATACGTATAAAACAATTTATAGGAGTTATTCTTTCTTAGTTGTAGTCTACCAGTATATAAAGGAAAATAGGGGTGCCCATTGGTCACCCCTGACTCTATTGGTCACTTGACAAGTAATGATAAATGACTTTTGTGTATATATACTATTCTTATTATTTATAATGGGTATATAATTAGAATATATAAACTAAGCTGTATATTGATGAAAGGAGAGAATTCATCATGAAACCACTTGGCAAAAGGATGGCAATGGCTGTGTTGTGTGCACTAACGCTGACATCACCTTTGTTTTTGAGCGGTTGTAGTATGTCAGAGCTATGGCAGGGCACTGAGCAGAGCCGTAAGGAAATAGCACAGCGGTCGGAACAGGATAAGGTACAATTATTTAATCAATATGTGAAAGCCATAAGCCGATATAATCGCATGGCTGTTATGTTTGATTATGCGAATACACCGACGATTAATGATTTAAAAGCAGGTAAGCATTTAACTGTATTTAATACACCGAACTTTAAACAGTTACAAAAAGAATTAGAAGAAGCTAAGCAAGCCGGTATTCCTTATGATGAAATGAAGGAGCCCCTAGATAAGTTGCTTTCAAAATTGAATGAAATCACACCGGTAGCCGAAGAACTGGATGCATACTATAAATCTAAAGAATACACCACAGATAACTATGCTAAGGAACAGCAATTAGGTCCAAAGTATGTACAGTTGTATGAGCAATTTGTGCCTATTTATGCAGATTTTGATAATTTGATGCATAAAATCAATCTCGATCGATTACAACAACGGTTACAAGAGTTGCGCGATGCAGGTAAGAAAAACGCAGCTGCAGCACAAGAGGTTCATTTGAGACTTACCGCTGTTCTTGAAAGGCTAGATAGTGAAAAACAGCCGGATGTGAATGCCATGAATCAAGAGTTACAAGCTATTGGTGATTTGTCTAATGGCATTACTAACTCTAACTATGATACTGTTAAGACCTCTGTAAACTCTACAATCGGTGCTATCCGCACTTATATGGGTTCGAAACAAGATAAGGACTATACTCGTATGATTGAGGCTTATAATCATTATATTTCTAATATGAATACGACAAATATGAATGAATTAGATTAATAAGATCTGAGTCTATATTACGTTAGACACGTGTAAAACGAACACATAAAAAGCTGTATTAAATGAGAAATTCATTTGATACAGCTTTTTTGTAATGTATTCTATTTTTTTATCTTAATACGTGTCGTCATTTGATTAGATAGGGTGAACAATACGAGTGCCACCCAGATGCAGCCGAAGGCTATGAGTTGTGCTGTACCAAAGCTTTCACCAAAGTAGAAGATGGCCAAGAAGAAGCCCATGGTAGGAGATAGGTATTGTAAAAATCCGAGAATGTTTAGTGGTAATAGACGGGCACCGTACGAAAAGAGGATGAGCGGAATCGATGTGGTAAGGCCGGCACCGATGAGGAGGAGACCGGTCGGCGTTAGGTTTTCGATAAAGGACCACGAGGTGGTATCCACAGCCGTTAGATACCATAATGCTATCGGTGTAACGAGCCATGCCTCGAAGGCGATGCTCGAGAATGGATGGATGGTGAGACGTTTTTTTACGGCCCCGTATAGGCTAAAGGAAACGGCTAGGATGATAGAGACTATGGGTAATGTACCTAGTTGAACAGTCATGATGGTCACACCTAAGAATGCGATGGCAATACTTAGCTTTTGTGGCCAAAGTAATCTTTCTTTATAGATTAGGATGCCCAACAATACGTTGAGCAATGGATTGATATAATAGCCAAGGCTCGTGTCGAGTACGTGTTGGTTTGTAACGGCCCAAATGTAGGTGAACCAGTTGATGCTAATAAGTATAGCAGCCAGTAATAGTAGGCCTAATTGCGTAAGATGGGTGCGTAAAAGTTGTATGTCCATACGCAGTTGTTGGCGCCCTGTAGCGATGACGAGGAAGAACATCCAAAATCCGGACCAGATGATGCGGTGCGATAATACGGAAAAGGATGATATTTGGTTTAAAAGCGCCCAATAGAGGGGCAGCAAACCCCAAATTAAACAGCACAACAATGTGGTGCTGAGACCTTTTTTGTTTATTTCGTTCATAATACGACCTCCCATTAGTAGAATTATTATAACATGGTGGTAGTATAGCAGTAGCGAATTATAGAGGTAATTTCTCTAAATTGCACCTATGCATTTTTATCATTCTATATATGCGTTAGTTATAACTTGAAATTTGCTACTTATGATTAACTGTTATGTTCATTGACTTTGTGCATATTTTTACACTATATTGGACTTAGAACAACGAATATAGAGAATAGGTGTCGCAAGACTTAATAGAGAAATCGGTACAAGCCGATGCGGTCCCGCCACTGTAAGGACGAGCCTGCTTTCAAAAATGTCACTGGAGAAATCTGGGAAGGCGAAAGCAAGGCGATGAGCCCGAGCCAGGAGAACTGCCTATTTGATAATCACCGTTATGTACCTACGAGCGATAGGAAGGGGATTGAGGTATGCTGGTTTCAGTGTTTTTTGGCATACTTTTCAACAAGGAACCTTACGTGTCACTTTTGGGTGGCACGTTTTTTTGTTGCCCTTGAAAGTGACTGTTGAGCATATGCATCAGGCTTTATTGTTAGTAAACTGATGGACACAGATTTGAGGTTGATGTGATCCATAGATAGGAAAGCTTTGGTGGTGTATAAGCATAACAATTGTAGGTACGGTGCGCTGTTTCTCGGTATGGTTTCGAGTTGAAAAGGAGGCACATATATGTCTGACAAAAAGACTTCAAAGGATGCTGAACGCGATCTATTAGCTCCTGTATCCTTTGATGAATTTGAGAAACCTACGTATGAACAATGGCAGGCAGAGGTTGAAAAGGCGTTAAAGGGTGGCGACTTCCACAAGAAGATGTTCACGAAAACCTATGAAGGTATTACGTTGCAGCCGATTTACACACCTGCATTGCATGCAGAAGCAATTCCAAAGGGCGTATACCCTGGGGCAGGTGAGTTCCTACGTGGCACTAAGGCAAGTGGTTATATTAAAGACTCTTGGGGTGTATCCCAATATGTAGATGACTCTTTGCCTAAAGATGCTAATCATGCAAGTTTATACGAGATTGTAAAGGGTGGCACTATTCACAACATCCGCCTAGATGAAGCAACACGTCATGATCAAGACGTGCAAGTAGGCGCATCCGTTGGTGTTGGTGGTACATCTGTATCCACTATGGATGACTGCAAACAATTGATTGACCGCTTCAATTTGAAGGAAAATCCTTTGTACATTGAAACTGGTGCTTCTGCAGCCATCTTGCTTGGCATGTTAGCGGCTACAGTGAAAGGCGCTAAAAAACAAACGTCTGATTTGAAAGGTCTTGTTGGTGCCGACCCTATCGGTGTTTTGGCGAAAGATGGTGCTTTGCACATTTCCTTAGATACAGCCTTTGATGAAATGGCACATACTGTTGTATGGGCTAAAGAACAAGCTCCAGAGCTTAAAACTGTACTCGTATCTGGCGATGTATACGCTAATGGTGGCGCTAATGATGTGCAAGAGGTTGCGTATGCATTGGCAACAGCAGTTTGCTATGTGCGTCAATTAGCACAACGTAACATCGATATTCACACTATTGCTAACAGCATGATGTTTACATTCTCCTTGGGTGCAAACTTCTTCATGGAAATTGCTAAATTGCGTGCGTTGCGCGTGCTTTGGGCTCGCATTATGGAGGCCTTCGGTGCTGGTGAAAGCGACCGTGCCGTTCATGTACACGGTAGAACATCTGCTTTCACAAAAACCGTATACGACCCATATGTAAACTTGTTGCGTAATACAACACAAGCATTCTCTGGTGTTGTAGGTGGTCTCAATAGTCTTGAAGTTTCTCCATTTGATCAACCAATTCGCAAATCCGATGAATTCTCTCGTCGTATTGCCCGTAACATTCAAGTTATGTTACAAACTGAATTCGAATTGCGTCAACCAGTTGACCCTGTAGGTGGTTCTTGGTATGTAGAAACATTGGCAGCTGAACTATGCGAAAAAATTTGGGATGAATTCCAAACTATCGAGTCTAAAGGTGGCATTATCGCTGCCTTGAAGGAAGGTTATCCTCAAGCGCAAGTTAAAACAATTCTTAATGAACGCTTTAAAAACCTTGCATTCCGTAAGGATGTAGCGGTTGGTAATAACATGTACGCTAATATGACGGAAGAATTGCTTGATCCAAAACCTGAAAATCAAGAAACATTGCGTCAAAAACGGGTAGCTCATCTCGAAGAATACTTGGCAACTGCAGATTCAGAAGCGGTTGTAAAAGCCCAATCTACACTCGAAGCAAGCACAACAGAGCCAGGTGCATTGATTGGCCTTATCGAGCTCGGTGCATTGCAAAAAATGACAATGCGTCAAATCCGTAAGGCTTTGGATGCGGGCGATATTTCCTCCGAAACAATCGAACCTATTACGGCTCATCGTTGGACGGAACAATTTGAAGCTCTTCGTATGCGTACGGAAAATTATAAACAACGCACAAAAGATAATGTGAAGGTATTCTTGGCTAATATGGGCCCTATTCCTCAACATAAACCTCGTGCGGACTTCTCCACAGGCTTCTTTGAAGTAGCGGCGTTCGAAGTAATCAAAAATGATGGTCATGAAACAACGGCTGATGCGGCTAAGGCAGCTCGTGAAAGTGGCGCCGATGTGGTAGTTATCTGTTCTACAGATGATACATATCCTGAATTAGTACCACCACTTGCGAAAGAATTGAAAGAAACTATGCCTCATGTAACGGTTATCTTGGCAGGTGCACCTTCTAAGGATCTTGAACCTGTATACCGTGAAGCCGGTGTAGATGATTTCATCTCTGTTCGCGCAAATTGCTACGAAATTCTACATGCGTTACAAGATAAGAAAGGGATGTGAGCTCATGTTTAAAAATCCAGACTTCTCCTCTCTTGGCTTGGGATCTCAGACAGCAACATCTCGCGATGCATGGCTTGCTGAACTTCAAAAAGAAACAGGAAAAAGCTTTGAAGATTTATATAATACAACAATGGAGCAAATCCAACTAAAGCCTCTCTATACAGAGATGGATTATGAAGGAATGACACACCTTGACTATATGGCTGGTGTACCTCCATTCTTGCGTGGACCTTATTCCACAATGTACGTAACTCGTCCTTGGACAGTACGTCAGTACGCTGGTTTCTCCACAGCCGAAGAATCCAATGCGTTCTACCGTCGTAACTTGGCAGCGGGCCAAAAAGGTTTGTCTATCGCCTTTGACCTTGCTACACACCGTGGGTATGACTCCGACCATCCTCGCGTAGTGGGTGACGTTGGTAAAGCCGGCGTTGCGGTAGACTCCATCCTCGATATGGAAATTCTATTCTCCGGTATTCCTCTCGACCAAATGTCCGTATCCATGACAATGAACGGCGCCGTATTGCCTGTCATGGCGTTCTACATCCTAGCTGGTGAAGAACAAGGCGTTGATAAAAAGGTTATGGCTGGTACGATCCAAAATGATATCTTGAAAGAGTTCATGGTACGTAATACCTATATTTACCCTCCAGCTACGTCCATGCGCATCATCGGTGATATCTTTGCGTACACATCCCAGTACATGCCTAAGTTCAACAGTATCTCCATTTCTGGCTACCATATGCAAGAAGCGGGTGCTACAGCGGATATCGAATTAGGTTACACATTGGCTGATGGTCTTGAATACATCCGTACCGGTGTTAATGCAGGCCTTCACGTAGATAAATTCGCACCTCGTTTGTCCTTCTTCTGGGCAATCGGCAAAAACTACTTTATGGAAGTGGCTAAAATGCGTGCTGCTCGTATGTTATGGGCTAAGATTATCAAGAGCTTCGGTTCTGAAAATCCTAAATCCATGGCCCTTCGTACACACAGCCAAACATCTGGTTGGTCTCTTACAGAACAAGATCCGTTCAACAACGTGGCTCGTACATGTATGGAAGCGATGGGCGCTGCATTGGGCCATACCCAATCTCTACATACCAATGCGCTTGACGAAGCTATCGCATTGCCTACGGACTTCTCTGCACGTATTGCGCGTAATACTCAGCTTTACATCCAAGACGAAACTAAGGTATGTAAGGTTATCGACCCATGGGGCGGTTCCTACTATGTAGAAGCGTTGACAGATGAATTGATTCGTCGCGCTTGGGGTCATATCCAAGAAATCGAATCCCTTGGCGGTATGGCGAAAGCTATCGACACAGGGCTTCCTAAGATGCGTATCGAAGAAGCTGCCGCACGTCGCCAAGCTCGTATCGACTCTGGTCGTGAAGCGATCATCGGTATCAATAAATATCGTCTAGATAAAGAAGATCCATTGGATATCCTCGACGTAGATAACACAGCTGTACGTGAAGCGCAAATTCGTCGTCTCGAACAATTGCGTGCTAACCGTGACGAAGATAAGGTTCAATCCTGCCTCGAAGCGATTACAAATGCTACAGAATCCGGGGAAGGTAACTTGCTTGCTCTTGCACTTGAAGCAGCTCGTGCGCGTGCATCCTTGGGCGAAATTTCCTTTGCTGTTGAAAAAGTTTGCGGCCGTCATAAAGCGGTTATCCGCTCTATCTCTGGCGTATACTCCAGCGAATATGAAGATGACGATGTTATCAAAGAAGTACGTCAAATGGCGGATGACTTCGAAGAACTCGAAGGTCGTCGTCCTCGTATCATGATTGCGAAGATGGGCCAAGACGGTCATGACCGCGGTGCCAAAGTTATCGCTACATCCTTCGCGGATATGGGCTTTGACGTGGATATCGGACCTTTGTTCCAAACTCCAGAAGAAACAGCACAAGATGCGGTGGATAATGACGTTCATATTGTCGGATTTAGTTCTCTTGCGGCGGGGCATAAGACATTATTGCCTCAACTTGTAGAGGAACTCAACAAGCGGGGCCGTGGAGATATTTTAGTTGCCATCGGCGGCGTAATCCCTGCTCAGGACTATGAATTCCTACGCGAACATGGCGCAGTGGCTATCTTTGGCCCTGGTACAGTTTTGCCAGTAGCGGCGAAAAAATTACTAGAAACATTGACTAGTCACGTACAAGACGAGTCTAATGACTGATAACAAACGGCCTACTCCGGATGCATTGCGCAATACACAGGCTGCTACTGGTGAAAGTAGCGCTCCAGAATTAGGTGTAAAAAACGCAAATGCCGAGGGTAGCACCTATCGTCCCGATTGGGTGCCAGAAGATGCGAAAAAAGAAGATACCTTTGCGTGTCACGTCATGAAAGGCGTCAAAGAAATGCACGATGGCCTTTTATCTAGTTCCGCTCATCTGGCTCCGTCGGTACGTCCCGTACAGCGGCGCAAGAAATTAACTGTCGCTGATTATGTACGCGGTATCGAGCAGGGGGACCGCGTTATACTTTCACGGGCTATTACATTAGTAGAAAGTAATAATAAGGAACACTTTAAATTAGCTCAACAAGTGTTACAAGCCATATTACCTCGTACAGGCAAGGCGTTGCGCATCGGTATCACCGGTGTGCCTGGGGCCGGTAAAAGTACATTTATCGAAGCCTTTGGGAACATGCTCATTGAAGCAGGTTACAAGGTGGCCGTACTTGCTGTAGACCCTACAAGCCAAGTCACCAAGGGCAGTATCTTGGGTGATAAGACGCGGATGGAAACGTTGACGAAACATCCAGAGGCGTATATCCGTCCATCGCCGGCTGGTGGTACACTAGGTGGTGTAGCTCGTAAAAGTAGAGAAACCATGCTGCTTTGCGAGGCTGCTGGGTACGATATTATTCTCGTCGAAACCGTTGGCGTTGGGCAAAGTGAGGTTACCGTACGTTCCATGGTCGACTTCTTTATGCTCATCGTATTGACCGGTGCCGGCGATGAATTGCAAGGCATCAAAAAAGGCGTTATGGAATTAGCCGATGCCATTGTAGTTAACAAGGCGGATGGGGATAACCTCAAACGAGCTCTCATTGCCCGTAGTGACTATGATCGGATGTTGCATTATATCCGTCCTGCTACGGAAAAATGGAAAACTCAAGCCTACACATGTTCTGCCGTTACAAAGGACGGCCTCGACGAATTATGGGATGTGATTCAAGAATTTACGGAACAAGGTAAAGAAAATGGCGTATTCCTCAAACGTCGTCAAGAACAATCCCTTCGTTGGGTGCGCGATATGATTGACGAACACTTGCACAACCTATTCTTTAATAATATAGTCATTCAAGGTCGTATGGGCGAAGTCGAAGCGGCTGTTTTAGATGGTGAAATGAGTGAATCACAAGCCGTCGAAGAACTCATAGGCGTCTTTGACAAGTCCTTAAAATAATCTCTATACATAAAGGCATAGTATCTATACTACCATCGATTTGTAATCGATAGAACATATTAGATACTATGCCCTTTTTGTTTCATGAAATGCATAAATATAGCTTTCACAAAAATCATATATGGTATATAATTTAGTTATAGATGTATACTTTATGGGTTATTTTAAAAGGAGAGATTTATTTTGAATCCATTAGTAAAAAAACTGACAACAGCAGTATTGTGTGTAACTGCTCTTACATCCCCATTTTTTATGAGTGGCTGTAGTTTTTCTAAGATTGCCAATGGGGTGCAACAAGGCGCTCAAAAGGCATCGCAACAGGACATTAAAGTGTTCAATAACTATATCGAAGCGATTGGCGATTTTAATAGTTGGTCCGTACGCTTTGGATATGCTATCAATCCGTCCGTTCAAAAACTAAAAGAGGGGCAACATTTAAGAAGCTTCATGGCACCACACTTTGATACCTTACAACAAAAGTTGCAAGCTGCTAAAGACGCTGGCGTACCATATGATGATATGAAGGAACCTTTAGACAACGTATTGGCTGTATTAAAGGATATTGTACCAGTAGCCAGTGAATTGGATACGTACTACCAAACTAATTCATATCAAGCAGATAATTATGCTAAGGAACAACAATTAGGACCTAAATACGTTCAACTATATGATCAATTCTATGCAGCATATAATCAGTTAGATGCAGTAGTTCACAAACACAACACGGAAAACCAACAAGAACAGTTAAAAGAACTTAAAGATTCTGGTAAGAAAAATGCTGCGGCAGTTCAAGAAGTTCATTTACGCTTAACAGCTCTATTAGATAGCTTTGAAGAAGGTAAACAAATCGATGTAAATGCAGCTAACCAAGAGTTACAAGGCATCATGGATGTATCCAGTACCGTTACGAGTCCAGAATATAACACTGCTAAGTCTCAATTAAATACAACTATCGGTAGAATTCGTACATTCTTAGGTGATCAATCAAATGATCATTACAATGATATGATTGAATCGTACAATCGCTTCATTGGCAGTATGAATCGTTTGGATATTAACAAACTTGATAAATAATATCTTGCCATGTACGAATAGCATCTATGTACGAATCGATTCTGTGCCATTTATGAAAGCCTGCGCTTCATAGCGTGCACAATATAAATGGTATATATTAAAAATTCATACAAAGGTACATAAAATTGTACTAAAAAAGGCTACATCAATTAGCATGTCTATTGATGTAGCCCCTTTTGTATATTTTCTTATACTAGTTAAGATTTTTGTCAGATTGTATACATCAACTAGTATATTTTTACTCATCTATCGTAAGCCCCATATGTTTTGATGTGTAAAAACGTGGTATAATTATTAGATAAGAGCCTAAATCGGTGTGGGTTTTGGAGGTTAGTATGAGTAGTATTACACATTTATTTGTAGCTGGTGGTTTTGTTATGTATCCACTCGTTATTTTCCTTGTGGTGACACTAATGATTGGTATAGAACGATTCTTTTTATACCGCAAATTTCGTAAGGATATGCACCAATTTACTGCTGTTCTAAATAATCATCCAGGTTGGATTATGCTTCCAACCGTATTGGAACGAGATACACAAAATCTAGGCACTCTCTTTGCAAAGGCTTTGCGCAGTGCAAAAAACTACAATGGTTTAGAAAACCGATTGCAAGATTTGGTAGGCTATACCGATGAACGTTTGAAACGCGGCCTTGGCTGGCTCAGCATGATTGTTACTATGGCACCGTTGCTCGGCTTGCTCGGTACCGTTCTCGGTATGATTCGCGCCTTTGCCGTTGTAGGCGGCGATATTGGGGCCCCAACCATCATCACAGGCGGTGTATCCGAAGCCTTAGTAGCTACTGCTACAGGTCTTACGGTGGCTATCATTGCCCTCGCTTTTCATAGTTATTGTGCAGCGAAGGTGAATGATTTCGTCGTAGCCTTAGAACATGAATGTGGCAGCATCCTCGATGCGTACAACGAGGAACATGACCTATGAGACGCCGCACATTAGGAGTGAAAAAAGAACCGACCATCATGATCATCCCTATGATTGATATCGTATTTTTCCTATTGGTATTCTTCATGGTCGGCACCTTATACATGAATACGGAGCAACAAATCCCGTTAAATCTACCATCCACATCGACTTCGACGGCTAAATCCATTGAGCCGATCATCATTACCCTTACCACATCGCATAAACTTTATATCGATAACCGCGAAATTTCTGCGGACAATCTGTCTCAAGAGGTGCAGGATATCGTGCGGACCACGCCGCGTCAGGCCTTTGTCATTCGCGCGTCTAAGGATGTGTATTACAACGAGGTCATCGCCCTTCTCGATATGCTGAAAGTAAACGGCGCTAAGTACATTAGTGTCGCTACGGATCGGAAGTGATTCTATGTTTGAATCGCATTATTTTCGACCGTTTTTGATATCCCTGTGTATCAGCATCCTCATGATAACGGGGATGGGGCTTTCACTAAAGGGCATGGGCGGTACTGGTGCAGGACAAGAGGCAGCTGAAATTAGCTTTGATTTGGCTGATGCTGGTGAAAGCGAACACGCCGAGGAGCATCCAACGGTAACGCCGCCGTCAGAGGAGGCAAAACCGCCTGCCGATGCACCTGCGTCGGTAGCCCAGACACAAGAAACTAAACCGCCTGTTAACACCGTAGAACCACAGAAAAAGATAGACACAGAACAACCAGCACCGACTACAAAACGGGAATGGGCTGTTCCAAAGGCTATTGAATCTGAGGCCACTGGCGGTGAGACAGGTGTTGTAACCCATCAAAAACAGGAACAACAAAAGAAATTAGTAGGCAACGACGTATCGACGGACCCCAATGCACAAGGTAATGGTCGCGACAATACAGATAAAGACCTATCCTTTTTTGCAGATGCGCTTAATTTGCTGACGCCGGGTCAACGGGCATGGCTTGAACAATCGGATATTAACCCTACGGAATATTTGCGCCAAGTGAAAGAACAAGGCCAAGCATCATCCGTGCGCGGCGAAGCCGTTGTGCGCGTTAACTTTGACGCCAATGGCAATGTTATCGTCGGCGTTAATACACCGCGTATCGTAGAGGATTCCGTTCCTCCCGATGTACGAGATGAAGCCATCCGTATCATCAAGACTAGCGGTAGCATTGTCAATAAACGAGGACAAGTCGTATCCCTTGCCATTCCTGTTGTACTAGGACAATAAAGAGGCATACCTAACATACAAGAACGTATGTAAGATATGCCTCTTTTGTTATGTCTATTACTTGCTATTTTAGAAATCCGTTATTCGAATACATGCTAATTTATGAGTTTCTTGTTCGACTACGTGCTATGTTGTGAGTCCGCTATTTAACTACTTACTTTTTTAAAGCTGTTTTCGTGCTGTTGAACACCGCATAGTAAATGATGACGCCACCGATGAACAATGTCACTTGCATTTGTGTAGTATATTGATCGACGCGCCACAATGCAAAGGCGTAGAAGAACATGGTGATGAGCATAATCAAGAACGATACGATGCGACGCACATTCGTATGCACCACATCGGATGTGGTGATGCGGTTTCTGTTGAAAGCCACATAGGCGAGCGACACTAAGATATCGATTACATATACACCTAAAATCCAGTTGATAGGCATATCGTTAAACACGAATAGGCCGAGGACGACAAAACTGATGAGGAAAAATAATTTCATTAAAGTCCCTGCTGTTTGAGATTCTTTAGGTTGTTGTATGCGTTCTTTGCGTTGTTTCTTCGCCATGATGTACTCCTATATGTGTGTATTATTAGTATGTTGATACGAGATATAACTTATTTATACATTACTATTATAATAACAAATTACAAATCAATCTATATATAAATACAATACCGAAATAAAATGCCGAAAGAGAAATACAATACCAAAAAAATGCCGAAGGAGAAATACAATGCCAGATAGAAATAATATGTTGAAGTGTATGTGCGGTATGGAACTATTAGTACAATTTCAACTTAATTACAAAATACCGAACATTAAGAAATGCTAATATATATATTATTCGGAAAATTGCATAAGATTTATTGAACCAAGCTTTTACATATGGTACAATTATTATATAAAAAATCTAGCTTTCACCATGCAAAGGAGACATCATGATACCACGTTATACACGAGAAGAAATGGGCCATATTTGGAGCGAACGCAACGAGTTCGACACAATGTTATTGGTTGAAACATTGGCATCTGAAGCGCAAGCTGAGCTTGGCGTGATTCCGAAGGAAGCGGCAAAAATCATTCGGGAAAAGGGCAATTTTGATGTTGAAAGAATTCACGAAATCGAACGTGAAACAAATCATGACATCATTTCCTTTGTGACTGCTGTGGGCGAATATGTAGGCCCTGAAGCGGCTAAATACATTCATCTTGGCTTGACATCCACAGACGTTAAGGATACTGCACTTGGCTATATGATGAAACAATCTTGCGATATTTTGATTGAAGATTTGAAACAATTACACGCTGTATTGCGCCGTCGTGCTGCAGAATTCAAACATACGCCTATGATTGGTCGTACTCACGGTATTCACGGCGAACCTACTACATTCGGTTTAAAACTTTGCCTTTGGATGGCAGAGGTAGAACGCGATATCGAACGCATGGAACATGCTCGTAAAAGTGTTGCTGTTGGTAAATTGTCCGGTGCTGTTGGTACATACTCCAACATCGACCCATTCGTAGAACAATACGTATGTGAAAAACTAGGCCTTGAACCTGTTAAAATCGCGACCCAAGTCGTACAACGTGACCGTCACGCTGAACTATTGTCCACCATTGCTGTTGTAGGCGGTACATTGGATAAAATCGCTTTGGAAATCCGTCACTTGCAACGTACCGAAGTGCGCGAAGCGGAAGAATACTTTAGCCCTAAACAAAAAGGTTCCTCCGCGATGCCTCATAAACGTAATCCTATCACTTGTGAAAGAATTTGTGGTATGGCTCGTTTATTGCGTGGTTATGCACAATCTGCGTACGAAGACCAAGCTTTGTGGCATGAACGCGACATCTCCCATAGCTCTGTAGAACGCGTTATCTTACCAGATGCAACCATCGCGTTGAACTACATGCTTCACCTAACAATCCGTACCATCGATAAATTGTTGGTATACCCTGAAACAATGCTTAAAAACCTTAACCTTACAGGTGGCCTTGTATTCAGCCAAACAATTTTGACACACCTCGTAGACAAAGGTGCCGTACGTGACGAAGCATACCGTTGGGTACAAAAACACGCTATGGAACGCTGGCTCGAAGGCAAAGACTTCGCTACAGGTCTAAAATCCGATGAAAACATCAAAAAATACATGACCGACGAAGAAATCGATGCATGCTTCGATCCATATAAACTATTGAAACACGTAGATACAATAATGGCTCGTTTCGGCCTATAATCCTTAATGTATAGGATGGTCCGTCCAGAAAGCCGACACGCTACTGCGCTACGCGGAGCCCGAAGTCGTTTTCTGAACGGACCATCCTTTTTGCATTAAATCTTCTATGCCGAAAACGAGCCATAGAGGCAGACAGGGCAAAGTCGTTTTGAGAAGGGTACCCGTCCTTTTTCGCTATAGATTCTATGCCGAAATGAGCCATTGGGACGAGAAAAAGCTGACACGCTATTCCGCTAAAGCGGGACCCGAAGTCGTTTTGAGGAAGGTATCCGTCCTTTTTTGTTTATCGCAAGTGCCGTATTTTCTTACGGTGCTTCATATTATTAGTAGTTAGAAAGGGGATAGGCTAAGTAAAAAAACGACTTTGTGTTTCGCCCTAGTGTGTATTTTGTTATGGGGTTTTTGTTTAGCATGCTTGGTATGGGGATAAGGGCGAAAACGTTTTGAATGATGGATGATGAGGGTTCAAAAAACGACTTTGGCCCTGCGAAGCCCGGAGGGCGTAGTCAGACCCGGCCGGTGGAGTTTTTTGGAGCCTCATCATCCATAGCTATAGTTGTTGATTTATCCCAATAAAAGGAGGATACATGAAAAGCACCATAAGAAAATACGCACCGCCTATCTTTCATTGCATTAACGATTTCGGTCAAGGTTCTCTTGCTGCATTAATCCCGTTTTTTATTGCTAATTTTAATCTCAATTATTATCAATCGGCGGCGATTATTTTCTGTAATACCATTGTGGCGTCTATTGCGCAGCCTGTGCTTGGGTATGTGGCTGACCGGTGGCGTGTGCCGTGGTTTATTCCTGTAGGTTTTGCGGTGACGCTCGTATCGATTAGTGCCATTGCACTGGCTACGAGTTATGAAATGATTTTGGCCTTGGCACTTATGTCTGGAGTTGGGGCTGCACTATTCCATCCTGAGGCGGCTCTTCTTGTAAATCGTACACAATCTCACGAGATTGGCAATGCCATGGGGCGCTTTGCGGTTGGTGGCAGCGCTGGTTTTGCCTTAGGGCCGCTCATTGCTGGTGGTGTTTATGTCTTTGGCGGCCAATTCCTCTGGGTGTTTACGGCTATTGCCGCGCTCGGCGTATTGCTATATCTATATGCTTTCACAGGTCATACTACTGAGGCCGAAGATGCGCGTGAATGTGAAAGTCAAATTAAGGGTGACAATACGGGCATAAACGATTGGGTGAGTTTTACAAAGCTATTTTTCGTTATTGCATCTCGATCAATTTTGTTCTCCGTATTATCGATTTTTATACCGATTTTATACATTACCGTTATCAATGGCGAAGCCGGTGCATCGAGCTTGGCACTTACTATGTACTTTGCCATGGGGGCTGTCCTCACCTATATGGGTGGTGCACTATCGGATAAGCTAGGCTTTCTAAAAACAGTGCGCTTAGGTAATATTATATTTTTACCATCTGTATTAGTGTTTATCTTCGTACCGAATGCATGGGGATTCTTTGGCGCCATGATACCAATGGCCTTTGGCGTATTCTCACAATATGGACCTATTACCGTTTTAGGTCAAAAATACCTTGCTAAAAATGCAGGCTTTGCATCAGGTATTACATTGGGCCTCGGCATTACATTAGGTGGCCTCGTAGCACCATATATTGGACATTTAGCAGATATTTACGACGTACAAACAGCGTTAATGACCTTGATACCTGTTGGTGCGATAGGGTTACTAATGAGCTTCTGGTTGAAAGAACCAAAATAAAATAATTGTTATACAGTACAGGCTTGTGCTAATTCTTGGGGATGTATAATATACGTCTTTAAAATTAGAACAGGCCTGTTCTAATTTTTAGGGGCCCCTATAACCCTGTTTGTAGAATTAGAACAGGCGTGTACTAATTTGTAGGTGGGGCCCCTGTAACCCTGTTTGTAGAATTAGAACAGGCGTGTACTAATTTGTAGGAGGGGCCCCTATATGCCTGTTTTTAGAATTAGAACAGGCGTGTACTAATTTGCAGGGGACCGTATATCCCTATCTTTAGAATTACTACAGGCCTGTACTAATTCGTAAGGGCATATATATAGGTGTGTTTAGATTAAACTCTTTATTTAGTCATTCCGTGCTTTGCCATTATGTTGTATAATAACTATGGATTAATTTGACTTTCACAATTGGAGGACATAGATATGGCAACAAGTATGGTAATCGGCACTCAATGGGGTGACGAGGGTAAAGGTAAAATCGTTGACTGGATTGCGGAACGTGCAGACGTTGTAGTGCGTAGCCAAGGCGGTAATAATGCAGGTCACACTGTTGTAGTAGATGATAAAGCATTTGCACTTCGTTTATTGCCAAGTGGTATTTTGTACGATGATAAACAAAATATCGTTGGTACAGGCGTTGTTATTGACCCTAAGGTGTTGTTACAAGAAATCGAAGGTCTAGAAAAACAAGGTAAATCTGCAAAATCCCTTCACATTTCTGACCGTGCTCATGTCATCATGCCTTACCATATTGCGCTTGATATGGCCGAAGAAGCATCCAAAGGTGATGCTAAAATCGGTACTACTAAAAACGGTATCGGTCCTTGCTATGCTGATAAGGTAAACCGTGTCGGCATCCGCATTTGCGATTTGTACGACATGGAAACTTTCAAACAAAAATTGGCGTACAATGTTGAGTTTAAAAATAAAATGCTTACAAAGGTGTATGATGCTGAACCTGTTAATTACGATGAAATCTTAGCGGATTACATTAAATATGCAGAGGCTTTGAAACCTTATGTAACTGACACAAATAATGCTGTGTTGAAAGCTATTAAAGAGGACAAAAAAGTATTGTTCGAAGGTGCGCAAGCAACTATGCTCGATCTTGATCATGGTACATACCCATTCGTAACATCTTCCCATCCAATCGCTGGTGGTGCTTCCACTGGTGCTGGTGTAGGCCCTAACTATTTGAAAAATATCTTTGGCGTTGTGAAAGCTTACGCTACACGCGTTGGTGCAGGCCCATTCCCTACAGAACAACTTAATGAAATTGGTGAAGAACTTCGTACTCTTGGTCATGAATTCGGTACTGTAACAGGTCGTCCTCGCCGTACTGGTTGGTTAGACCTTATGGTTGTAAAATACGCAGCAGGCCTTAGCAGCCTTGATTATTTAGCTATTACACGTTTGGATATTCTTGATTCTTTCAAAGAATTGAAAATCTGTGTAGGTTACAAATTGAATGGCAAAAATGTTGAAGGTTTCCCTGCTAGCTTGAAGGATCTTGAAGCATGCGAACCTGTATACGAAACATTGCCAGGTTGGGAAACAGATATTTCCGGCATCCGTTCTTATGACGAATTGCCTGAAAATGCGCGTAAATATGTAGAACGCATTGCAGAGGTAACAGGCGTACCTTTGGGTATTGTATCTGTTGGTCCTAATCGTAACCAAACTATCGACCTTGTTAACGTATTCTAATTGATCTTAGTGTATAATATATTCTGATTGTCATTAGTGTATGAATGCTCTAATTGCCAATTAGTATGTAACAGATGGTAATCTGTATGACCGTTAACATATCTACATAAATAATAAGCGGAGATTCTCAATATGGGGTCTCCGCTTTTATGTGTTTTTTTCGCCTCATAAAGGATTTTAATTAGTCAATTAAAATATTTTAATGAGAATAAAAAGAAAAAAATAGATTTAGATATAAAAATAGTATATAATAGTATAAAAGTAGATTGATAATTTTTGATGTATATTGAGGAGTTTTCTTATGGTTGAAGTTTCTTATGAACGTTTAGCAACGATTTTTAAAGCGCTCAGTGATGAAACAAGATTACATATCATAGATATGTTATCCTGTAATGAGTTGTGTGCAGCAGATATTTTGGCAAGCTTTAATTTGTCTCAATCCACACTAAGCTACCATATGAAAATCTTAATTGATGCTGGCGTTGTAAATTCTCAACGTAATGGCCTTTGGACTCGTTATTCCATCAATGAAGAGACATTTGGTGACATTTTGGAAATTATTCCACAATTGTACAAAACAAAAGACGAATGTATTTGTGCACAAATCAAATACTGCCGTCTTGATGAACACGAAAAAGACGCGTAATCATGAGACGCTGGATTATGCATGTTGATATGGATGCCTTCTTCGCATCCGTAGAACAACTGGATCATCCTGAATACAAAGGCCACCCCGTTATCGTGGGTGGTCTTTCTTCACGTGGCGTTGTGGCCACTGCATCCTATGAAGCCCGAAAATTTGGCGTCCATTCGGCCATGCCCATTTCGCGGGCTAAAAAACTGTGTCCCCATGGTATTTATGTATATCCCAATATGGCTCGCTACAAGGAGATTTCTCATATCATCCACAAGGTGATGGAGGAATTTACGCCCATCATCGAGCCTTTGTCGCTAGACGAAGCCTTTTTGGATGTTACGGGCATCACTCATAAATTCACAGGCCCTAAGGCCTTGGGCCGTGCCATTAAGGACCGTGTGTTTGAAGAAACGGGGCTCATTATTTCGGCTGGCTTGGCACCAAATAAATTCCTTGCTAAATTGGCTTCCGATTTAGACAAGCCTGACGGACTCGTGGTTATTCCTTACGGTAAGGAATGTGAAAGCCTCGCTAATTTGCCCATTAAACGTATATGGGGTGTAGGCCCTAGCACAGAACGTCGCCTTAAGGATGGTGGATTTACCTTGATTAAGGATGTACAAGCTTTGCCAGATGAGAAACCACTAGTGCCTTATGTAGGTAACCAGGCACGCCGCATTTGGGAATTGGCCCGAGGCATCGACGAACGGCCTGTAGAACCGGACCGTCAAATCCAATCCGTTGGTAATGAGGAAACCTATGAAAGCGATGTCGAGGATCCTGCTGTTATCGACTTAGAACTTCACTATTTTGCTAATCGCGTAGCGAAACGATTGCGCAAATATGGTTTGATGGGACATACCGTATCCATTAAGGTGCGGTATAATGATTTTAAAACCGTATCCCGTCAAAAACGACTCGATTCCGCTACGGACCAAGAACGTATCATTTACGATACATCCGTATTATTGTGGAACAAGCTCATGCGTGAAAGGTCTAATAGTAGACCATCGAATCGTTGTAATGTTAAGCGTATTATAGATAGCACTATTATAGATAATGCTAGTGATAGGCAGCTTGCGGATGACCGAGAGATGATGGGCGCAGCACCGTTACCTCAATTCGATACATCCGTTCTCGATATGCCGCACAAACCAATTCGGCTATTGGGTGTCACAGTCAGCGGACTTTCAACAGAAGGCATTGTACAGGACGATTTATTCTCCATAGAAACGGGCGAGAAAGATGAGAAGCTTTCAACCGTGCTAGATTCGTTGGTCTCTAAATTTGGTGAAGGGGCCATCATGAGTGGAGCCCTTTGGCGTCGTGCTCACGGCGATGGTGGAGAACGGCGAAAACGGTCGGAATTAAAGGCCGAAATGGATTTGGATAATGAGGAATAAAATTCTTTCAAGAATAGAAACATTCATGATACAATGTATATGTATAGAAATGTGTATACGCAAGAAACTATCTGCAAGAGAGGTATAAATATGAGTATATTTCGTGTGGCCATTCATTATGGCGTAAACAGCAACGGGGTTTTATCTTACGATACAGATACAAAAACCGTAACGGTGGATCTACCTGAACAAGAATGGATCGACAAGGTACGTGCATACTTAAATGAAGACCATGCTATCGAGCATGCTACAGGTCTTGATACGTATGAACGATTGAATGTAAAACCATTAGAATCTTTGGATAACTTCAAATTAGCTCTTACACGCATGTGGGAAGCCATCGACGTACAAGTCGACTGGAGCCGCCCAGCGTAATGACAATGATACCCCTTCATAGGCATATGGGCGCTATGAAGGGGTTCTCTTATTATTGCTATGAGATAATGTTGTTGCTATGAGATGATGACGGCATAGCATACTGTGATGTATCAGAAACTAAGGAACTAGATGTATGAAAAAGATAGTGATACCCATTGGATTGGTCATTGTGTTAATCGCTGGATTAATGATGACTTTTTCGCGAGGTTCGGCTGAAAGCCCTACCTTTATGCGTGAAGTCTTACCGAAACAGGACGGATTTGCTTCTGTAGGCAATGGTACTACTGGTGGCTCTAATGCTACAGAGCAGAATGTGTTTAAAGTGACGAATAAAAAAGAATTTGTAGCGGCTCTTAAGGATAGAAAAAATACGGCTCCTAAAATTGTGCTAGTCTATGGAACCATAGATTTTGATACCGATGATACTGGTAAACCATTGACTATGAAGGATTACATGGTCGATGGCTATGACTTTCAACAATATTTAGAAACTCATAAGCCGCAAAGCACAGCGCCTAAGAGTTTGAAAGATGAGCAGGAAGAAAAGCGCAAGGCGTCGCAAAAGAATCAAAGTCAGTCTATTACCGTTCATGTGCCAGCCAATACAAGTATCATTGGCATGGACAATGCAAAATTAAAGGGCGTGGATTTGGTTCTTGATGCGGATAATATCATCATACGAAATATACGGTTTGAATCGCCTTATGACTATTTTCCTGCTTGGGACCCTAAGGATGGACCAGAGGGCAATTGGAATTCTCAGTATGATAGTCTTTCCATAAAAGGTGGTACGCACATTTGGATTGATCATTGCTCGTTCCAAGATGGCCCTGAAACGGTAGAAACATACTTTGGCCGTAAATATGAGCATAGGGATGGATTACTCGATATTACCAATCAAGCGGACTATATAACCATATCCTATTCAACATTTGAGAACCACAATAAAACCATGTTGATTGGCAACAGTGATTCAAACGTAGCAGATGAGGGAAAATTACATGTAACCTTGCATCATAACTATTTCCATAATGTAGTGCAACGCGTACCAAGAGTACGGTTTGGACAGGTCCATATGTATAACAATTACTTTGCGTCAGATACTACCAATGGTGAATATGCGTATGCTTATTCTCTAGGCGTTGGAAAACACTCGCAAATCTATGCTGAAAGCAATGTGGTGGATATAGCAGGTAAAGACTATACATCCTTTGTGAAAGTATTTGGAGGAAAACAACTTACTACAGTTAATAATATGTTTAACGGAAAAATGATTGATACATTTGACGATACGTTAACAGCGGTAGATTGGAAACCGGAGCTGTTTACTACAATAGATCCTGTAAATGAAGTAAAAGAAAATGTTTTGCATAATGCGGGACCAATTAAAATAAGTCAATAAAGATATAGTTTAACCAAAAAGCCGTATCATATTTCTTTGATGAAATGTGATACGGCTTTTGTCATGATGAGTGTATTTAAATATTGTTAATCAAATTTCTTATTAGTTAAGTCCTGATACATAAGCTTAGCGATTTCATACTGTGGATCACCCGCTTGTAATTGGTGGGACGGTATTTTAAATACAGCTTCAGCTCTTTCCTCTTTCTTGATATCGATACCCTTTACATCTTCGGACCGACTTATGGAAATGGTATGTGTTGTTGGATTAATGAAGTACGCATTTACATCGATGCTGAAAGCTTTATTTTCATCTTTTCTCATGATTACACGTAGTATCATAGCTGAAATAGCAGTAGTGCCATCTTTTTCACCTAATAGCTGCTTAGATGTGTAGTCCACATAATCTGCATAGACATAAATATCGCCAGGTTTAGCCTTGTCATAATCTTGTGTATAAGCCTCTACTAAACGCAAATCGAGTTGTCTGCCGAATGGTCTAGAGAACATTTCACTTTGTAATACGCGTGTTTCACTGACAGGTGGATAGGACGGTATGGGTGTTAAACCTTTTAGCATATCTGTGCGTGTTTCGTCTTTTCTTTTAGCCTGACGTTCTGCAGTGACCTTGTCTAAGCGTTTACGCTCTTTTAACATGGCCTTTTCTTGTTCTTCTTTAGTTTTGTAAGTTTTTACGGATACAACACGGTTACCAGACATAGTCACTGTTGAATAGATGGGCTTATCTTTAGTCGGTTTTCCCTTAGATGCATCAAGCGTAGATTGCACCATAGCAGGTGTTGCGCTTTCGATAGATTTTTTTAACTCTGGAATATTAGAATAATCCATCTCAACCACTGCAGCGTCTGTACTTCCACTTGGCTGTACAGGTGTAGCCCCATATGCAGATGATATAGCCAATAAAGCTAATAGTGAACTGGTAATAATTGATCGTTTACATACTTTCATTACATATACCTCTTTTTTATAAGAACTCTCTAATACTATCAACAGCTGTATTATAGCATAGTTCTTGCATAGATAGATTTAAAAACGATATAATAAAGTATACATGCGTCTATAGCTCAGTAGGATAGAGCAGCAGTTTCCTAAACTGCGTGTCACTGGTTCGATTCCGGTTAGGCGCACCAATAAAAATGATTTGGCATAAGGCTGTTTAGTCTTATGCCTATTTTTCTGTCTAGAATTCTTTTGGTTTTTTGATGAGCAAAAAGTGAATTAGCAATGTATTGTTTCATCTTTTGTTAATTTTTAATATAGGATATACTAAAATAAGAAAAGGGGAATTTATGTAGAGGTTGTTTTGATTTTTGTTATATGGGAGGTAATAACATGAAATTAGCAAGCAAAGTCTCGGTATTATTAGTATTGTTATGTGGTTTATTCTTGTTCGGTTCACCGAACTCTCAAGCTACTGATGTCTGGGTAGCACAAAATAGTAATGGAGTAGATATTTATCTTATGGATGATACTATACGGTATGGGAGTAGTCGTACAGGTCGTTGGTTTAGTGTATCAACTAAAAGTGTTTTGAACGGAGAGTTAATTAAAATTACCACTACAAGATATTCAAAATATAAATCTGATATGTGGCGGTATTATGTACAACCTATGAATCCTGCTCATGATGCTATACTTTATCCAAGAAGTCCTGTTTTTGAGTATGCAATGAATCAACTTGGTTGGTCATATAGAGTTCAGGGGAGCTACTATTATTAATATTTGGACATATATAACAATTAAATATATCTATTTTTGTGTCTATAGTAAATTGTCGCAGTAAGTACTTAATAGCATCTAATAAATCATAAATTGGGTGCTATTTTTATTTAACATAAGATATGTGTGGAATGTTTGGCAAATCTAATATACCTCTACTAATCATGCTATAATGAGCATAAACAAATTTTCGTGTCAAAATCAGTATACATAGTGGAGAGTCTATATGAGTTTTTACAATTGGATCCAAGAAAAACTTTTCGATAACTACGAAGAATGGCGTTTGAAGAGCCCCGATTATAATGGGAACGGTTTTAATATAGTAGGTATAGATAACATCTTAAAGGCTATGCATGATGGATATTTTATGTATGTTGAATTATATCCACCTCATGCTATTGATGGTTGTACTGCCATGAAAGCGCGTGTAGGTAAAACACAGGATGCAGTAGATATATTTTTAGATATAGATGGCAAGACCTATCGTATGACTGATGTAAGTTATCCTGACGCAGTGAAGATGATGCGGGCTTTTGTGAAAAAACGCAGAGTACCTGATTGTAGTTTGTATGTAGAAGTAGCGTATCTAGATATAGAGCAGATGAAATCGACATTTACAGAGCTGGCAACGCTATTGCTAGGCGATGCTAAACAAGCTAACTCTTTTATGACTAAGGCAAAGTTAAACTCCATGGAAGACTTAGAAGATAGCTGGTGGAACCTCTATGAGAAACTACAGTCTAAATGTCACGCTGTAGAGCTATCTTTAAAAATTGAATTAGAGGATTTTCTTTATCATGTGCAGAAGTTAATACGTAACAAGTCTTTAGATACTAGCGAAAATCTAACTATTGATACAGCAGGATTAGATGAAGACCAATGTATTATGGACTGGTGTGCTGAACTTAATTCTACGTGGGCAAACTATAAGTTAGCAGGCATGGACATCGGAACTGATAGCTTTGTACTTATGGTACTTTCAAATGAGGAATTCAAAACAGCCCAAGAACTAGCGAAAGAATTATTACATAGAATCGATGTAGCTGAACGCTTGTGATATAACCAGTTTACACCGTATAAATGTGATGAATAGGAGCGAGTCATATGAGCTTTTACAATTGGATTCAAGAAAAACTGTTTGATAATTACGAAGAATGGCACATGAAGAGTCCTGATTATAATCGGAACGGTTTTAACATAGTAGGAATAGATAATACCTTAAAGGCTATGCATGATGGATTTTCTATGTACGTGGAGGTATACCCACCTCATGCCATTGATGGTTGCACTGCCATGAAAGCACGTGTAGGTAAAACGCAGGATGCAGTAGATTTATTCTTAGATATAGATGGTAAGACGTATCGTATGGCTGATGTAAGTTATCCTGACGCAGTGAAGATGATGAGGGCTTTTGTGAAAAAACGCAGAGTACCTGATTGTAGTTTGTGTGTAGAAGTAGCGTATCTAGATATCGATCAGATGCGATCTACATTTACAGAGTTAGCAACGTTGTTGCTAGGCGATGCTAAACAAGCTAAATCGTTTATGACCAAGGTTAAGTTGCGCTCCTTGGAAGAATTAGAAGATAGCTGGTGGAACCTCTATGAGAAACTAGTCTCTAAAGGATATGCCGTAGAGTTAGACTATAAATGTGAACTAGAGGATTTTATTTATTATGTACAGATGTTAATACGTAATAAGTCTTTAGATGCTGGCGAAGATTTAGTTGTTGATACCGCTACACTAGATGAAGAGCAATGCATTACAGATTGGAGTACAGAGCTTAATTCTACGTGGGCAAACTATACGTTAGCAGGCATGGATACTGGAACCGATAGCTTTGTACTTATGGTGCTTTCAAATGAGGAATTCAAAACAGCCCAAGAACTAGCTAAAGAGCTATTACATAGAATCGATGTAGCTGAGCGATTATGATGGTGTTAGGCTATAGACTAGTTATATATTTGCTTGTATGTGATGAATAGGAGAGAGTCATATGAGTGTTGTACGTTTGCCAGAATATGAAGCAGAGTTTGAATCGGAAGAGTTTGAAATCTACGCATTGCCGCGCAGTGATGCAAATGGGGCTAGTCCTTATTTAGATAAGTACCATAGACCGCTAGTGTCTACCGATGCTATCTTAGATACTCGCACTGGCGTGCTTGACCGTAGCGAAGGCATTTTGACGTGGATTATTGAAGGTTTTGACAATGGTTGGGGGTATAGTTTTGAGCCCCATGGCGTTTACAAATTGTTGGTTAAGAAAGCAAAACCTATAGAGGATTTGGGCTATATGCGGCCTTCTTGGAATAATCGGTATTATGTGCTTGAGGTGTTAGAGGAGCATGCCAAACATAGCGAGTTAGAGGCGTTGTCGGCTTATTTGAAAACACCTAAATACCTTCATACCGACAGGGGCGATTTCCTATTAAATCGAGAGTATCAATATTACACAGCGAGAATTGATGATTATGCATTCACCCTTGATGTGGATGAGGGTTCTGATGAAAGCTGTACCGTAGCATTGGCTACTTTCAATACAATCGATAATTTCAAAGCATTTGAACAACGAATTAGTACCTATATTAGTGAAAAATTGCTAGACCTTGCTAATGATTGGCTCGACAATGATGACCAAGATCCGATTACGTCAGACGTATTTGCCAAGCGTATCAGGATGGGCGAATTGGCGTTTCGTAACGATGGCACCATAGAGGTCTATTATGACGATGACGATATTTTCTGGGGGCACTGCATCATAGCCCATATTGATGCAGAGGGGAACCCTATTGATGCAGATATTGCAGGATGATTAACTACTGGAGCGTCCTGATGAGAAAATCGGAATTAATGACATTATGGAATGTTGAAAGCTGGTCTGAAGAACCGTATGGCGTTTACTTTGTATCTCGCAGATTGGGCACTAATTGTTTAGAGAAGGTAGGACAAGCCTTTCAAAAACTTAATATTAGTTGCACCAGTTATACTGAGGTTGAGGTGCTTTCACTACCAATGTGGAAACAATTATCTGTTGAATTAGATGAATTAGATCAACTAGCACAGGAACTCATACAACAGGAAATACCGCAAGAAGAGTCTATTGTACTAACCTTAACCGATATTATGCTAGATAAGTCAGGTTGTTACGATGCATTTGCACTAGGCTATGATGTGGGAGAATCCCCGGCAGGGCATCTATATGTTTTGGCTCCTTTTGATGAAAACTTTACGGCTCAACAAGATGTGATATACGAAACCTTATAGAGTTGTTTTAAAGTGGTGATACTGGTGTTGTATTCTACCTAAAAATATAAGTGATATGCAGGAGAGAGACTATGGAAGATATGTATAAATTAGTCAAAGATTTCTTTAGTCATGATATGGATTTAGATGATTTATTTGATTCTGAAGCCATCATCTGGATTGATTGGCGCGAGGATGACGAAGATGTGGTTCGTTATTTCAATGATGTGATGGATGAGCCTATCCACATTCAAACTGTTAGTAATGGCAAGCCTTATGGAGACGATATTGTGTTACAAAAGGGCGATAAAGAACTGCAAATTCCTTACGGTGATGAGAAAGATCGGGATGTAACCATCAAATACTTCAACGACTTCGTTCAGCCTGACTATGAGGTGCGTTGGTTTACTGAAAGCCTTGGAAACGATACGCTTGGGTTTACCGTGCTTTCAGGGGCAGAATGGGCTAAATTAAACGATGAATTTGGGGCAGATACAGTTCGTTACTATTTTGAACCTATCAATCTTGAAAGTAACATGTTTAATCTTGATATGGACGAAGTATTTGCACTACTGGCATTACGAGAAAATAGTGACGGTGTGAATACTGACTTTAGTGTACAGTTAGATTGGATTACAATCACAAATAAAGAAAAAGCCTTAACTGAACAAAAAGAAAAGGGACAAATTGACCTAAAACAATACATGATTGCTAAACAAGAATTGCAACAGATTAAGGATGAATTTATAGCGACTCACGGCGAGATGGAATAAGAGCTGTTGTCTTAAAGGAGATGTTTATGGCAATTGACGGTGTGAAAATCATAGATAGTGATGACGGTCATGATATTTATAATGCCATTGTTGAGCGATATAAGGATGGCGTCAGTGTTGATACAATCATTTCTGAAATCTTAAGTGAGGAACAAAATTTTTGTACTGATGAGTTTTACACAGAAATTTATTGGACTGCGGTGGCTTATTCGTTGTGGAAGATAGGCCATCTATCAGAGGCTATCAAAGAGAAAGCCTTAGACATAATTGCTCAGGGCCCTCACGAGTTTTGGCTAGAAATCGATGATAAGGCCCTTAAACAGCGTCAAAAGGTATTGGATAAGTTAGCCGAACAGCTACAGAGCGAAAATCCAAAGCCGCTTAAGGTTCGTAAATCTAAAACAAAGAGAGAACCTCATTTTAATGTGGGCGACGTATTAGCTGTTAAGTTCGAAAACGAGTATGGTGCTATATTCGTCTCTGACGTGGATCAATCACCGCGGAAAATTGAATATCATTTGGCCTGTACGCGACTTTTACAAGAAGAAAAACCAACAATGGAGGAGTTTCTAAACAGCAAAATCGCATGCCGGAAAGAGAATACAAATTTCGGTATCGATACAGATTGTTGGTTCAATCATAAGGACTTAGGCTTGTTACTGGCTAATTTGGAAATTATTGGAACCGTTGAACTGTATCCGTGTAAACTATGGAAACTAGCACCAGCGGGAACGCTAGAGGATATCTATGAGGAGATTACAGATAATCCGCGGATTGGAAAACTACGTCTCATAGATACCTATGAACTGGTGAAAGAGGTTATTGAGAAATAATCATTGGTCGAAGGCGTTACTACATAGGCGTATATATAAAGGTATAACTATAATGGATACTGTGACGAAACAATATATAGAAACTGTACAAGTCAGTGATATACCGTGGCACCGGTTAACCACAACCTATGGACGTGCTACAGATTTTCCTGCTGAGCTTGATGTGTTGTGGAACATGGAAAGCATGGAAGCTGTTGATGCGGCTGGTGAGGCGTTAGAACTCAATATTGAGCACCAATCAACGTTGTGGCATGCTACACCGTTCGCCATGATTTTCTTGCTTCGTATTTTTAAGAAAGCCCAGGAAGAGAGCGCTCATAATGAGGTAGCTCAGTATTTAGCAGAACAATTGGTTAAGTTGTTTACTGTGATTGCTGAGTGCATCCGAGATGGCCTTATGCAAGAGCATGCAGATCCATTGCCGAATTTTGAAGATATGCTTAACGAAGAATACCTTTGGTCAGAAGAATATGATGAAGACGAAGATGTTCTTAGATATGAGGAAGGGGACGTATTCCCTGATGATTTATTTTTTAGCTTTTATTATTACTCCCTGCAAGTACTTTTGTTAGCTATTCCGCTATTAGATACATCTGATGAAGGAGAGGCTACATTGCTAGGAATAATTTCTGCTAATAGGAGTGTGTAAGATGGGTTATTTAGATATATTGCGAAATGATGCCAAGTTAGCCGAAGATTTTGATACACTATTTGATTTTCGCTTGCTAGATGCGCTGGAGGAACGCGATACGGCTGAAGGTCGCTGCACGTTCTCCGTGCCGGGGATGGCATTTGCTGTAGATGGTGCTGGCGGTGAATATCATCTGTTGGAGGACGGCTCCATAGGGTATTGGAGTAGCGAGGGTGCTGCTAGTCGTTTAGCTGAAAGTATGGACGATTTATTTCATTTAATCATTTTTAGTATTTGTTGGCATGATTATTGTGACTCTCGCAAGTATTCTGATGTGGTAACGTTAGATACTTATGCTCAGAATAAGCAGCTAGATATTATGTCCTATTCACCAATGGAACTTTGGGAACCCATTGCGAATGCTTTTAACATGTCCATGGAGATAAAATTGACTCCTATTTTACAGAAATTCTATGATGCGGCGCATCGTGAACCTGTATATGTATGCTATTTTCATGAAGATGATGGAAGCGTTACAGAATCGGAAAATTTATTTTTCTAATGGTTAGAAGAGTTTATGAAAGGATTTAATTATGGGACTAATTGCCAATTATAGCTGTTTAAGCGATGCGAATTTAAAAGCGCTTAAAGCCATGGGCTCAGAAGAAGAGGAAATTCTTGAAAGTGTTGAAGAGTGGAATGACGACGATGAGTTATTGCTTGATATCGACAAGATGTGGGATGTACTCCATTTTGTGCTAACTGGTGTGGGCACTGACCATAAAGACGATAAAAATCCTCTTAGCCAAGCGGTACTAGGCGTAATGGCTGTTGAGGATATATCAGACTATGTAGCATATACAGAACACAATCATTTAGCCAATATCGTGGCAGCTCTAGATCAATTTGATATTGAAAGTGCACTCGAATCTTTTGATATGAAAGCCTGCAAAGAAGCAGAATTGTATCCAAATATCTGGGACTATGAAGAAGAAGAGGAAGAAATCAAAGACGAAATTTTTCACGATTTCGAGCAAATGAAACGCTTTTATAAACAAGTGCTAGAGGCTAACGGGCATGTGCTTGTATCGATTTGCTAGGCCCCTTATAATCTGTTGGACATGGCTCTGGTTATAGATAAACTAATTATGGGACTGACGAAGATGAGGAATTATAACATGGCAGTGTTAACAGAAAAGCAAATTAAATATGGATTTGACTACTATCATAAGGATGATGCACGGCCTAAATCTGTTGTAGAGGTCTCTGAATATGATGGCGAAGATAAATTAATTATTAATTGCACACAGTTAGATGAAGGGTATTCTGCTAAAGATAAGAAACGTATTTGGCTAGAATGGTGTGATTTTCTGGTAAATAATCCAGACGCTTTTACAGAGCTTATGTTTTGTACAAGAATGCCACAGGACTTATTTGATGCGGTGTGTGCCCAACGTAGACTTAAAAAATTACATATAAAATGGGGTGTCTATCCAGATATTTCAAAATTAGAGAACTTACAAGAACTAAAATATTTACACATTGGATCCGGTAGAAGCGTATCGAGCTTAGAGCCTATTTCAAAATTAGAAAATTTAGTAGCGCTGTCGATTGAAAACTTTCAACAAATTGATGATTATACGCCATTAGCACATTTGAAGCACCTTGAAAGTCTTGCTCTAGAAGGTGATTTCGCGGCTCCTAAAATTCTTAAGGTTCAATCCTTAGAATTTTTACGCCATATGAAACAGTTGCGCTTTTTTAGCTTTTTAACGGCAAAGGTGATAGATAAAGACTACTCTCCCATTTTAGAACTCAATAATTTAGAACATCTTACGTTAAAATCTTGTAAAGAGGTTAAGCAGTTGTACCCTCAATTAATTAAACTACCAAAGTTGAAGTATGGCACTGTATTAGAACGACCGGAATTATATGAGTAATAAATTATGAAAAGGCAATAATTACAATGGACAAAGCACGTAAAAAGGAATTATTGAAAGACTATAAAGCTAAAGAAAAACAGAATTTTCAAGATAGCTTACCTATGGACGAAGAGTTGTTTTGGAATCTCTTTGACTATGTAGACGAGAAATTAGAGGCGAATGACGGTTGCGACCATAGTTTGACTTTCACAAGAGAATTTTTAGAAACACAAAAGGTAGATGTTGAAAGCGTACTAGATTGGATTATCAACGAAGGTGGCGGTTGTGATTGCGAGGTTCTCTACAATGTAGAGGAACGTTTTGAAGAGTACCGTTAATAGTATTTTCTATAGTTAATTCCTTTTATTTACAAGTGTTATCATAAAGGTTTATAGTATAGGCATGTGATGTAATTATTCACATGCCTATTTTCTTTATAAGGAGGACGCTATGCAACACGTTCAAACCCGCAGTACTACATCCGCGTTAGTACTCACAGCCGTATTGATTGCCCTCGCTACATTGCTTACAATGTATACGAAAATTCCAGTACCTGGCATACGCGGCTATTTCAATGTTGGAGATGTCGTTATCATGACATCCGCTTTATTATTAGGTCGAAAATATGGTGCCTATATCGGTGCTATTGGCCCAGCGCTAGCTGATTTGTTCCTTGGCTACGCAGTCTTTGTACCAATCACCTTTGTGGTGAAAGGCATTGAAGGCTATCTTGTCGGTACTGTCTATAACAATAAGACAACTACCTCTGCTTTGGTAGCAACTGTCGTAGGTGGTATTATTATCGTAGCAGGCTACTTTATCGCCGAATACTTCGTATTTGATCCAGGCGTAGCCATTGCTAGTATTGTGACTAATACCATTCAAGCCGTTATGAGCGTTATTATTAGCATGATTCTTTATGCGATCTTGCGTAAACGCCTGGGGTAGTAAATTGACAGTCTCTAGAATTATAAGTACAAAAGAGCCAGTTAACGTGTTCTAGGCGCTAGGCTCATCAAAGAATTAGGAATTTGATAAACCTAACGTGTCTAAGTATTGCAGTACTTAGTCGCGTTAGGTTTATTTTTTTGCTTAGTTTGCATTAATATTATTTGTTGAATAAAACATAAGTTCGACATATAATGTAATTAAGATAGTCGACGAGGTTGGGTCGCCCTTTTTCTTTGAAGGGGGTGAAGCCTATGAGTGCCTACGAAATCATTATGATTGTCCTTGGGATTTTGACTGTAGTTATTTCCTTTGGAGCATTGATAGTGCTGATTTGTCGTAATAACGACAAATAGCCCTTCGTTACCAACTGGTAGCTGAAAACGAAAGGCCATTTCTGCATGTTTTATAATGTTTTGGGATGAGCCTGACGGAACCACTCGTCGACTATCTCTTTACTACATTATAAAGAGGTTAACCTATATAGTCAATTCGAATAAGAGACGTAAATTGGTAGTCTCTAGAATATATCTTAATAGAAATTATTGTGTTGTGTGTTATGATTGGTGAACGTTTATGCTTAGAGTTATATGTTTGTTTTTATTGTTAGTTGTTTTAAGTCCTTTTCCTGTTTTTGCAGATGATATGGAACTAGATAGCAATGATCTTTCTTCATTTGTGGGTAAAATAGAAGAACAGAAATTCATTCCAGTTGAGACGATGAAAAAGATGGGGCTTAGACCGTATAGTGTTCCATTGACTATTACTACAGATGCTCAAGGAAATGTTATTTCTGTTGAATTAACGCCTAATCAGGACCTATCTGACGACACGGCTTATTTGGAATTAGTTCAGGTTGCTAAAAATATAGTATGGAATGTAGGCAATATTGGTGTCGAGAAAGCGACAACTGTATTGGTATCTTTTGAATTCAGTTTACAATAGTGTTGTGAATAATTAAATGAATCATCGAAGTCTCATCTATAAGGCTTTCATAGTCATAGGTATAATATGGTATAATACTTTCATTATGTAGTGAAAAAGGAGATCTAAATGGCAAATTTACCTAACTGCCCTAAGTGTGGCGTTGAATACACATACGAAGACGGTCATATGTTTATCTGCCCTATGTGTGGCAATGAATGGACAGCGGCTGACGCACAAGCTGCAGCTGAAGCAGGTATCATTCGCGATGCTAACGGCAACGAGCTAGCTGATGGCGATACAGTTGTTGTTGTAAAAGACCTCAAAGTAAAAGGCGCTGGCGTATTGAAACAAGGTACGCGTGTTAAAAACATTCGCCTCATTTCTGATGCGAGCGACGGACACGATATCGATTGCAAAATCGATGGTTTTGGTGCGATGGCATTGAAATCTGAAATGGTTAAGAAAATCTAATCATGGAATCCCTACTGATAGAACGTCGGTAGGGATTTTTTCGTGGTATAATCAAGGTATAATGTGTTACGTAAATTTGTATAATTTTGAGGAGCAATTATGATATCTCAGGAGGAATTAAAGGCGTGTACGTATAATTTATTAAAGGAACGAGGCGTTACCGTTCAGGACATTGCAGAAATTGTGATGATGATTCAACAACCATATATTCCTGATTTGACGATGGACGAGTGCGTAGAGAGTGTACAGGCCGTACTTGAAAAACGAGAAACACAAAATGCCATCATTACGGGCATAGAATTGGATAGATTGGCGGAGCAGAAGAAATTATCTGAGCCACTACAAAGTATCATGACTCGTGATGAAGCATTGTTTGGTATTGATGAAATCCTCGCTTTATCCATTGTGAATTTATACGGATCTATTGGATTTACGAACTATGGTTATATTGATAAGGTAAAACCGGGCATTGTTAAAAATCTAGATAGTCAAGTTGATAGTCATTGCAATACGTTTCTTGATGATTTAGTTGGTGCCGTGGCGGCCGCTGCAGCAGGTCGCATTGCCCATAATACGCCGAATCGGGTGCACCATGTCGTTGTGGAGGGATAGAACATGAACGTTTTAGTCGTAATTGATATGCAACATGATTTTGTGGATGGCTCTCTTGGTTCTCCAGAGGCTCAGGCCATCGTGGATACTGTACGCCAAAAAATTGCATCCTTTGATGGACCAGTTATTTTTACACGAGATACTCACGATACTAATTATCTTGAAAGCCAAGAAGGTCAGCATTTGCCAGTTGTGCATTGTGTGAAAGATACGATTGGTTGGCAAATTATGGAGAGCCTCATTACGGCCGCAGAAAAACGCAATACCATCCATCCGTACTTTATCATTGATAAACCTAATTTTGGATCTTCTGAATTGGTTACGCGCTTGCAAGGTATGAATACAGCTGAGCCTATTGAAAGTATAACTTTGGTCGGTGTTTGTACAGATGTGTGCGTTGTGTCGAATGCCATATTGTTGAAAGCTGGCTTGCCAGAGGTTCCTATTCATGTAGATCCTAATTGCTGTGCAGGGGTTACTGAGGAAAGCCATGAAGCAGCATTATTAACTATGCGTCAATGTCAGATTGAAGTAGCTAATGATTTGTAATAGAGGTATAGATTGAAATATTAGTTAAATAGTGATATGCTATACACAATTACATAGCAGAGTATGCAAGGGAGCCTATGAGATAGGCTGAGAAAGGGCTGTTAGCACCTGACCTTTGACCTGATCGGGATCATGCCCGCGTAGGAAGCACGCAAAACCATTCAAGGGTATCGATCATATTATATCGATACCCTTTTTCTTGTGTACAAAGCTAAAAGGTTTTATTCAATAGGAGGACATATTATGTTTTACACTCAATTGGAAGCCGCACAAAAAGGCTTTGTTACGGATGCGATGAAAATTGTAGCAGAAAAGGAACGCATGGATGTAGAGCAATTGAGAGCGCTAGTTGCTTTAGGACAAGTTGTTATTCCCTGTAATAAGAATCATACTTGTATCGATCCAGAGGGCATCGGTAAAGCATTGCGCACGAAAATAAATGTGAATCTTGGCACATCCAGAGACGTTACCGATTATGATAGTGAAATAGAAAAGGTAAATTGGGCGATTCAACTTGGTGCTGAATCGATTATGGATTTATCTACTCATGGTGATACACGTATTTTTAGACGAAAATTAACTAGCGAATGTAAAGCCATGATTGGTACTGTACCAGTATATGACAGCGTTATACATCATCAACGGGATTTGGCAGAACTTACTGCTGAGGATTTCTTAGATACTATCCGTCTCCATGCAGAGGATGGGGTGGACTTTGTAACCTTACATTGTGGTATTACGCGTCAAACTATTGAGCAAATTAAAAAGCATAAACGTAGACTCAACATCGTTAGCCGTGGTGGTAGTCTTATCTTTGCATGGATGAGCATGACGGGTAAGGAAAACCCATTCTATGAACATTTTGATGATATTTTAGATATTTGCCGTGAGTATGATGTAACTATTTCTTTGGGTGATGCTTGTCGACCAGGCTGTTTAGCAGATGCTACGGATGTATGTCAAATTGAAGAACTGGTACGACTTGGTGAATTGACTAAACGCGCTCGAGCTAAAGGTGTGCAAGTGATTATTGAAGGCCCAGGTCATGTGCCACTTAACCAAATTCAAGCGAATATGGAAATTGAGGAAACGCTATGTGGCGGAGCTCCGTTTTATGTGTTAGGCCCATTGGTGACAGATATTGCACCTGGCTATGATCATATAACAGCTGCCATTGGTGGTGCTGTGGCGGGCATGCATGGGGCGTCCTTTCTTTGTTATGTAACGCCGGCAGAGCATTTGGCATTGCCTAATGCAGACGATGTGAAAGAAGGTATTATGGCTTTCAAAATAGCAGCCCATGCAGCGGATATAGCACGTGGCATACCAGGTGCCCGTGATAAGGATGATGCGATGGCTGATGCTAGACGCGTACTAGATTGGGAGGCGCAATATGCGTGTGCACTTGATCCTCAACGTGCTCGCAATATTCGTGAAAGCCGAGCTCCAGAGGAGGGGCATAGTGAAACTTGTAGTATGTGTGGTAAATTCTGTGCTGTTCGTAGCATGAATAAGGCTTTGAATAGCGAATATATTGATATTCTGTAATAAATGTTGGTCATATATTGACGTTTATCTATATAGATAGTACAATATGCAAAGAATGATAATTCATATCAATGAAATACCGATGCAGGTGCATCGAATCGCTTTCACAAGAACGATACTAGTTAAGATATCGTTCGTGCCCTAATTAAAAGGAGGACTATTATGAAACCTTTCGAACTCGCACCATTACCATATGCTTATGATTATCTAGAACCTGTTATCGATGCAGAGACGATGAAACTGCATCATGATAAGCATCACCAAGCGTATGTTAATAATTTGAATGCAGCCATCGCTAAATACCCGGATCTTGCCTATGGTTGCGTAGATTGTATTCTCGGCGATATTGCCAATGTGCCAGAGGATATCCGTCAAGCGGTTATCAACAATGGTGGGGGTCATAAAAACCACACCATGTTTTGGGATATCATGACAAAACCTGATACATCTAAATTGCAAGGCCCTTTGAAGGATGCTATCGATGCTGATTTAGGCGGATATGATGCTTTTGTTGAAAGCTTCTCCCAAGCGGCGGCAACACGATTTGGCTCTGGCTGGGCTTGGCTAGTGGTCAACAAGGATGGCAAACTAGAAGTAACCTCTACGGCTAATCAAGATAATCCTCTTTTGGAAGGTAAAACTGCCATTCTTTGTTTAGATGTATGGGAACATGCATATTACTTGCATTACCAAAATCGTCGCCCAGATTATATTAAGGAATTCTTCCGTGTTATCAACTGGGATGCAGTCGCTGAAAACTACGAAAAAGCATTGCAACCTCATCATCAATAAGATGATTGTTAACGAATAGATGATACATCTATGTCCAATTTATGGATTGATTTGTCATCTATTCGTTATTTTTTTGAATAACTTTCAAAAGTATAGCCATGGATACAGATTTTCTAATCGATATCGTTTATCATAGAATTATAGGTTATTAAAGATGACCTTTCGGAATGTAAATTACCTTATATACGAAAACGTATAGAGGCTACTAACATAAGCAATAAACAATATTTTTGACACGAGGGGATCAAAATGGAAAAGAAATTAGATTTATCAAAATCCGTATATGATTTGGTACAAGAATATCCAGAGGTTATAGATATTATGAAAGGATTGGGCTTCACAGAAATTACCAATAAGGTGATGCTCCATTCCGTTGGCAAAATTATGACTATCCCTAAAGGGGCTAAGATGAAGGGCATCTCTATGATGGATATTGTAGGGGCCTTTATGAAAGCTGGTTTTACATTAGAAGGTGATATGCCCAACCTACACGGTGATGATGTAGCATCTGCTAAGGATGTTCCTGTTGAGGCACCAGCCACTCAAGATGAGGAACCTAAGGCTAGTGAAAATACAGAAGCTAACGCAGAGGATACTGTACCCGATAGCGAACGGGTAGAGCAATTAAAAGGCTTCTTAAAACGCTTAGGTACAGGGGAAGCCTTTGGCGATGTGCGCAAAGATTTTGCCAGCCAATTTAAACATGTAGAAGCCAGTGAAATCATGAAAGCTGAACAAGGCCTTATGCGCGAAGGTACACCTCTAGAAGAGGTACAACAATTATGCGACCTTCATTCCGCTTTGTTCCACGGTTCTACCATTCATGAACAAATGGAAGAAGAGCATGCGAAGGTTGAGGCTGCTTTAGAAGCTCAAGATAAGAAACAAACGGTAACAACGCTTGTAGAAACGATAGGCCATCCGCTCAACCAAATGACGGAAGAAAATAAGGCGCTTAATGATTTGATTGAAGAGCTTCGTCCTAAAGTGGCCGATAAAACGGCAACCGTTGATGATGTAAATAGAGTGCGTCAATTATCCGTTCACTATGCTAAAAAAGGCGATTTGTTATATCCAAAATTAAAGGTGGATTATGCTATCGGTGGCCCATCCATGGTTATGTGGACTGTTGATGGCGATATTCGAGACCAATTGGGTGATTTGGCAAAATCTAGTCAAAGTGTAGATGATTGGTATAGACGTTTTGATGAGCTTCTTACACGTGCTCAAGAAATGATCTACAAAGAACAAAATATCTTGTTCCCTATCTGTGCGGAAAACTTTACAACTCAAGATTGGTACCAAATCTATAAGGATACTGCACAATATGAGGAAATCTTTGGTGTAAAACGCATTGCTTGGCCAGAGGCTGATGCGGCATTAGCTACACAAACTAGAAAATCAAGTGGTGATGACAATACCATCGGTTTAATTGGTGGTACGTTAACTGTAGATCAACTCGATGCTATGCTTAACACAATGCCTATGGAAGTAACTTTCGTTGACCATGAAGACATTAACCGTTATTTTAACGACGGCGAAAAGGTCTTTAAACGCCCTACTACGGCAATCGGTCGCGATGTATTCTCCTGTCATCCACCTAAGGTAGAACCTATCGTGCGCGGTATCATCGATTCCTTCCGTAAAGGGGACCGCGATAATGTGGCCGTATGGCTTGAAAAACAAGGTCGTCCATTCTATGTAAACTACATGGCGGTTCGCGACAAAAATAAGAAATACCTTGGCACATTGGAACTCGTACAAGATATGCAATTTGCAAAGGACCATTTCGCAAGATCTAAATAAGAAATCCTATATACGAAAATATGACAAAAGGCTGCTCTAGAACTGATGCTAGAGCAGCCTCTTTATACGTAGGACTAAGAACGGATATGGTCGATGATGCTGTGCGTAGCTGTTTTGATATTAGCTAGGCTCGTGGCTAAGTTAACTCGTACAAAGGTGGCGTAGTTTTTACCGCCAAACCATTCGCCAAAGCTTGGCGCGATACGGCATTGATGTTCGAATAGGTCGTGCATATCTTCAGGTTTTACATAGGCACCGAAATCTATCCACGCCAAATAGGTGCCGTCCATAGGGCTGATGCGAAGCTTTGGTAGGGCTGAGAGTAGTTCATCGCATAGATATTCGTAGTTTTCGCGGATGACAGCGCATACATCGTCTAGCCACGCCTCTGCCTCTGGATGGGTATAGGCCGCAGTGATAGCCGTTTCTGCGATGACATCTGCATCCGTGTGGTACACTTGCGCCTTATAGGCGTTATATTGAGTGCGTAATGTCTCGTTGGGAATCATCACTTCCGCCTGATGTAAGCTGGCCATGTTAAACGATTTTGACACAGATGACATGGTTATCATATGGTCTGCATAATGACCGTTGGATACGGATAGTGCGGGCGTAAATGGTGTGGAACCGGTAATAAGGTCTTGATGGATTTCGTCGCTTATGATGAGCACATTGTGACGCTGACAAATGCTAAATAATCGGTCCATTTCTTCTTCGGTCCACACGTGTCCCACAGGATTATGGGGATTGCAGTGGATGAAAACCTTCACATCGTTTTGACTAATGGCGGACTCGAATGCATCGTAATCAACAGTATATCCATTGGTCGTCGTGCGATGTAATGGCACTGCAACGATGTGTCTGTTTGCATCATTGGCACGGGCATCGAAGGCTCCGTACACGGGCGTAAGGACTGTAATGGCATCGTTTGGTTTTGTGAAAGCCCCAATACACCACATGATACCGGTAATGACATTGGGGGCGCTAGTGAGCCAGTCTTGTTCAATAGTGCAGTTGTGACGACATTTGTACCAATTGAAGACCGCATCTAAGTAATTAGGATTTGTCATGGTGTAGCCCAGAGGGTTGACCTTTACATAGTTGGAAATCGCCTCTTGTATGCATGGTGGTGTCATAAAGTCCATGTCTGCCACCCATAGTGGTAGTAGGTCGGTGCGACTAAATTTTAAATACTCGCCATCCCATTTGCGGGAATGAGAACCGCGGCGGTCTATGTAGTATGTTTCAGTAAATTCTCTAGTGTTCATAGGAATACCTCATTTATGTTGCCTTATGTATGTATTATAGCAATAAATGTATATAAAATAAGCATATTGTAGCTCAGCTTCTTGACGGAGTTCACTTTCACAATTTAAAATGTACTATAGAATAGTGTGTGTCTCACCAGTGACCACACTCGTATCGAATGGTTACAAATGATAAATTCTTGGCCGTATATAGTGGGCGATGTTCATATGTGAGTTTGCTTCATCGAACTGTGCCGCTATATGGAAAGGCTAATATAAGTATAGTACTGGATCCTGTTAAGGAGGCATGTGCCATGAGTAATGAATTAAAACCCCTTCATTTTGATGCGGATTACACGATGGAGGAGGCGCTCGCTGAGGCGAAACGCTGTCTAAACTGTCCAAAACCTTTGTGCCGTATGGGTTGTCCTATTGAAAACGAAATTCCTCGTTTTATCCAAGCCATCGCGCACGGTAACTTTGGTTTAGCCAACGATATCTTGGCGGAACGTACAAACTTGCCAGCTATCTGTGGTCGCGTGTGCCCTCGTGAAAATCAATGCGAAGGTAACTGTATCATGAATAAGGCTAAGAAACCGCCTATCAACATCGGCAAATTGGAACGTTTTGCTGCCGATTTTGAAAGCATCAATGAATTGCGCAAACCTAAGAAAATTAAACAAGATCTTGGCAAAGTAGCCGTTGTTGGTTCTGGCCCTGCGGGCTTATCCGTTGCAGGTGACGTAGCGAAACTAGGTTATGATGTAACCGTATTTGAAGGTCAATCCGAACCAGGTGGCGTATTATTATTCGGTATCCCAGAATTCCGTTTGTCCAAATCCGTTGTACGCCGTGAAATCGCTCGTCTTGAAGGTTTAGGTGTTAAATTCGTATGTAATACATTTATCGGTCAAGACAAATCCCTAGATGATTTATTCGCCGAAGGATTTGATACTATCTTCATCGGTACTGGTACGCATATTCCTCAAGAAGTGCGCATGGAAAATGATCAAATTACAGGCGTATTCCAAGCGATGTACCTCTTAACTAATGTACAACTTGTAGAGAATGGTGAGCTTGAAGAAAAAGCGATTCCTGTGAAAAAAGGAGACCGCGTTGTTATCATTGGCGGTGGTAACGTAGCGATGGATGCGGCTCGTACATGTGTACGTTTAGGCTGTGAATCCGTTACCGTAGCCTATCGTCGTAGCCAAGAGCAAATGCCTGCATTATTATCCGAATACGAAGAAGCGCGTGCTGAAGGTGTTCAATTCCAATGGTTCGCATCTCCAGTGGGCGTAGAAGGTACAGATAAGGTAGAAGGCTTTAAATACGAAGTGATGGCCCTTAATGAAGATGGTGCTGGTATCCATGGTACAGGTAAATACCAAGTTATGCCTGTAGATAAAATCATCATCGCTGCTGGTCATAAACCTAATGCACGCCTCGTTGGTGAAGGCAATAACCTCCGTGTTGATGAAAAAGGTTATATTCTTACATCCGAAGAACCATACGGCATGACAAGCCGTGAAGGTGTATTCGCCGGTGGTGACGTAGTACATAAACCAGCCACTGTAGTTCTTGCTATGCGCGAAGCTAAAAAAGCCGTTGATGGCATGGTTAAATACATGGAAATCAAACGTGCTATGGCTATTGCAGAAGAGAATAAATAAGACTTTTATGTACAAGAATATACATGTATGTATGTTTAATCATAATTTTATAACATAATATGAATAAAAATCCCTTGCGATATGAATGTATCGCAAGGGATTTTCTATTATATGTCATCACAATTCAAGTTGCTATGGCCCCTCTTAATTGGTTGCCGTATTGTGGAGGCAAAGAGTTGTTATTAAGGATAGTATAGAAAGTGAGGTTTCTATGACGTATGATATCGTATGTAGTGAAACACAGTCAGAAAAGGCTATCCAACACTTAGGCGTTCTCATTCTCTTATGGCGCCGCCACTATCATATAACTCAACAAGAGTTAGCTAAGCGAACGGGATTGTTGCAGTCCTATATTAGCGGACTGGAAAAGGGGAATATAGACCCTCGTATATCTACGCTGTGTAGGATAGTCAATGGCTTTGATAATATGCCCTTAGATACATTTTTTGGAGGCCCTGACTTAGGCTTTATCGACTTTCACGGCATAGAACATCGACATATAGAATTTCATTAAAATCCTAAATCCACGTTGATGATAATAACCTCCATGGTTTGCATGTTTCGCATTTTCTTGTAATAGATCGTTAAGGCATTACAAATCCTGTCAGGCGAACTACAGTCGTAGCATTTTTCTTCTAGCTTGGCACAAGGATTGAGGGAACTTTTTTTATTTTTTTTGCTGTTCAGTGGTGCCGCCACATTGCGCGCCCGGTAGATGGCAGAGGCCAAGTCAGGCGTAATTTTGTTACGTCCTAGTACGAAAAAGACCTCTTGTGATCCGAATAGAGAGGCCGCTACACGGTTGCCAGTACCATCGATGTTGACCATTTCACCCGTTTGCGCTAAGGCGTTAACAGAGGTTAAAAATACATCGCGCCCCATTGTGCGTAGCGCTGTATCGCGGAAACTTTCACCAGGAAGAGGTCGCTGAATATCTGTTATGTCATCGTTGACCTGGGACAAAGCATCATGAACCTTGAGTTCCAATAAGGTGCGTGAATCACCGATAGCTACTCGTTTATGTTGAATGCGAGACTGTAAATAGGCCACTGCGTCAGCGCCTGTTTCAAAATAATGGACCACGAAGTTGTTGCGTTCTAAGGCTTTGATGGTTTTCTCTATATCGATGGGGGCATCATTGATTTGAGGATTGATAACTGCATTGATTGTTGTGTCTGTGTTGGCCATGAGTCCTCCCATATTACATATAAACTAGTGAGGTAAACAGTATTTTCGAAGTAATACAGTATTTCTATTACTAGTATTGTACTGTTTTATGTGGTGGTTATTCAACATAAGGAGACCCTGTTTTTAGGTAAAAGAATGATACTGATAGTATAGAATGTTCTTTGTATAAAACATTGGAATAGAATCCATATTTGAATACTAAATAGCAAAACTTTGGAATGAAATCCAATTTTATGATAAAATTAATATAAAGTTGGAATGGAATCCAGAGTTATTAGGTAGTCGATATGATATTTGACAATACTAATAAGAGGGTTCCATCTATGAGAACGTACATAGATGAGGAGGCCCTTATGAAATTAATTCAGCGCCAAGGATATCTAGATTTTTTACGACGTAATCGGAATCGGCCTATTGTTAAGGTTGTCTCTGGTATACGTCGTTGTGGGAAATCTACGTTATTTAGGCTATTTAAGGATGAGCTGTTATCGGAAGGCGTTAAACCTAAACAGATAATATCCATTAACTTTGAAGAACTAGAATATGAGCATTTACGAGATTATCATGCTCTGTATCAATATATTTTAGAGCGTATGCAGCCTGATGAAATGAACTATATTTTCCTTGATGAAATTCAGCACGTTGATCAGTTTCATCGCGTCGTAGATAGCTTGTTTGTAAAAGAAAATACAGATTTATATATTACGGGATCCAATGCATACTTTATGTCATCCGATATCGCTACATTACTAACTGGACGGTATGTGGAAATTCAGATGTTACCACTATCCTTTAGTGAGTTTTACTATAGCAAATACGATGGTAATCAGTACTCTTTAATTCCTGCCTATGAGTCCTATCTTCGTGAAAGCTCATTCCCTTATACGCAACAATTAGGGGGCGAAGATTTTGATATACAAGAATATCTACGAGGCCTATACAATACCTTATTATTACATGATGTTGTGGCTCGATTGAAGATTAGTGATGTTACAATCTTACAAGATATTGTGAGATATATTATGTCTAATATAGGTAGTTTGCTTTCACCCAATAAGATTGCAAATTCGCTCGTTAGCGCCGGTAGAAAAATAGATAATAAAACGGTAGAACGATATTTACAAGGCTTGCAAGATAGCTTGTTGCTATATAAAGTTAATCGTTATGATGTGCGCGGTAAAGAATTATTGCGCATAAATGCAAAGTACTACTGTGTGGATGCAACATTACGTAATCTATTAGTTGGCAACGCGAGTCGTGATACAGGACATATTTTAGAAAATATCGTTTTTCTTGAACTCATTCGTCGTGGATATACTGTATATGTAGGCCAATTAGCTAAGGGTGAAATTGACTTTGTTGCACAAAAAGCGGGTGTTACAGAATACTATCAGGTAAGCGAAACTGTGTTAGATCCTAATACGCTAAATCGTGAGCTTGCACCTCTTAAGGCTGTACAAGACCAATATCCAAAGTTTTTACTTACATTGGATGAATTAAATAAAAATGCAAATTATGACGGAATTCAACAACGAAATGTTTTAGAATGGTTGTTAGAGAGCTATTAAATTGCTATAATAATAGTATTGATATGGCATAAGCCAATGTTAAGGAGGCAAAAATCGTGGATTTAATTCAAAAATTAAAAGACCAAGTAAAACCATTAGGTAAAAAAATCGTGTTGCCAGAATACAAAGATGAACGCGTATTGAAAGCAACTGAAATCATTTTGAAAGAAGGTTTCGTAACACCTGTACTCGTTGGTAACCCTGCAGAAATCGCTGAAGCTGCTAAAGCTGTTGACGTGTCCATCGAAGGTGCTGAAATCATCGATCCAGCTAACTACGATCGTTACCAAGAAATGGTTGATACATTCGTAGAATTGCGCGCTAAAAAAGGTATGACTCCTGAAAAAGCTGACGCAACTATGAAAGGTGACTGCTTATTCTTCGGCGCTATGCTCGTTCGTCTTGGCGCAGTAGATGGCATGGTTGCTGGTTCCGGTTGCCCAACTGCAAACGTATTGCGCGCTGCATTACAAGTTGTAGGTACTAAACCAGGTCTTAAAACTGTATCTTCTTCCATGTTCATGTTCACAAGCAAAAAAGAATATGGCGACGACGGTATGCTCGTATTCTCCGACTGCGGCGTATTGCCTAACCCAACTAGCGAACAATTGGCTGATATCGCAGAATCCACTGTAGAAAAAGCTCGCAAAGTTGTTGGCATGGCTGACCCTCGCGTATCCATGTTATCCTTCTCCACTAAAGGTTCCGCTTCCACTCCAGAAGTAGACAAAGTGGTTGAAGCTGTTAACATCTTGAAAGAACGCAACGTTGACTTCAAATTCGACGGCGAATTACAATTGGACGCTTCCATCGTTCCTTCCGTAGCAGAAAAGAAAGCTCCTGGCTCCAACGTAGCTGGTAAAGCTAACATCTTGATCTTCCCTGATCTTCAAGCTGCTAACATTGGTTACAAATTGGTACAACGCTTCTCCGGCGCTGACGCTCTTGGCCCATTGATTCAAGGTTTGGCTAAACCAGTTCATGACCTTTCCCGTGGCTGCTCTGCTCAAGACGTTGTAGACGTTGCTGCTATCGCTGCTGTTGAAAGCATCTAATAGCTGCATAACTTCATATATAAACATATGTTGTATATGTTTTGATATGCTGAAAGCTGGCTCTATGAGCCAGCTTTTTGTGTTTCAATTCTGGTTAGTATATAATGAAATTAACAATATATTTTGTGTATAGTAATCATCATACTTGTGAAAGTATAGAAGGAGAGAACCATGATTTCTGTATTCGACACAAATCCTGTTACATTTGAAGATAAAGGTCGTACATTAACTATTAGTTACAATGGTGTACTTTGCAAAGATGCAAATGGAAAGGTTATAACTGACATTGATTTTGAAGATGTAAATGAGCTATATCTTACAAGATATCTAAATTCAAATAGTAAATATACGATTATGTTTAGAGACCATAATTGGAAAAATATAAAAGGCCAAGATTTAGATACGGACCGTACAGAATCTAATGCTGGTCACAATATCCGCGAAACAAAAGCAATCATTGCTGCCTTTGCTCGCCATAAATTGACAGCGGAATTCCCTGCAAATTTAGATACCCTTCAATTGCCACTTGATTACTCCTACATGGGGAAACGAGAAATCACCATTAAAAATGGTGTTATCTCAAATGGTAAGATTGATATCCCTATTAATGAAATTCGCCGCGTAATATGTGCATCTAATGGTACAATTAGTAAATTGTTAGTCTATAAAGAAGAAAAACCTAGTTCCTTCTTCAAAAAGATTTTCGACAAATGTGATATGAAAATCACCTTGAATGCCATTACGTTGCCATTATTAGAAGCTATCGTAACACGTAACACAGGTCATGGTATCGACTTCAGTCGTGGTAACTGGTTTGATCAAAAGGATTCTAACTATATCATCATTCGCTACCTTGACTCTGGATTCTTCCTTGAGAAAGACGGCACAGCACCTACAGAATGGCAGAAAACAGCTGCTGAAACAACCGCTAAATTTAACTATGATGTGAAAACATTATTGGGATAACATCTGATAAAATCCGCTAACATAGAAACTTTTGTTCAGGAACTATGTAGCGTAAAAGACTGTATTACTAATATAGTAAATATGAAATAAGATACCGAAAGAACCGCTAGTTTTTACTAGCGGTTCTTTCGTGTATAGAGAATCAGTGTTGAATACTAATTGAAAAAATTTCAAAAAGCTTTGTACCCTAAAAAATGATACTATAAAATGATTGCAATACGATAAATTTGTGATATGATTTGAATAACGTAATATAAACAGAACAGGAGGATTACAATGGCAGAGCAACTCGTAAATGTTCATGATTTAGTGGGCCGATGTCCTTTTGCAACGAGTCAAAAGTTATTAGCCGGCAAATGGTCTTTGTTGATTATGCATGAATTATCTGAAGGTCCTGTGCGCTTCCGTGAGTTAGAGCGCCGTTTGTATCCAATTACGCAAGCCACACTCACTAGAGCGTTACGCCAATTAGAGGATGATGGCCTTGTACATCGGGAAGTATACGGCACCATTCCACCAAAGGTTGAATATAGCCTTACCGAAGTGGGAGCGGGGTTTAAGACTGTTCTAGCATCCCTTGAAACATGGGGCAACCAATATATCGACTACATGAAAGCCGCTGGCCGCATATAAGAAATGCCAGCGGCATTTCTTATCCCTGTTTCACGTAAACTGATTCGTATTCTTTATTATACCTAAATGTCTCTAATATACTGAGTTGAGGTAAAGAGTGCTCTGCCAAAACGACTTTTCCCCTTAAAATTAGTTTGTATTCTTTATTATACCTAAATGTCTTTAATATACTGAGAGGAGGAAGGCCCTGTTTTCAAAAAACGACTTTGGCCCTGTCCCGTAGGGACAGACCCGGCCGGTGGAGGCTTTTTGGAAATAGGGCCTTCCTTTACACAAACGTATATAGAAAAATATGGTATAATAAAGAATACGAATGATATAAATTCTCAGTAATATAGAGGTATTGATAACGATGTTAGATGTAACATTTCTCGCACACAGCGGCTTCCTCGTAGATGATGGCAAGCGCTGCTATGTGTTTGATTATTATAAGGATCCAAACAATATTGTTTGGCAATTGGCAAAGCGTGGCCGTGAATTGTGGTTTTTTATTAGTCACAGCCATGCAGATCATTTTAATCCGTCTATTACGGAGTTTGATGGTCCTCAAACGCGTTATATTTGCCATCAAGATGTGCCATTAGAGGGTAAGGTAAGAAAATGTATTACCATGCGACCTGGCCAAGATGCAAATCTCGATGATGTAGGGATTCATATGTACGGTAGCACCGACGAAGGCGGTTCTTTCTATGTAAAAACGGATACTGCAAATATCGACTCTGACTCCTTGTTCCATGCGGGTGACCTTAACTGGTGGCATTGGCTTGGCGATACGCCGGAGAATAATGCAGATGCAAAACGCATGGCTTGGCGTGAATTTAAGGAACTAGACGGTCTATCCGTAGATGTGGCGATGTTCCCTGTAGATAATCGTTTAGAAGATGCCATGGAATGGGGGGCTATTGAATTCTTACGCCGCGTGCAGGTGAAAAAGGCGTTTATTCCTATGCATCTAAATGGTCCACTATGGACGCCATCCGTGTATTTTAAAGCTCTCTTTGGCGATGTTCCTGTATGGGAGCCTCAAAAAGATGGCGATGAATGCACATTCTAAATATACTTTCACAAGTTGTAGTTCATGAAAGTTCGTGACCTATGTGGTCACTACGTTGTATGGGGAGAGTCTATATACGTAATTGAGTAAGTTAGGATCAAGTGATGATGAAAACTAAACCAGTGGCAACCACACTGTTGATTGTCATGGCTATCATATTTTTAATTTCATACCCTCATAGGCACGATGCACTGTGGGCGTTTATCATGCACGTTTCGGGGGCCGCGATGATTGGCGGTTTGGCGGATTGGTATGCAGTGACAGCGCTTTTTACAAAGCCTTTAGGTATTCCTTTCAAAACGGCTATCTTGCCACGTAGTAAAGAACGGTTAATACAGATTGGCCGGACCATGCTCAGCGAAGAATTACTTCGGGTGCCACAAATGTACTATGCCATCAAACGAGAACGCGTTATGGTGCGTATCATCGAATATGGCATGAGTGATGTAGGGCAAAAACAGATGAGAGAACTCTTATACGGCGTTGGCAATCAGGTATTATCACATATGGATATTGAGCCGATGCGTAAGGAGATTAATAAGGCTGTTTATAAAGGGGTATCCAATTGGAAGGCCACACCTCTCGTTATTCTATTCGGTCGTTGCATGCTGGAACGCCATACGGCTAGCGTGTTTTGGCTTTATTTTAATCGAACTTGTCAGCGTGTTATCGCGTCAAATCAGGTGTATCCATATTTGTATCGCGTCATGCTAGACATTATGAAAACCTATACTAAGGATTCATTCATGCGTGAGCTAGCCATTGCCTTTGGTGGTGATGGGCTTTCACCTGAACGATTAGTTGATACGGTACAGAAAAAAGCAGTTCAGTTTTTACAAGACAATGAAGATATCGATTCGCCATTGGGACGCTATATATGGGGGCAGGCTATCAGATTTTTCAATAATTTGGAAACTAATGAGGAATGGCAGGCTTTCATCGAAGAACATAAGGACCAATGGGTTAAAATGGTCCTCGAAGAATGGGAAGGCAAGCTCATCGATGGGGATACGCTCGATTGGGTGCGCCTCATGGATATTGTGCTCGAACGATTTAACGTGCTCGGCAGTGAAATACTTCTAAATCCTGAGAAACAAGCGCCGTTTGAACGATTCTTCTTGTTGCGTAGCATTCCATGGCTACAAAAATTGAACCCTCTCATCGATCGTGTAGTGGGCGAAGAACTATCTCGTTATTCACCGGACGAGATTACGCATATTATACGCGGTAAAATGTATTATGATTTACAAATGGTTCGTATCAATGGCTCACTTGTAGGGGCCGTCCTCGGCGGGCTGTTCTACGGCGTTACCCTCCTCATTAAGGGGGTGATCGGATGATACGATATATTAAATCGCTTACCTTGAAACAGCGAGCCAATGGGATCTTTGGCTTGATGTTCGTGCTCTACTGTTTTGTTTTTGTAGGCCAGTTTTTCTTTGATGATAAAAGCTGGTACCAGCCGCTCTATTGGGCGGTACAATCTGCTCTTATCGGTAGTGTAGCGGACTGGTTTGCCGTGACTGCATTATTCCGTAAACCTTTAGGATTTCCGTATCATACGGCTTTGATTCCTCGCAATAAGGAACGCCTGATCAATGGTGTAATTAAGCTGGTGGAAACGAAGATGCTAACGCGAGATCGTTGCCAAGTGCTATTAGGCAAGGTACAATTCGTACCTTTATTTGAAAAATTCCTACTATCTCCAGAGGGACAGCGGGCCGCACGCCTTGTCATTCATCAGGGATTACATTTGTTATGGAAATCTCAAACAACTGAGGAATGGGCACAGTGGGGGGCTAAGCGCATTCGTGCATTGTTAGAAAAACATTCCCTCGTACCTGTGTTAAAGCATGTATTACTTGATTTATGTGAACACAATCGCTATGAAGGCATGGTTGTACAGGTCTTGAATGTGATTCAAGAGCGTATTAACCATCCTGCTATGGTCACCTGGCTTACGGCCGTAGTTGCAGAGGAAGCACATAAGAAAAAACGAAAGGGCTTCCTTTCTGATTTCTTGATTTCCTTGTCCGAGGCCACTGATGTTGTTAATTATCGTGAGATGGCAGAAGCCATTGTAACAGAGGCGTATGCTATGTTGGAAAACTGGAAACGCCCTAATAGTCCTGAGCGGACAGCATGGCTTCGTCAGTGGGTAGATCCGATTCGCCACATAGAGGAAAATCATGTGGTCTGCGATGCTCTCGATGAGGCTTGGGAACGTTGGATACGAGAACAAGATTGGGAATCTATCATCGAGAACCATTTATGTCCATACGTTGAGGAGTTACTTGTTGAAGGCGATGAAAATGGCGAAACGCCAGCTCAAGTTCTTGTAAATATCGCCCTTGAACTTTGGAATGTATATGGTCAATCTGAAGATCTTCGCAATCGCATTGAAACTACCCTCCACGATATTGCACGATATGTGCTAGAACAAGGGTATGATCTCATCGAAACCATCATACGCCAAGTATTAGGCGGACTTAGCACCGATAAATTTATCTACTTTATCGAGTCTAAGGTAGAGGATGACCTCAGCTGGATTCGTATTAATGGTGCCATTGTAGGTGCCGTAGCTGGCCTTGTGGTATGGAGTTTTCTTGAGTATGTCTATGTACCATTATTAGCTTTACTCGGTTAAATACCTTGTCTAGTTTACAAGTAAATTACAGTATTTACATATACGAAAATAAAACACCCTTCTATATGACGAGTGCTTCTCGTAGTTGAGACTTGTCATATAGAGGGGTGTTTTTATGTACAACGTATTACATTATTCTATTAATGCTTCCGATAGAGGAAGGGTAATGGAGAAGGTAGTAAATACACCTAGCTCACTCTTTGCCGTGATTGTACCATGATGTAAATGAACAACCTTGTCTACGAAATAGAGGCCTAAGCCTATACCGTGATTAGATTTTTTATTTCGTGATTGCTCTGTTTGATACATACGATTGAAGATTTGTGATAGATTATCTGGCTCGATGCCAATCCCGTTATCGGTAACCTCAATAATCAAATATAGATTATTGCGCTTAGCCGTGATATTGATGGTCGACTTTGTAAATTTAATAGCATTGTCGATAAGATTCGTTACGGCACGACGCAAGGATACTTCGTGACCCGTAATGATTAAATCACTATCAATATCAGCATTGATGATGATATGCTTTTCCGCACAAAGTCGAGTGTAATCATGTATCATGTTTCTTAACATGGTACTTACATCCACAGGGGCTACATTCATTTCATAGTTATTTTCTAACCGTGCTACATCCAATAATTGCGCTACCAGGGATGACATGAATTTTGCTTGCTCTAAAATATGGGTCAAGCCTTCTTGCATTTCCTCTGGTGTTCGCGCATATTTGATGGCGTACTCACTTTCAGCTTGGATAACGGCAATCGGTGTACGCAATTCATGAGATACGTCAGAACTGAATTGCTTTTCCCGATTGGATGAATCTTCGAGGCCGGATAACATGCGGTTGAATGTGGTCGTCAACTCATAGACCTCATCCTTCGCGATTTCCGGCAATTCAATACGACGACTCAAGTCGTTGTTTTTACCGATAACCTTTGCTGTGTGAGTCAGTTTACGCAACGGTTTTAGACCTTGTTTTATGAATAGATAACCACCGATAGAAGAGATGAGCAACGCCACCAAATTGACAAGCAATAAGGCGTATAGGATATCTCCGTTTTTATCCGTAATCTTTTGGCTCGTAATAGCCCGTAAGAAACCTCGGTAATTCGGTGCATTGATAGGAACATCGTAATAGTAAAATGTCATACCATTGGCTTCGATTTCACCAACCTGTCCAAGCGATAAATTCGATTGATTTGGGAATCCATCCGGTAAATAGCCTTTCGTAATTAATCCATCTTGTGTGTAAACGAGATAGAATGTGCCATCTTCATAAGGCTTAAACTTGCGAATGTCCGTAGACATGATGAGCGTTTGTTGTTGTAATCGATCTCTGATTTCCGTGCTGCGTGCCGTGCCCATATAGTTATAGTAGAAAATGGACATGGAAATTAGAAGGGTAATCAGAAACAACGTATACCACAACATGATTTTAAAGGTTAGTGGTATGCGATTCCACAGGTGCTTAAATGCACCGGACATAGAATTAAGGTCGTGACCTTGTTCCTTAGTTTTCTGTTTTGAGGACATATCCTACTCCACGAACGGTTTGAATCAATTTCACATTTTCATCCGTGTCAATCTTTTTACGTAAATCCTTAATATATACATCAATTAGATTAGAGTAGCTTTCATAATCGTATTCCCAAACATGATCTAGAATTTGTTGACGGGACAAAACGATATTTTCGTTGCTTGCTAAATAATACAATAAATCAAATTCTTTAGCTGTCAATGTAATCGCTTCGCCATCGCGCTTTACCGTACGTTGCGGAACGTTGATTGTCAAAGGACCAACTTTGATATCATTTTGTGCATGACGTGCGTTACGACGTGCTAACGCATAGATACGAGCTGTTAATTCTTCAAGATCAAACGGTTTTACAAGGTAATCATCGGCACCTGTATTGAGACCTGTAACCTTATCTTGTAAGGAATCCTTCGCCGTTAATAATAAAACAGGTGTTGTATTACCTTCGTTACGCATTTGAGCCAATGCGCTAATGCCATCCAATACAGGCATCATGATATCCATAACGATGACATCATAACTAGATGTATTTACATAATCGATAGCTTGTTGACCGTTGAAACATGTATCGACAGTCATATTTTCAGCACGCAAATATTTGGCCGTAATACCATTCAGCATTTCTTCGTCTTCTACAAGTAAAATCTTCATATGTTTGTTCTCCTTATGTATGATTAAATTATATAACTCTCTCTTAATACAACTTAATTACTAATCAGATCCCATTTTGTGAAAGCTGCAACACATTAGTAATTAAATTAATATTAACATATTTAAGTTATATTATATAACTAATTTATCTATTATCATACCTTATACAAACGGAATGAGTGAAAAATGAATGTAATAAATGGTAAAACCCTATATATTCATATTATATATAGCATGTAAGCACCCCTATATAAGTTTTGCCTAGTGTAATTAGATTTCGTAAAATGAAGTATATCGAAGATTGCTATTTATGCATAGATAAGAGCGATTTTACTGATTTTGAAAGATGTAAGGAAAATCACAATAAAAACTTATGATAATGGTTATCAAAAGTGAAAAGTATACTAAAATCGAGAGGTTTTAATCTATATAAGCCGTTTAAATTCCGTGTGTTTTTAGTAGGAATTTAAAAATTTTGATAACAATAAATGACCTTATTGGGGTGGTATAGTCGGTAAAACATAGTATTTATTGGTCTCATATGGTTATCTATAAAGTAAAAAATTCGGAACCGAATCAATATAAATGATATACATAAAAATAAATAGAATTTCCATTTAATATAATCAGAATGTTCAAGATTCATCTACAAAAATATGAAATGATATAGAGTATCAATTAAAATCATCGAAATTAATTATGCATAATAAGGTTTAGACATACGGGGCAATGCTCTCTATAATTATAAGTAAAGCTATAAGAAAAATCGCACAAGTGTGAGGCTTTTCTTTAAGGAAAAATGATTAGGTTATCAAAAATTTTTATAAGTTTTTGAAATGAGATAGTCTA
>CABSJL010000003.1 GCA_902478055.1 uncultured Veillonella sp. | reverse complement strand
CTTTGCCTTACATCGCTTTCACCTTCTTAATCGTAGGTACTTTGGTTCGTTTCTTCTACTTTGAAAGAAACTGGACTACAAAATCGAGTGAATTTTTAGAGAAAAAACAATTGCGCATTGCCAATCCATTGTTCCACTTTGGCTTGCTCTGCGTTATCGGCGGTCACGTTGTAGGTGTATTAATTCCTAAAACTTGGACTGCTGCTATTGGTATTAATGACCATCTGTATCATGAAGGTGCGTTATACATGGGTGCTGTAGCTGGTATCATCTTCATCGTAGGCTTCTTGCTCTTGATGAAACGCCGCTTTACTGTGCCTGCTATGAAAGTTAACACATCTGGCCTTGATAAATGGTTATATTTGTTCTTAACATTAGCTATTTTCAGTGGTATGGCTGGTACATTGCTTAATGCATCCGGTTTCTTTGATTACCGCGTATCTATCGGCCCTTGGTTCCGTAGCTTGCTATCCTTTATGCCGGATCCATCCTTGATGGAAGGGGTACCATTCATGTTTAAATTCCATATGTTAGCGTGGATGGTGGTAGCTATTATCTTCCCATTCAGCCGTTTGGTACACTGCTTGAGTGTTCCACTCAACTACTTAACACGTCCGTTCATTGTATATCGTAAACGAGACGAAAAATAATTAGGATGATGATTGATTTGTATGCCTTTATATAGTGCGATAAATTGATCTGTAGCCCCTTGTATTGGTATTAGTGTATGCTAATCAATACAAGGGGCTTTTGTTTGCTAATTTTGGATAAAGTAGTTTAGATAACATAATATTGTTTCTGATTGAGTAATCTATTTATACCGAAATACTTTGCAGTTGTTTATATAGTTAGAATAAAAAGACTAAATTAGAATTATTCTTATAATGAATGCTACGTATCTAATAAAAGTAATCTACAAATTTCGATTTAAATGATAAAATGTCTTAGATAGATTGTTATCCATAGGTATTATTTTAGAGAGGTTTTAGATGAATCAAGTCGAAACAAAACAATACAAGAGTATTTACCATATCTTTATATGGATCGGTGTATTTTCTTTAATTATGATCGGTTTACTAGAGTGGGGCTATATTGTAGGTGGTCGTGCTTTTGGTAACTATAAAGTATACACTGGCCTTGTACCTTGGTGTACATGGATTGTTATGACTTACTTAGCAACGCGCCCTAAATGGTTTACAAGTCGTTATAATTTAGGTGAAATGTTCAAGGTTCACCGTGCATTAGGTATTGCATCTGTTGCTGTTATCACATTCCATTTATATTTCTATTTTGGTAAAGCTGCTAAATCCGTCCTTGGTTGGTGGGGTGGCTATGTAGCCCTTACTTCCTTCGGTATTGGTACAATCTCTGGCCTTGCATTCTTAACGCCAAAACTTAGAAAAGTAACTGCATCTAGCCGTAATATTGGTGTTTGGTTGCACCGTTTCAACTTAGTTGCATTAGTAGCTGCAGATATCCATATTCATGGGTTTAATCGCATTTCCAAAATGGTGCCCTTTGTACAAGTATTTGATATTATCACGTACGGTCTTGTTATCTACTGCATCTACTTGATGTTTAAAAAGAAATAATAAGATACATATCAATCCCTTCTGTTTTATACAGAAGGGATTTTTTCGTTATATTTTTATGATTTAAGAAATTTAATAGGGCGTATTATTAATTAAAGGCATATATAATTGTGAGATTGATATACATTCTCTATTTACTTCATTAATGAAAGTTGTTATTATTTTAATGTTATATATGATAATGATAATTAACTTTATATATTCATTATCTACTTATTTTATATTTTCTTATTTTTAGTGTGTGAGGTTTATTATGTTGAAACGTAAAATGACTAGTGCTTTTGCAGTGACAGCTGTGTTAGGTGTGGCTACAGCTTTTGCTGTTAATCCATTTTCTGATGTTCCGTCCGATAGCTGGGCTTACCAAGCTGTAGATCAATTGGCTACAGCTGGAATTATTAATGGTTATCCAGATGGTACTTTCAAAGGTCAAAATAACATTACTCGTTACGAAATGGCTCAAATGATTGCGAAAGGCATGGCTAATCAAGACCGTGCTAATGCAGAACAACAAGCTATGTTGAATCGCTTGGCCGATGAGTTTTCCAATGAATTGAATACACTTGGTGTGCGTGTAGCTAAATTGGAAGACCGCGTAGGCAATGTAAAGGTTACTGGTGATGCTCGTATCAACTACATCGGAAGAGAGGGGATCGATGGTTATGATTACGAAGATAAAGTTACAGCCCGTGTACGTTTAGGCCTAGATGCAAAGGTTAATAAAAATACATCTGTTAAAGCACGTATTACAACAGGCTCTATTGAGTTAGGTGATAGTTCTAAAGAAGCTCAAGCTAACTGGGATTTGGCATATGTAGAGCACAAATTTGGTAAAAATGTAGTCGTTGATGCTGGTCGTTATACTCAAAAATTTGGTGGCGGCTTGATTTATAGCTCTAACTTTGATGGGGTAGGCGCTACAGCTAAGCTTGGTGATAAAGTTACATTAAATGGCGCTTATGGTTACATGACAGCAGGCCGTTTTGCTAAGACTAGTAAAGCTGATAATGGTGATGTAGGTCTTATCAATGCTAATGTAGCTGTTAATGATCGCTTTAGCTTTGGCGGTATGTTTGCTCATGTTGGTACAACGAATGTACGTATGGGTAATGGCAAAAAAAATAACGAATTCGATAATGTATATGGTTTTAATGCTAAATACAATGTTGGTAAATTCGGTATTGATGGCGAATGGGTAAAAGCATCTGGCTTAAGTGATTCTGATATTTGGAACGTAGGCATTAAATGGGGCGATTATAAAATTAACAAGAAGAACTCTTGGATTATCCGCTTAGATTACTTTGATCAAGCTAAAAATGCACCTGTATTTAAAACGCAAAAATATGAATCTAATGATTTATTAAAGAAAACACGGTATGAAGGTTATAAAGCATGGCAATTAGGTGCATCTTATGCACCAGAGAAAAATATTGGTATTAATGCATACTATGGCTTTAATGCTAAAACACAAGACGGCAATCGTGTAAATGATTACTACCGTGCAGACCTTAACTTCAAATTCTAATTTTGATGCTTACGATTAGGCTGATAGTTAATCAATGATTAGTTCTAAGTAGAATGCTATGTGGATTGAAATTGTTTAGCATGCTACATTAGACCAACTAGCTATATACTAGTAGTTCGTATAATAATTAGTGAGGTTTATATGGCAGAAGTAGTAAAAAAGCAGTTTAAAAGTAAATATCATATTTTAATTTGGATTGCAGTTTTATCTTTAATATTTATGGGTATGGTTGAATATGGTTATGTAACAGGTGGTAGACCATTTGGTAACTGGAAGGTTCATTTAGGCCTTGTGCCGTATGTTGCATGGCTTGTATTGACATACATTGCGACAAAACCAAAATGGTTTATCACACGATATAATCCTAAAGAGATGTTTGATATTCATCGCATTGTAGGGGTTGTCAGTGTTATCCTCGTATGTGCCCATTGGTATGTATATTTCTTGAAAGCTCTAAAGTCATTCTTAGGTTTCTGGGGCGGATATATCTCCCTTGTAGCGATGTTTATTGCTCTTATCTTTGCAGTGTTGTACTTATCACCTTGGGTTGGCAACATGGCAAAGTCCGTATCCCGTAAAAAAGCAATCTGGATTCATCGTTTAAATCTAATTGCCATCATTGCGGCAAATATTCACGTGCATGGTTTTGGCCGTTTATCTAAAATGGTGCCATTCTTACCAGTATTTGATGTAGTAACATATGCACTTGTTATCTATTACATCTACTGGATGTTCAAACAAAAATAGTATGATTGTCATACCTTTTGGATGAGGTTGAAAGTCATATAGTATAAAGACCATCTCTATCCTTTATGTGATAAGAGATGGTCTTTTTTTTCTGTTTAGGATACAATAATATTATGGGTTTATATTCTATAAATCCTTAAAAATATACAGTCTATTAATAAAATAGAGTATATAATAACTTTAAAAGTTAAGAAAGAAGGTCATTATGGATTCTTCTTGGAAACGAATTATTTATCTGATCTGTATTATACAGATCGGTGGGGGAATAACGATTATAGGGGTACTATCATTCCTTCCGTTATTTCTTATAGAGCTAGGTTTACATAATCCAGGTGAAGCTGCTATGTGGGCTGGTATCGTATCAGGTGTAACGCCTTGTATGGTAGCGCTCAGTGCACCGTATTGGTCGCGCAAGGCAAATCAACTGGGACCACGTAAGGTAATGATGTTTATCTTATTTACCTTAATGGTTACAGTAGGGGCCTGTGCTTTCACACAAACCCCGTCTCAGCTATTGGTTCTAAGAATTTTGCAAGGTGTAGTAGGTGGCTATGTACCGATAGGTTTAGCTATTATTGTCCTCATAACGCCTGAGGAAAAGGTGCCATGGGCGATGGGGCTATATCAAGCCTCTATGGTGATGGGGCTCGTGTTTGGACCTCTTATGGGGGGCTTAGCGGCCGATCTATTAGGCTATAGGGCACCATTCTTTGTATTTTCTGGATTGACTGGAATTTGCTTATTAGGTATTTATTTCTTAATGCCTAATCTGCAGTTTAAGCACAAGGTTGATGCTCAAGAATCACAGATTTCTTTGATTAAATCATTTCTAATGATACCCCGAGTTCGCCTATTAGTAGCGATGCAGTTTTTGTGTAATTTTGGTATTACTGGCATTGGTCCAATCTTACCGCTTTATATCAAACATTATATGTCTGTGAATGATGAATTTGTTGCTACTATTGTAGGAATTATTATCTTTGGAGCTGGTTTATTTAGTGCCTTGGCATCTATTTCAATCAGTAAGGTTACACAACGGTTGACGATGCCACGGATTATCTTTACCGCTACATGGGCTGTGGGGTCCCTATTTATCTTGCAATACTTAATGCCTAGCATATGGGGCCTTGGTATATTCCGTGCTATTGCAGGATTCTTTATGGGCTTTATTACACCAATTGCAAATACACTAATATCTAAGGCTGTTCCTATTGAACGACGCGGTATTGTCTTCGGGGCTGTATCTAGCGTAGCTATGATGGGCAATGTGTTGGGGCCTGTTATTAGTGGTGTGATTGCACGTGCCTTTGGCTATGGTGCTGTATTCTGGTCTACAGCGGCTATATTCTTTGTAGCTTCCTGGTTTGTATACCGTAATTTAGTTGTGTCTCGTGAAAGTAGTTCATCATAGCGAATCTACTTTCAATGAAATATAATCATAGTAATTGTAATAGTAATTGTAATAGTAATTGTAATAGTTTTAGTTGTATATATAAATATAAACGTTATGTGTGTAGCAGATACCAATATGAGGGGTTGGTATATGTTGTGAAGTAGGTTAGTGGAGTAGAACCATTAACTATAAGAGAGATGAGAGTGTATAGTTATGTTATTAAAACAATTAGAGTATTTTGTGTGTGTAGTTGATAATAATAGTTTTACTCAAGCTGCGACAGAGCAATATGTGTCTCAATCAGCTATTTCACAACAAATAAAAGCCCTTGAAACAAGTCTTGGTGTCGAATTAATGGTGCGTGAAAAACGAAGCTTTCAGCTAACACCAGCTGGTCAGTACCTATATCGCTCTGGTAAGAAGTTATTAGAACGTTTTCATGAAATAAAGGTTGAAACGATGCGTATTGGCACAGATGCACGTGTCAGTTTACGGATTGGTTATTTGAACCGCTATAGTGGAATGGCCATGCAGCAAACGGTCATTCGCATGGCGAAGCGCTATAAAAATCTAGATATCCGTATGTATAGTGGCAGCCATGAAGAGTTGTATGGCATGTTAGATGATCGCCGTGTAGATGTGGTTTTTAATGATCAGTGGCAGATTTTATCTGATGATTTTGAAAGTCATTTAATCGATAAGGCCACAACCGTGATTGAGGTGCCACAAGGGTATACCAAGGAAGGCAGCGTTGAAATTAAAACGATTGATGATTTGCCTCTTATCCTAGTATGTCGTGGTAAGTATACGATAGGAGAGGAGGAGCACTATCGTAAGGCCATTGGCTATGCTGGAGCCTTTGCGTATGCTCGTACATTAGAGGAAGCGCGCTATTTAGTGGCAGGCCAACAAGGCTTACTGTTATTAGATCGCTTTAAATACTTAACAGACTCCATGCCTGGCATTGAGCGCAAGGTATTGACTAATCATGGTAAATCCATGGAACGTAATTACTACTTTGTATCTCAACGAAATCAAAGTAATACCTATGTAGAAGCCTTTAGAGAAATGTTTAATCAAGTTTTATCAGAGTTTTAATATAATCAGAGTTTTAATATACGAAGATGAATTATAGTAAAACAAAATTCATCGTTATATAACAAAAGATATTTGTATAACAACAGATATTTGCAATAACAAAGCCGTTAGCATATGCTAACGGCTTTGTTGTTTAAGGATTATACTATTGGAGATATTTTGATTAAATATATTCTAAAAGCATTGTAACCCCATCGATGAACAATTTTATACCATAAATGACGAGGACAGCGCCACAGAAGCGGTTGATCCAAGCCATATGGGTGATTTTGATTTTTTTTGCTAACAGATGCATGGTAGCGGCTAAGGATCCAAACCAAATTGGTGTCATAACTAAAAAACCGCCAAAGAAGTGGTAAATGTTCTCTTCTGGGATATTAGCTTGAAAAGCACCGAGCATCATAGTTGCATCAAGTACTGCTTGAGGATTGCCCCAAGATACAGCGATAGCAGATATGATAATCTTACGAATAGGGATATGCGTGTTAACATTGCGTATATCTGGTTCAGTTCTGAAAATATTAAAGCCCATGTACACAATCAGTAAGCCCCCAAAGAGGAGTACGATAAGCTTAGTAAGAGGCCACATTTCAAGGATCGCACCGATGCCAAAAAAGGCCGCCGTACTGAGACTCATATCAAATAGTGCCAGTATGATAAGGGTTAATATGATACGACGTATGGGTTGTACCAATGCTGTATTAATGATAAAGAGGTTTTGCATGCCAACAGGGGCAAATGTTGCGAGACCGACAAGAAGTCCTTGTAAGAAGTACATGTTAACCCTCCTAACTATAGTATGATAAAGTACTAATAAGGTGAATAGTAGCACGAAACCCCTCCATTACTGGAGGGGTTATTACTATTCTAACTATATACAATTATATCATATTAAAATTGGTATGTATATTTCTTACCATAAACCAATCATATGTTGTGCAGCTAGGCTGACTGCTGTAATAGCAACCCAACAACAAGCACCTAATGCAAGAGCGGAACCACCGGATTTTATCAATTTTACAATATTCGTATTAAGACCGATAGCAACCATTGCCATTGTAATAAAGTACTTAGAAATAGTTTTGAATACGCTCAAGAATTGAATATCTACATTCGCATAGGATAAAGCTGTTGTAATGAGAGAACAAATTACAAAGTATAATACAAATTTAGGGAAGATTTTAGCGATGCTAACACTGCCGCCATCAGTTTGAGCAGCATTTTGTTTTGCTTTATATACTTGGTAACTTGCTAAACCTAAACAGATAGGAATGATAGCGAGGGTACGTGTTAATTTAACGATTGTCGCATATTCTAGTACTTGTGTACCAGTACCTTTCATACTATCCCATACGGCTGCTGTAGCTGTTACAGAGGATGTATCGTTTACGGCTGTACCAGCGAATAGGCCAAAGCCCATGTTGGAAAGACCGATAGCATCACCGAATGGAGGAAATACAAATGCTGCTACTACATTGAAGAAGAATACAACGGAGATAGCTTGTGCAATATCTTGATCCTCTGCTTTGATGACTGGTGCAGCCGCAGCGATGGCAGAACCACCACAGATGGAGGAGCCTACGCCGATAAGCACAGCTGTATTAGAGTCGATATGAGTAAGGCGATAGATAACATAGGACACGATTAAGGATGTAGCGATGGTTGAAATAATGACAGGTAATGAAATCCAACCTACATGTAAAATCTGTGTAATGTTTAAGCCAAAGCCCAATAAAATAACGGCCCATTGTAAAATCTTTTTAGATGTAAATCCAATGCCGGCACCAGTTTTTTCGCGCTTCCAAGATGTGAATACGGAGCCAATAATTATACCCAAGATGATAGCAAAGATTGGACTACCGATAAGGTGAAACTCTAGGCCTAATAGCCAACAAGGAATAGCGAGGACCGCGCAGAGCAGAATGCCTGGCAACGTTTTTTGATTGATACCCATAATAAAAACCTCCTTACTGTACATACAGTTCACGTCATATGTGGTATCATGTGGCGTTTCTCTTCTATAGTTTTAATAGTACCACATTGGGGGAATTATAATCTACCATTAATGTAAGAAATATACAGTATATTCATTTTTATAAATATATAAGAATGGAAGATATAATAAATGAATATTAATTATAAATATAGAATTAATATTAGTTTTATGGGTTTCTTGTGAAAGTTATAAGTTATAATAAATTTTTATGAGTGATAAATTTCACTTGTTTTGTAGTGAATATATTGTATATAATGAATAGAATCTATTTTATAGATAGAAATGTAAATGAGGTACCTTATGATTGATATCAAAAAAATAATTGAAACTAATAAAGAATATGTGAAAAACCATCCTGAATTACCAAAGGCTGGACTAACAAGCCATCCTACAAAGAAAATGGGCATTGTAACATGTATGGATACGCGTTTAGTATGCATGCTAGAAGATGCATTAGGTTTTAATCGTGGCGAAATTATCGTCATTAAAACAGCTGGTAATAGCGTAACACAACCTATCGATAATATCGTACAAAGCTTGCTTGTTGCTACCTATGGTATGGGAATCGAAGATGTATTAGTCATCGGCCATGAAAACTGCGGCATGATTGATTTCTCCGCTACAACATTTATGGAATCTATGAAAGAAAAAGGTATCAGTGAAGATGCAATTCGCATGATCGAACCAGGCCTTATTGACTGGATGGATCGTTTCCATATCTCCGAAGACAATGTAATCTATACAGTTAACTTCTTGCGTAACCATCCACTATTCCCGAAAGGAATGGGATTCTATGGTGGTATGATGGATCCTGATACAGGCGAATTCCGTTATATTGAGATTTAGTGGTGGTCTCGATGGGGCCCCTCTACATAACTACATTTAGGTAAAAAAGAGTGATGACTAAAGTCATCACTCTTTTCTCTTTCCCTCAAATAGCCAACCTATTATTAGCGTATTCAAAGTGTGGTCTATGACTCTATGGGACTAGTACGGAGATAATGTTATAAAAAGCAGTGTTCCTAAGCGAAGCGCGACTTAGTTTACTATGGAGCACGGAGGTTAGGGACACTGCTTTTTAATTAAAATGTAGCAATGTATCCGGGCCCCATAGAGTCATAATAATGTAAACTTGAACGCTAATAATAGGTTGACTATATATTCCGTTTGGCTGTATATTGTAATTAGATTGTAAACTTACTCACATAAATTAGTTAACCTATGCGGCGTTAAGTATCGCTGAGAGGAGACATGTATGAAGCAGTTAGGTATTTCTATAATTGGTACAGATACGGATGTAGGCAAGACGTTTGTGACCGGGCTGTTAGGGGCCATGGCTGTAGATGATGGTTTTGCGGTTGGTATGGTTAAACCAGTGTCCTCTAGTGCGGTACCTTTTCCTGAATGTGTAACGATGGATGAGGATAATTATAATGTGGATCTTGAAAGTAAGGATGCTACGCATTTGATGCGTTCTGCAGGCATTCCGGAATCTCGTCGTCATGAGGTTAATCCGTATGCTATCGCAGGTGATTTTTCTCCCCGCCTTGCTGCAGAGTTATCTGGTATAGAAATCGATTATGATGGTGTAGTAGCTCATACATTAGATGTTGTTAATCGCTATGATCTAACCTTTGTAGAAGGTGCTGGTGGTATTACAACACCTCTTTACGGCGATAAAACATTCACGGATTTAATGAAAGATATTAAATTACCAGCCATCGTTGTAGCTGATGGACGATTGGGCTCCATTAACCGCGCGATTTTGACTTGTGAATACGCGAAGATGCATGGTATTGAGGTGAAAGCTATCATCGTAAATGATACAACGGCAGTAGATCCATTCTTATTGAAAACAAATGTAGAGGATATGGAACGATACACAGGTATTCCTGTAGTAGCTGTTGTACCGCCATACCAAGGGCCAGATATTCAAAAGGTTCAGCTTGGTTGGGCTCGATCCTTTGTGGATTCTAAGAAGGTATGGAATACAGTTTTAGGTATATAGTAGTTAGATATTGTAATTTAATTTAGACTAATTATTTATGGTAATAGACTGTTATAGTAATTGAGTATTATAGGTATTGAGAGTTATAGTTTGTAGAATTTGTACGTATGAGGTGACGAAATGGCAGAGAAACAGCTTTCACAAGTAGCACAGTGGGACCATGAGTTTGTATGGCATCCATTTACACAAATGCAAGATTGGTTAGCACAAGAACCAGTAGTAATCGAACGTGGTGAGGGGGTATACCTCATCGATGAGAACGGTAAAAAGTATTATGACGGTGTATCTTCCTTATGGGTTAACATTCATGGACACAATCATCCTGTATTAAACCAAGCCTTGAAGGAACAAGTGGATAAAATTGCCCATAGTACATTGCTTGGTCTTGTAAGCCCACCATCTGCACAGTTGTGTAAAGAATTGGTAGAGCTAGCGCCAGAAGGCTTAAATAAAGTATTCTTATCCGATGATGGCAGTACGGCTATTGAAGTGGCTATCAAGATGGCCTACCAATACCGCCAACTTGTGGGACAAACGAAGAAAACTAAGTTCATTGCCCTCAATGCGGGCTATCATGGGGATACATTAGGCACCGTATCTGTAGGTGGTATTCAATTATTCCACCAAGTATTCCATAATTTATTATTCAAACCTTTGACATTGCCAAGCCCTGGCGTATATCGCGACGTAGCTGATCGAGAAAAAGCCTTTGAAGAATCTTTGGCTGAACTAGAACGCATCCTCAATGAAGAGGGTGATGAAATCACGGCTCTCGTTATGGAACCATTAGTACAAGCTGCAGCAGGCATGCTCGTAATGCCTCATGGCTATTTGAAACGGGTTCGTGAATTAACGGCGAAACATGATGTATTCCTCATTGTCGATGAAGTAGCCACAGGCTTTGGCCGTACTGGTAAATTCTTTGCCTGTGAACACGAAGGTGTGGCGCCAGACTTTATGACCTTGTCTAAAGGCATTACTGGCGGTTATATGCCTCTCGCTGCCACATTGACTACACAACGTGTATTCGATGCCTTCCTCGGCACATTTGAAGAAAAGAAAACCTTCTACCATGGACACTCCTATACAGGTAATGCCTTGGCTTGTGCCGTTGCATTAGCTTCGTTGAAAGTATTCCGCGATGAAAAGGTTATCGAAGGATTACCTAAGAAAATTGAGGCTTTCACCAATGCATTGAAGCCAATTGAAAACTTGAAACATGTTAAAGAGGTTCGTCAACGAGGTCTCATCGTAGGGATCGAACTTGAAAAAGATGTGGCTACTCATGAAGCATACCGTCCAAATGATGCGGTAGGTGCTAAGGTGGCTATCCTTGCTCGTGAACAAGGCCTCATCTGCCGTCCAATCGGTGATGTGGTGATCCTCATGCCGCCATTGGCGTCCACTGTGGAGCAATTAGAGGATATGGTTCGCATTGTTGGTGAAAGTATCCAACGCGCTACAGAAGAAGAGGGAATCCTCGAAGATTTACGCCCAATAATTCTATAACAATTTACGTCTAAGTATTTTATAAAGATTTAAGGTAAACGTAAAAGCTATATATGTCATGATTCTACGGTTCTAGAGTCGGCGGCATATATAGCTTTTTATATGTTTAGCGTATAATGTTTCGGTAAGTCTTTAAACTATAGACTATACATTGTGAAAATTCGATGATATTTTTGCATATCTATGATACTATATATGTATAAAGGAGGTCATCGTATGGACATTTATGTAATTATGCAAGTTATTATTTTATTTGGTGCCATCTTCCTCGGCGTTCGTCTAGGTGGTATGGGCATCGGTTACGCTGGCGGCCTTGGTGTAGTGTTGTTAAGCCTCGGCATGGGAATGTTCCCAGGGCAGATTCCTTGGGATGTAATTCTCATCATCATGTCTGCTATCGCTGCTATTTGTGCTTTACAACTCGCTGGCGGTCTCGATTATTTGGTGCGTATTGCAGAAGGTATTTTGCGTAAAAATCCTAAGCATATCAACTACTTAGCACCAACAGTTACGTACTTCTTAACGCTATTGGCAGGTACAGGTCATACAGCATTCTCTATGATTCCAGTAATCGTAGAGGTGGCGAAAAGTGAAAACATTAAGCCATCTGTACCATTATCCATCGCCGTTGTAGCAAGCCAAATTGGTATTACAGCGAGCCCAGTATCTGCAGCAGTAGTTGCTATGAGTGGTTTCCTTGAACCATATGGTGTAAACTATCCAACATTGCTTGCCATCTGTATTTCTACAACATTCGTAGCGGTTATGATTACGGCATTTATCATGTCTACCTTTGCAAATAATGATTTGTCTTCCGATCCAGTTTACCAAGAACGTTTGGCAGCAGGTCATGTGGCTCCACCTCGTGAAAAGAGTGCTGATTTCCACTTGAAACCAGGTGCAAAAACTTCTGTATTGATTTTCTTGATTGGTATTATTTGTATCGTATTCTATGCAACTGCCATCTCCAAGAACATTGGTCTTATTAAACCTGTTATTTTTGGTCGAAATGATGCCATCGTTGGTTTCATGATGGTAATTGCAGCGGCTATTACATTCTTCTGTAAAATTGATACAGCACAACTTGTTAATACAAGCACATTTAAATCCGGTTTATCCGCATGTGTCTGCGTATTAGGCGTAGCATGGTTGGGCGATACTTTTGTAAAAGGTCATATCCCTGAAATTAAAGCTCTTGCATCTAGCTTGGTAACAGCATATCCATTCCTATTAGCTGTAGCATTCTTCTTTGCTAGTACATTGTTGTATAGCCAAGCGGCGACTACACAAGCATTGGTACCAGCTGTAATTCTAGCTCTCGGCATTACGCCAGAGAACCCAGGATCCGTATACATTATTATCGCTTCCTTCGCAGCCGTATCTGCACTCTTCGTATTGCCTACATACCCAACACTTTTGGGGGCTGTACAAATGGACGATACCGGCTCAACACGAATCGGTAAGCTTGTATTTAACCATCCGTTCTTCATCCCTGGTGTACTTGCCATCGCGATTTCAGTAGCACTTGGCTTTGTAGTTGCTCCATTGATGTTGTAATGGTGAAAGCTAATTAAGGCTAATACAAAAGATAATAAAATTACAAAAGGACGTATCTCTTAAAGTTACGTCCTTTTTCTTGCATTTACTTATAGATTTTTACAAGCCTTTATTCTTGCAGTTTTTACAGATCCCCGCAATTTCTAGATGATGTTCTGTCACCGTGAAGCCTGCATCTGTTAGTTCCTGTGGTATTTCTACAACAGGACAGGTGTGGAGCGGAATCATGGCGCCACATTTAGTACATACTGCATAGTGACGATGCGTATGAGGGGTTATCTCATAATATGCCATATCGCTGCCCATGAGTGTTGTACGGGTAACAATATCTTTTGTTTCTAATAATTCAAGGGTACGGTAGATAGTTGACATCCATGTGGTGCTACCATCACCTAATCGCTCTGCGATTTCCATAGCAGTAATGGGTTTATCTGTAGTTGTTAATACGGACCAAATGGCTTCGCGCTGTTTGGTCTTTTTTATGCCTTCAGGCCAATTTGTTGTATTCATAACGCTCTTTCGATTCTGTTTTAATACTAAACTTGCGATACACTTGTATAGGTAAATAATTTATTTTGCACAGAATAGCTACCTTATTTTACTAATAGAATAGCTACCTATATATTGATGATTATCTTTGGTTACTTGCTAAATTGCATACGGCGTAGGATAGTTCTGATATTTTTGATAACTAATACTACGAGTAGAATTGCCACCGATGTGAGAGATACAAAACCACCTGGAGCTACGTTGAGATAGTAGGATCCGAATAGGCCGATGACCATGGCTAGCAAACTAAATCCAATAGAACAGAGTAATGTGGTCCTAAATCCTTTTTCTAGTTGTAATGCCGATGCTACAGGTAAGGCAATCATAGCACTTAATACGAGAACACCGACGATTTTAATAGAAATGGATACGGCTGCAGCCATCAAGATAGCAAAGATGTAATTGATAAAATCAACCTTAACACCGGCTACACGAGCTGCCTCTTCATCATAGGCGATGTAGAGGAGTGAGTTATATAAGAAATATAAGGTTAAAACAGATAGAATAGTTAATGCTGCAATGCTAATCATATCTGTTGTATTTACGGTTAAGATACTGCCGAAGAAGAACACATTAGCGTTAGCTTTCAACTTGCCAGAACTAATTAGCGTAATAGCAGTACCAATACTAAGTGACAAGATGATGGTTAGGATCAAATCGAGATGGTGGGAAAAGTATTTCCGCAAGAACTCGATGAGGGCACCGCAAATAGCAGTAAAGATGAAAGCCCCTAAGATAGGATTAGTATTTGTTAATAAGCCTAATGTAATACCTGCTAGCGATGCGTGGCTCATGGTGTCGCCAATCATACTAGACCGGCGAAGTACCATGAAAATACCAATACATGGACATAATAGAGAAATGCAGATGGCTACGAAGAAGGCATTTTGCATGAAATCATAACTAAACATGGTGCACCTCCTTAGTTGTAATATCATCGGCCTGAGCCTGAGCCTGAGCCTGAGCCTGAGCCTGAGCCTGAGCCTGAGCTTGAGGTGTTACATCTGTAAAGCAAGCACAGTTTTCGTGATCCATAGGATTGCGCCCCGTGCTGTGCATGATTTCACTAGCGTATTGCTCAGGAGAGCAAAGGTGACCTTGGCCATTTGCAATGTGGTAGATATTGGTTGAATTGGCTAGGGCCATTTCAAGGTTATGCTCTACGGAGATGATTGTAATATGGTGTACTTGGTTTAACTCGCGCAAAAGGGCGTAGATGCCTTCTTGGCTTTTTCGGTCGATACCAGTTGATGGCTCATCGAGTATGATAAGGTCGGGACTGCCGATGAGGGCACGCGCGATAGATACGCGTTGCGCTTGACCACCTGATAGTTTACTGATTAAACGGTCTTTGAACTCCGTCATATTGGTAAGCTCTAATACGCGATCAACTTCATGTTTGTCTTTAATCTTAAGCAATTTACGGTAGGAATCGAGGATTTCTTTTACCGTAATAGGAAATCCGGCATGGGAGAAATCATTCTTCTGAGACACGTAGCGAATATTATTGGTATCTCGTTTGATAGAGCCTTTTACAGGTGTAAGAAATCCTAAAATGAGGCGTAGCAAGGTACTTTTACCACACCCATTATCCCCAACAATGGATATATAATCACCGCTATGAATATGTAAGTTAAGGTCATTCAACACATAAGGTGGCTGACCTTGGTAGGAAAAATAAAGATGTTCTATGGATAACATATAAAAACCACTTTTCTAATTGACAAAATCTTGAGTAAGTTTATACTATAACTATATTACAAATGCAACTGAGTCGCAACTGCAACTAAAGAATGGTTACTATTCTATGAAAGCATAGCGATCAGGATTTCACAAAGGAGGACTACGATGGTCAAGAAGCTGGTTTTGTTAATGATAGGGATCATGATGGCTGCCTTATTTGCAGGCTGTGGCAATGATGCACCAAAGGAACAAGCAGGTAAGAAGATCCAAGTGGTAACAAGTTTTAATGCCATGGCTGAATTTGCAAAAGCTATTGGTGGTGACAAGGTAGAGGTATCTACTATTATTCCAGATGGCGTAGAGCCACATGATTTCGAGTTGAAACCTGAAAATATGAAACAATTGGCAACAGCTCAAGTATTCGTATACAACGGTTTTGGTATGGAACCTTGGGCACAACAAGCGATTGATGCAGCTAAAAATAGTAAACTCATCACTGTTGTAGCTACAGAGGGCGTAGAAGCTATCAAAAATACTGATCCTGAAGAAATTAAAGAACATGGTGCAGAAGATCCTCATGCATGGTTATCTTTGAAAAATGTGAAAATCGAAGTGAAAAATATTAAAGATGCTTTCGTAAAAGCTGACCCAGCAAACAAAGATTACTATGAAAAGAACTATAATGAATATGTTGCTAAATTAGATGCAATGATCAAAAAATACGAAGATCAATTCGCTAAAGCTCCTCATAAAAACTTCGTTACTGGTCATGCAGCATTTGCGTACTTATGCCGTGACTTTGGGTTAGAACAAAATAGTGTAGAAGATGTATTTGCCGAAGGTGAACCAAATGCGGCTCAATTGGCTGAACTCATCAAATATTGTAAAGAAAACAATATTACTACTATCTTTGCAGAAGAAATGGCTAGCCCAGAAGTTTCTAAAACTTTGGCAAGCGAAGTTGGTGCTAAGGTAGAAACTATTTACACAATCGAAAGCAACGAAGATAATAAAACATACCTAGAACGTATGGATGAAAACCTTACAAAAATTGCAGCATCTTTACAATAAGATGAACGAAAAAGCAGCCCTTATAGGGCTGCTTTTTTTTAGTTCTACGCATTGTGCGTAAGATTTAAAGTTGTAATATCTATAATTTTGGGGCCTATAGTATAATATATATAATGAAAATAAATTAAAAGGAGGTCCAACATGGTTATCACTAATAGATTGGGGATTACCGATTCCCCAACATTGGCTAGAGAAGAAGAACGAATTAGTAAAAAAGCGGCAACAACATTGTTTGAAGAAAACTTACTTAATGATATGCCTAGTGGTACGTGGACTACCTTGCAAAGAATCCATACTATATTATTCCAAGATATATATGATTTTGCTGGTGCATTACGAAGTGTGAATATTGCTAAAGGCAATTTCCGCTTTGTTCCTGTCATGTATCTTGCTGAAGCAGTTAGAACCATTGAAGATATGCCGCAATCTACTTTTGATGAAATTGTAGAAAAGTATGTTGAAATGAATGTCGCTCATCCTTTTAGAGACGGTAATGGTCGTAGTATGCGATTATGGCTTGATCATATGTTGTGTACAGAATTACAAAAGACCATCGATTGGAGTCAGGTGGATAAAGAGCAATATTTGTCTGCTATGGAACGAAGTCCAGTATATGACCTAGAAATAAAAACTGTTCTAGCTAAGGCACTTACGAGTGATATCAATAATCGAGAACTATTTATGAAAGGCCTTGACCATAGTTATTATTTTGAAGGATATCAATTATTTAAAAGTGAAGACTTATAAGGTATAGAATTATGAATGGTATGTTTGGCCCATATATAGAAAAATGGATGCGTTTTATCACTGTTAAAAATATGTTGTTATTAGCTGTGGTATCAGCAATTATAACTGACTTGGGATTATATATATTAACGCTAATTATCCCAAAGAGTCCATTTTTTAAAACATTTATTTGGGAGGTTATAGGCCCTATAGAACTTGAAGCAGTTCCTCTTATAGGATATGTGCTTGGAATTGTAGCGTTTGTTCTTGTATCTTCTGGTATTTTATATGGTATTTTTAAGGTCTTTAAGGGGCAGGTTACATATAAGCAACTTGTGGCAGACATGCTTTTAAATAGTTGTATTACTAGTTGGATTCATTTGATTTTCGTACTTTTTGCTGCGCCTATTTATCTTTTCTTGGATTTACATACTAAAGGCGGATCCGGTGGATTAAGCACCATAGAACTATTTAATGTCATTATCATGGCGCAACTGATGTCTAAGCAATTTGGATTGAGTCCTTGGATAACTGGTATTGCATTTTATATCGTATCCTTTGTCTTTGGCATAGGTGGCATTATGTTGTCTATGTCTCTTTAAATACATATGTAATGGAAATGTTGATAGATGCTATTAGGTGTCTATCAACTTTTTTATTACTATATTTGTTTGCATAATTTACAATAAATTTATATTTAATTTAAAAGTGTATTATGATACAATGATAGAAATATATGTGCTTTTGATGTATTTGGAGGGGAACATATGGAACGAAAATGGTATTTAGATCTTTGGGCACTTATTAGAGCGCCATTTAAACGTGGCATTCCAGAAATCGTTGAATTTGGTACAACTCAACGAGGGTTTGCTTGTGCCATGGGGATGCTTGTTATTAGTATGCTTGTGAGTTGGATTATACAAGCGGGCATGTCCTATTCCCTAGGTGCTTCACCTTTACAGCTAGGAGCTGCGTTGGGAGTTATGGCTGGAGCAGGATTTTTTGCACTAGTCTTTTATGCATTAAGTGCATTTGCTGTATTAGCTATTTATTCAGTGCTCTTTAGTTCAGTGGCTAATAAATTTGGTGCTCATACTAATTATGAGTCTATACTAAAAATTTGTTGGTATGAAAGTGCATATTCTATGTTCATATCCCTTGTTTTATCGATTGTTCAAGTGATTTTGATTCTTATCATTCAAGGGTTAAACTTAGATATTTACGCACCTCAGATTATTTTGCATATTATTAATTTTACCTATATTATTTTGCAAATTGTCTTATACATTTGGTATTTCTGGTTGAGCTTAACACTTATGGCACGTCAAATCGAAAAGGGACGTCTAGCAACATTTGGTATTGGGCTTTTGGCATCTTTAATTCCAGTAGCCTTTATTGGCATATTGGTGGGCATGGTTATGCTTGCTACATCTAGATAATTACATAGTATGAAAAATATGAAAGCAAGGTATGAATATACCTTGCTTTTGTGCTATAATAATGAACAGAGTATGAATTAAAAATAAAATAATTGTTATAAATTCATAATCGTTGTGTTGTGTGCTGCATCATTCTATATAGAATGGTGCTTATTCTTATTGTGTAAAAGGTGGTGAGAGGCATGATGGGAGGTTTATTAGAGTTCGTTTATCGCTTATTAAACCCCATTGAAGAAAAACATCCGCGCATGTACCACTATGATGTTACCTATGGTCAGCTTGTATGGATGCTGGTATTGTCCCTCATATGTTATCAATTTACCATCGTTGGTGAAAGCGTCTATTTAGACGCTATACGCGCATTTATACGTAATTCATCACTTTTGGTAAAGTGGCAATTGTTTTCACTTCCAGTAGGGCAGCATGAAATACAAGTCTTTTTTGAGCAGCTAAGTAAACCTCGTGAGTTTTGGAATGTAGGTCGTTTTACGTGGGTGATTTTAAAAGCGGCGCTTATGTCTGGTATCTTGATAGGTTACGCTATGTTGCAAAAGCGTAAGTTTTACATTCGCGGCGTAGTAACTGGTGTTTTACACATGATGGCCTTTGCTCAACTAGTAGTAGCTATGATTACTCTTACGGCAGGGATTATGTTGATCCTTACGTCCATACCAATTTTATTGCAAGCCATTATTGGGTTTTGCATGATTGTTTTATGCATTCTTAGTACTGTATTGCTACTACAGACCATGGGGCGTATAGCCGGAGCATGTATTAATGGCAGTTTTTATGAAGGACTAAGCATTATGTTAATCGCTATTTTAGCATCACTATTATGTGAAGTGCTATATACATTAACTCGATAATATATGAGGAGTATTATGACTTGGTATAAGGACATATTACATTTATTTACAAAATTGAGTGACAGATCCTTTCAAAATATTATTAGAAATGGAACCTATACTCGAGCTATACTAAATCTTATAATGTCTACAATTGTATTATATGTGATGACCTATGCTTTGCCGTTCATAGTGAAAGCTGTGTCTCCCGCATTAGGAATAAAACGCATGACTGGTCTCACACATTTTGATCTGGTTAGTGCTTTGGCAAATGCATCATTTTTAATTTTTCAAATTATCATAGGTGCCTTTGTTATATGGCGATTACTAGTATTGCTAGGTGGTACTGGGACCTATAGGGGCGTGATGCGAAACTATATCTATGCCTTAGCTTATACGAATGCACTGCGTACCGTAGTATTAGTGTTGATCCATATAGTGGGGCTCATATTATTTTATCTATCTATGCCGAAATATGTAGGGGATATGGCCTATCTTGTAACCATGTTTAGTCAATATTATGCTGTCTTTATTGGGGCTCAGCTCATGCGCCGCTATGTTGAATTAGGTATCGTAAAAACATATATTATTATGTTTATTGTGGCGTTGCTATCAGTGTCGGTATTGCCTCAATGGATCCGATTTGTACATACCCTAGTTAAATAATATAAGATAATAATGTAGTATAACCGCAAGATGAAAGTCTTGCGGTATTTCTTTGTTTTAATTTATATTAAAATTAATTATACATAATTTAAATTTGGAAATTTATGATATAATTAAATTTATAGTATAGTTGAGAGCGGAGTTAGTTATGGATACGACATTTTTACGAGAAATATCCCTGCTGGTGCGTTCACCGAAGAAGGGAATCGATGAAATCTTCTGGTTTGGTACCCTTGAAAAGGGTATTAAAGCTGGCCTTGCCGGTTGGTGTGCCACTCATATTTTAGGCTTTGCCTTAGGTATTGTATTATTACCGCTAGCCATGACCTTTGGAGGTTTTTTATTTGGCTTTATACCAGCTGTATATGGCATATTTTCTATATTGAGAGAGATTTTAGGCCTTGGAATCTATTGGTTTGTAGGTAGCTTTATACTTTGGAAATTACTAAGCGTTCTTTTAGAGCGTGAATTTGATTTCCAGCAAGTATTAATGGGCACTGCCTATGTGGAAGGCTATACAGGAGCACTTGGATTAGCATTAATTTTGGTATCTATTATTTGCATTTATATTACGCCATTTTTAATGATCCTATTAGTTCCCCTAGCATTAGCTTACGTTGGTGCCGTTATCTACGTAGCTGTCATGCTTTTATCTCGGATTATGAAAGTAGAGCCTATCACTGTAGGCGCTGTATATATAGTTCTATATATTATTAACCTTTTATATAACTGGATTATGCGCATACTCTTTGCGTAAATATATAAGACCTCCTAGTTTTATACTAGGAGGTTTTTATTGCTTTGAATGAAATTTTAGTAAAAGTAGTTTGTCATTATTGAAGAGAATCATAATGTTGTAATAGTAGTTCTACATTGTCTTCATCGTATTCGATTTGTTGGGACCATCTTGCGACTTGTTTAAGCGGTGAACCCTCTATAGCACTTGTGATTAGTATGTATTCTACACCATCTCTTGCGTAGGAGAGGATAGATTCCAAAGAATAGTCTGCTAGCATATCGATTTGACGATATAAGATGTATTGGAACACCTTGTTGAATAGCCCCATATCGTGATTTGCTATATAGCTTTGTACAGCGGTAATAAGTTTTTCTATGTCATGAGATAATGTATTAATTTGTACAGTCCATTCTTCATCGATAGGTTCTGTGGTACCGTATAAATCTAACAGTTTCGCATAATATTGTACATCAGGATTTGGGCTGTATAGAAAGTATGATGAATCTATATCAAAGGCTAATAGTTCAAATATATTCTGAATAGTTAAACGCTCGTCAGGACTAAACTCATCATCATCGTCTTCAATGGTAAAGATTACCTGATCGGATTGAGTATCCTCTGCGAGTAGTTCAACTGATGCTTCACAGGATAGACCGACCCCACATAGTTCGAGGTCTTCAATGTATTTATAAAAACGTGGATGCATATGGCATGTATCGCATAGGCCTTCTTCACCGAGTTCGAGCACAACCTTACAGAGACCGTTTTCATTGAGTAACGGACACATTGGTTGTTCTTTAGAAAACACGAAATGGCTGCCCTCATCATCCACAGTGATAGCTTGGCGTAAGCTTTCACCAAGAGGGCCTGTCATAGTATGGTAGCGTTCAGCAGTGGCCTCGTCGATATCGATGGTCCAAAGTTGACAACATGTATTTTCACATCGATCTGCTTTGCATTGAAATGTGTGATATATGGTAGGATATAATGAAATCATAATCGTCTCACTTGTAGTAAAAAATATTCTACGTGCATTGTATCATAGGGGAGTTGTCTATGCATTAATATTATAAATAAAGATTAATAAATCGTATCGATTTAGTGTATAATTGTATATATACACACTATGGTCCTGTTTGAGAGATGGAGGAGCCTATGAAATCCTTATTTGTAAAAGGTAGCCTTGTATTAGCCTTGGCAGCAGTGTTTGGTATGCCAAATGCAAGTGCAGCCCATTTAGTAGCGGTAGAACCAACTGTTGCCGTTGTTGATGGAAACCATGCAGCGATTGTAGGTGCCAATGGTTTATTAAATGCATTTATTCAGAATCATCCAAATGCAGCTATCACAGAAATCGCCTTTGATGCGGATGGTGGTCAAATTAGATATGATGTAGATGGTTTTGATGAAAGTGGCAAATATGAACTTACGTATATCTATGCCACAAATCAAATCTTTGAAAAACGTGAAGGTGACTTCCATAAATCTTTAAAGAAAAAATCCTTTGATCCTCGTGAAATCTTACCGCCAGCAGCAGTAGTTAATTTTGCATATGCTCAAACGCAAGGCAAAGCGACAAGCCTTAATGGGTGGTCTGTACAGTATGATAAAGGTAAAATAGTATACAAAGTTAGCTTCGGTACAGAAGGTGACAAAGAGGTAGATGTACGAATTGATGCTATGAATGGTACTTTATTATCTGTTAAATTTGATGATTAAACCTTTCTATAATTAGTAAATACAACTTAATAGTTAAGGGCTTATTATTTTGAATATAACAATTAAACTCCTTAAAACTGTCTTTTTTGTAGTAAATGATAGTTTTAAGGAGTTTTTTTGTGAAAGTTTGCTCATGAAATGGGATGTTTAGATTATGAGAAGTACAATGAGAGGCCGTGGTTCCTTTATACATGGGATATATAGCTTTTTAGATTTGGTTCATATAATACTTAATTGTAAATCGAATACTATAGAATTTCATTTAAATTACATATAAATTCATTTTAGACTCACGCCAAAATAAGCTGGACCGATGGGTTCTACATTTTTATTTCATAGATTATGGATAATATGTGTCCAGTCAAAGGACAGAACTCAAATATATCGGGAATTTCCAGACTATATATCTACAGTCCACGCTAGATATATGTTTTGGAACTATAACGATAACACCGAGTTGGTTAAAAATATATATGCGTAGTTTTACATATATATGGATTATCAAGGAGGATATTATGAAAAAATCTATTTTGAAAAGTAGTATTGCTTTAGCAGTAGCTGGCGTATTTGGTGCTACTGTAGCAGTAACAGCAGCTGAACAAGCAACACCAGTTCCTGTAACTCAAGAGGTAGCAGCTATTGCAGCTCCTATCGCAGAACCTGCTACTCATCAAGTAGTTCCTACCATTCAAGTGACTCCAGCAGCTAAAACAGAAGTAGCTCCAGTAGCAGCTAAAGCAGAAGTAGCTCCTACAACAGCTAAAGTTGAAGTGACTCCAGCTACACCAGCAGCTAAAGATACTACACCAGTTCCAACAGCAACTCAAGATGTAAAAGCTCCAGTTGCTCAAGACACTGTAGTTCCAGCAGCAGCTAATCCAGCAGCAGCAACTCCTACAATTGAAACTGCAGCAGTAGCAAAAGCTCCTAGCGAAGCTAAAGTAGTACGTGCAGCAGATAAAAAAGTAGAAGCAAATAAAGACGAAAAAAATACTAAAAAAGCGCAAGCACACAAAGCGCCTAAAGTAAAAGCTGACAAAGCAGTTAAAGCTGATAAAGCTGTAAAAGAAACTAAAGAAGTAAAAGCAGATAAAAAAGCTGACAAAAAAGAAACTACTAAAGAGGAAAAAAAAACTCTAAAAGTGGAAAATCACATTCTAGCACAACAAGTAAACAAGCAGGCGTAATCGATCAAAATAGTATTTTCGTAATTGGTGCGAATTATTTAATCGATCAATTTGAAAATAAATATGGCGACTCTAAGATTACTAATGTATCCTTCAAAGCTGCCGATAAAACTGCTATTTATGAAGTAGACGGTTTCAATACTAGTGGGGCCCATTCCATGACTCTAGATGTGGCAACTGGTAATGTAACTGAAGGTACTCCTAAAGCATATGATGCATCCATGGAAGCTAGTGCTATTGATGCTGGTACTGTGTTACCTCCACATGTGGCGATCAATGCAGCCTTCGCACAAACTGGCAATGTAGCAACTGGTATTAACTCTTGGTCTGTAGTGAACCAAAATGGTAAACCTATATATACTGTAGAGTTCCATGATGCACAAAACAAACCTGTATCCATTGCATTGGATGCTAAAACAGGTATGGCCGTAAAATAAGCTAATCCTAAGCCTATCCTACTGTAAAGCAAACCCCTTTAATACACGAACACTAAACACATAATACTATACACACATACATAATACACTTACACACATACACAATACACTTACACACACAATAAACAATTACACACACGCAGCCCTCTGGATTGGATAGACAAACATTGACTCTCTCCTATGCCGTCTGTCGTTCAGAGGGCCCCTTATGCATTGTGGTTCCCTCCCAATCATAAGATTATATACTTGGTATATAATACTCTCTCTCACAATAAGAACGTAACTGCTTTACAGTACGCTAGGTATAGGGGAGCAGGAAAGCCCGTAATACATGTAGACCGCTGCATGTATTACGGGTTTTTTCTATGTCCATTCAATATAAATGATGTACTATATAAGGAAAATACATAGTAAAAATTGGAAAAGCGCAGATACAATGTATATCTGCGCTTTTGGTATATGGAGTATTTACTATTAGTAACAATAGTTAGCTTTTTATATGTATTGTCGAGGCACGCGTTCTGAGAAACCACAAAAGATTTCGTAGGGAATTGTAGATGCAAGAGCAGCAATCTCGAGTGCAGAGATGCTTTCATGACCTTGAGAACCTAGGAGCACAACCTTGTCACCTGGTTGTACAGTAATCGTATCTGGAACGGCCACCATGAATTGGTCCATACAGATGCGACCCACTACAGGACAACGTGTGCCATGAATGAGGACTGTACCGCGGTTGGATAAGCTACGAGGATATCCATCTGCATAGCCTACAGGAATGGTAGCAATCGTCATTGGTTCAGGTGTTACATAGGTAGAACCATAACCGATACCTTCACCTGCTTCTAGTCGCTGTACATGTACTACTTCGCTATGGAAGGAAAGGACCGGTTTTAACCCTAATCGATTTGGCACATCAAGGGATGGCATAATTCCGTATTGAATAATGCCAGGACGGGCATCGGTGAATAAGCTGTCTTTTACGGATAATAAGCCAGCACTATTGGCAAGAGAGAAGCGATAGTCTGCATCAGGTCTAAATGCACGGATTTCATCGACCATTTTATGAAATTTCTGCGCCTGTCCATGAGCGTGGCTTTGATCCGCCGCATCGGCGTTACTCATATGAGAGAAGAAACCGTCTACCTCGAGATTTTCGTAGGATTCAACGCGTTTGATAAACTCAACAGCATCTTCAGGCTTGATACCAATACGATGCATTCCTGTATCAACGGCGACTGCAACGCGGATAATCATATCGTGATTTTCTGCTACCTTGTCGAGTGCTTCTAAATCGGTAGATTCGCATACAGCTGGAATGGAATTTGTGTCTGCTACAAGCTCAAAGGACTGAGGTCTTGTGAGGCCAAGTAGATAAATTGGTACCATAATCCCTGCGTTGCGAAGTGGAACTGACTCTTCAGGAATGGCAACGGCTAAGGATTCATAACCTTCTTCAACGGCAATACGGCCCATCATAACGCTGCCGTGACCATATCCATTGGCCTTGATAACAGCTGTGGATGTGCTCCATTCCGGTAAACTATCTTTAATTTTACGCAAATTCTCGCGAACGAGACTTGTATTTATGGTCAAATAGGTAGGTCTCATGGTATTCCTCAATTCTATATAACATTAATATAATTGTATAACTTTTAGGGAATTACACAATACTTTTGTGAAAGTTTTATACAGAAATTCTATTTTTATGATTTTTATACATATATTATATACAATAAACGTGAAAGTATACTAATTAATATAGTTCTCTGTGATATTAATAGTATAAATTCATATAAATAATAGTATAATTTATAGTAGAGTATGATATATGCTTTTTCTAGCTAATAGATTGATTATGAATGATTTAGACAAAATTGTAGTCATCTAACATCGTGAACATAGCCAGATTACTTGTAGGTTTGGAATTTATAAATATATAATATAGCATCTATGTAGGAGGTTCTCATGAGCGAACGTGTAGTAGTGGTAAATGCAAGTAAAATGAATTATGACCATGCATTAGATTTTTCTGTATTATCTAGTGATGTACAGGTTTATGATGATAGTACAAATGAAGAGCTTATAGAACGTATTCAAGGGGCTCGCGTTGTAGTTACAAAAGAATTACCCGTAGGGGTTGATTTGCTTTCACAATTCCCAGATACTGTAAAACTCATCGTAGAAGCGGGTACAGGATATAATAATATCGACCTTAATGCAGCAAAGGAAAGAGGCATCACTGTATGCAACATTCCAGCGTATAGCACAGAGCGTGTAGCACATACGGTAATCATGATGATTCTCAATTTTGCGTCCACAATGCAGAAACAAATCGGTATGCTTGCAAAAGGAGATCGCAGTAACTTTACAAAATATTTGCAAGTGAGCCACACAGAAGTGAATGGTAAAACATTAGGTGTTGTTGGTGCTGGGCACATCGGTATGGAAGTTATCAAAGTAGCAAAAGCACTTGGTATGAATATCTTAATCCATACGCGTACACCAAAGGCTGATGGCGACGGCGTTCGCTATGTAAGTCTTGATGAATTACTAGCAAATAGTGATTATATTACATTACATTGCCCGTTGAATGACCAAACTAAGCACATGATTAATAAAGAGACAATCGCTAAGATGAAACCTAGTGCAGTCATTGTAAATACTGGCCGTGGTCCTCTCATTAATGAAGCAGATCTTTGTGAAGCATTAGCGGCTAAACGCATTGCAGGTGCAGGCCTTGATGTACAAGAGGTAGAACCTCCAGCAGAGGATAGCCCTCTATATACACTGGATAATGTTATTATCACACCACATATGGGCTGGAAAGGCCTTGAAACACGTCAACGCTTGGTAGGCATCATTCGTGATAATGTTCAAGCATTCTTCAAAGGTGAACCAATTAATGTAGTATCTAAATAAAATAGATATTAGATAAATAGGCTATCAAAGAAAATGTGCGCTGAACATACATAAATCAGTGTACAAATAATAGAAATTAAAACGACCTATAAATACAATAAGAGCCGTCCCCGGTTGTGTGGGGGCGGCTCTATTGTTTTTAGGGCTATCATAGATCAAGTCTTGGTATATATATGTATATATATCAAGGGAGGTAGTTATCCTCAAACTTGATTATGATTGATGTTGTGTTTTGATGGGACTCCACCAATGGCGTCGATAGGCCTTGATGCCTTCCACCACGGTTCTTGTCGCTTTGGCCGCTAAATCTTTTGTTGCGGCTGGTATGCCCTCTAGACGATAGGTAATACCTAACTCATTATATTTAGCAGTACCCATAACGTGATATGGTAAGCAATCAACGGCTTGTAAATTTTTCAGAGATCCTAGGAAAAAGCCTAGACGATAGTGATGATCTGCATTATCTGTAATCGTAGGAACTACAACGTGACGAACCCAAATGGGAACTTCTACGTCTGCTGTCATTCGTGCAAAGCCGAGAATAGGCTCTAACGATTTGCCAGTTAACCACAGATGTTTATCAGGATCGATTTCTTTAAGGTCTAGGATGACGAGACTAGTGACACTGAGTAGCTTACGGTAGGCCACCTCTTGGTGGGGATCAAAACAAATTCCACTTGTATCTAAACAGGTATGGACGTTTCTTTCACGGAAATATGTGAAAAGCTCGGTAACAAAGTCGATTTGCATAAGAGCTTCCCCACCTGTGACGGTGATACCACCATTAGTATAAAATTGGCGGTTACGTTCGTACTGGTCCCATAATTCCTTTACGGTCATGAATTTAGCATTATCGCTAGTTTCATCCCATGTATCAGGATTATGGCAATAAGCACAGCGCATGGGGCATCCTTGAAGAAATACCACCATGCGCATGCCTGGACCATCAACCGTACCCATCGTTTCAACCGAATGAATACGTCCTGTCATAGGAAACCTCGATTAGATTTGTTGATGGAATGTACGGGAAATAACTTCGTCCTGTTGTGCTTTAGTCAATTTGCTGAAGTGTACTGCGTAACCAGATACACGAACAGTCAATTGAGGGTACAACTCAGGATGTTTTTGAGCGTCTAACAATGTTTCACGAGTGAACACGTTAACGTTCAAATGATGACCGCCTTTTTGGGAGTAGCCATCCAATAACTCTACCAAGTTATCAACTTGTTGTTGGTTGCTCATGGGTATTGCCTCCTTTCAACCAAGACTAACACTCGTATCGGTGCCGGTGAAAGCACACAGATACTATGGAAGACGTTATTTATCTTCCTTTATAGTAACATTCGGTTCACTACATGCGAAGTTTGTATTGGAGTTAGGCAATTGAGATGGATCTAACTCAATATCAAAATCGCTGACGGACACAAATGTTTCACCAGATTTACCTAATGCGTCAGGAATGATAGAGAAGGTATTGGAAATACCATCGGAGCTATCACGCCATGGCATTTTTGCTACGGATGCCAACGAAGAAACAGCACCGTGAGTGTCACGACCATGCATTGGGTTAGCACCAGGAGCAAAAGCTTCACCGGCTTTACGGCCGTCTGGTGTAGAACCTGTTGCTGTACCATATACTACGTTGGAAGTAATTGTTAACAAGCTCATAGTAGGAACGGATTGACGGTATGTAGGATGTTTACGAATTTTATTCATAAATGTGGAAACAACTTTTGCTGCCAAGCTATCTACACGATCGTCATCGTTACCATATTTAGGGAAGTCACCTTCGATTTCGAAATCAACAGCGATGCCATTTTCGTCACGGATAGGTTTTACCTTAGCATATTTAATAGCGGATAAGGAGTCTGCTACTACGGATAAACCAGCGATACCAGTTGCAAACCAACGAGTTACCTTGCGGTCATGCAATGCCATTTCTAGTTTTTCATAAGCATATTTATCGTGCATGTAGTGAATGATGTTCAAGGCATTTACATATACGCCTGCCAACCATTCCATCATGTCGTCGAATTTTTCCCATACTTCGTCAAATTCTAAGTATTCGGAAGTGATAGGGCGGTATTTAGGACCAATTTGTTTTTTTAATTTTTCGTCAACGCCGCCATTGATTGCGTAAAGCAAGCATTTAGCCAAGTTGGAACGAGCGCCGAAGAATTGCATTTCTTTACCAATACGCATTGGGGATACGCAACATGCGATAGCGTAGTCATCACCAGAGTTAGGACGCATTAAATCGTCGTTTTCGTATTGGATGGAAGATGTTTCGATGGATAATTTCGCACAGAAGCGGCGGAAGCCGATAGGCATGCGCGGGGACCACAATACAGTGAGGTTTGGCTCTGGAGCAGGACCAAGGTTAGTCAATGTATGTAGGTAACGGAAGGACATTTTAGATACTAATGTACGGCCGTCAGTACCCATACCACCGATAGATTCAGTAGTCCACACAGGATCGCCTGTGAATAGGTTATTATATTCGTGGATACGTGCGAAGCGAACCATACGCAATTTCATGATGAAATGATCTACGAACTCTTGAATTTGTTCTTCTGTATATGTGCCGTTGCGAAGGTCACGTTCAGCGTAAATATCTAGGAATGTAGAGTTACGACCAATGGACATAGCCGCACCGTTTTGCTCTTTAATAGCGCCAAGGTAGCCGAAGTAAATCCATTGCATAGCTTCTTTAACATCTTTAGCTGGTCCAGAAATGTCGTAACCATAAGACGCAGCCATTTCTTTCAATTCCTTCAAGGAACGAATTTGTTCTTGGATTTCTTCGCGATCGCGAATTACATCTTCAAGCATATCGCCCATTGTGATGCTAAATTGTTCTTTTTTGTCTTCGATAAGGTAATCAACACCATACAACGCGATACGGCGATAGTCACCGATGATACGGCCACGGCTGTAAGCATCAGGCAAACCAGTTACGATGTGAGCTGTACGAGCGGCACGCATTTCTGGTGTGTACACATCAAATACACCATCGTTATGAGTTTTACGATGTTTTCTGAAGAAGTCTTCTGTTCGGGGATCCATTTTGAAGCCGTATTCTTCAATAGCGGATTTCGCTGTGCGCAAGCCACCATAAGGGAACATAGCGCGTTTTAAAGGTTTGTCAGTTTGTAAACCAACGATTGTTTCAAGGTCTTTGTCGATATATCCTGGCGCATGGGCAGTAATGTGTGTGGCCACGGAAGTATCGGCATCGAGCATGCCGCCTTTTTCACGTTCTTCTTCATAAAGCTTCATTACTTGTTCCCACAATTTTGTTGTTCGTTCTGTAGGACCAGCAAGGAAGGAATCGTCCCCTTCATAGGGAATATAGTTTCTTTGAATAAAGTCGCGTACATCAACGGCTTTATCCCACACACCTGTGTTAAAATCTTTCCATGCAGTATGTTGCATTTTGCACCTCCATAAAAGGATATAACTATAGATTTCTATGCCTATAGTGTACAATGTTTGTCTCGATTTCACAAATTTTAAATGATATATATTTTCAATACATGCTATGCAATTTTCGTAAGAGTAGTTCTTATTTAAAATCCTACAATAATGGGTTCATCATTTAAAATCCAGTAATTATAACGTTTGAATTGAAAAATATGGGGATATACACCTGGATTTTTGATTTTTATATTATCTTTAAATAATGAAAATTCATATCAATAAATAGGAAGTATTCGATATAGTGTGATGTACATTCTTGGAATCCTAGGGCCTTATTATGGTAATATTTAGATAGTATTAATTTAGGAACTATGTAGAAAGGTGGATGCTAATGACAAATCGAATGAAAGCTATCTTAGGAGCATCTGCTACCATTGCCGTATGGGCTACGGCGTTCCCTTTTGGAAAAGTGGCATTGCAATCTGTAGACGCCTTGACCCTATCTGTAGCAAGGGTTGTAGGTGGTGCTATACTCATGCTGATTATTGGTGTATTCAAAGGTTTACACATTCCTACATCTTGGCGTGAGTGGGGCGTATATATTTTATTAGGCGCTACAGGGAACTTCATTTACCAAGTTGTGTTTAATGAAGGTTTACGAACAATACCCGCAGCTACATCGAGTATTATTATGGCATTGACGCCAATGGTAACGGCACTGATGGCATTAATCGTTTATAAAGATAGAATACGTCCTATTGGCTGGCTTTTCACCGTAACAGCCTTTGTAGGCGTAGCTGTTATTATTCTTTGGAACTCAACTCTAACGATTCCTATGGGTGCCATATGGACGTTGATAGGGATGGTACTATTTGCAATTTATAACATTCTGAATCGCGGGCTTAGCTTGAAAGGGTATAACTCCATCACTATTGCTATGTGGTCCATGTTTACCGGTGCTATTATGGCATTGCCATTTGCAGATCATGCTATTGATATGATTGTAGCCGCACCTATTAGTGCAAAGCTTGCTATGCTGTATTTAGCATTCTTTTCCAGTGCACTTGGATTTGTATTCTGGAGCTATGCCTTTGAATATGCCGAAAAGGTGTCTGATGTAACTAACTTTATGTATATCTCGCCAATTGTGGCAGCTATAGTAGCAGCCTTTTTATTGGGAGAAATACCAAACATGGGACTCTATATTGGGGCACCTGTTATTTTAGGCTCCTTATATCTCTTTAATCGATATAGATAAGTTAATTTTGTTAGAGTCTGAATCATCTAGATTTGATGTAAAAGATATAAAGATATAAAAATAGAAAAATAGGGATGTAAACCCTTATAATATAAGCGTTATATAAAAGAGAACCTTAATCCATTGATGGTTAAGGTTCTTTTTTGTTTGACAGTCCTTATAAATTGTAGTAATCTAAGTATATAATTAAAACATACCTTAAAGATATGTTTTAAGGTTAAGATTAATTCCTACCATATTGTAGGGAAAGAGGTGGTACAGTGATTGCTATACGAAATGTAACGAAAGAGTTCGACGTTAATAAGCAAAAGGTTACTGCATTATCTGATGTAAACTTTACCATAGAAAAAGGCGATATATTTGGCATTATTGGCTTTAGTGGAGCTGGTAAATCTACACTGCTTCGCATGATTAATGCCTTAGAGGTACCTACCTCTGGTCATGTTGAAATAGATGGTGTGAATATCAATGGTTTAAGTTTTAATGAGCTTAGAAAGGTTCGTAAGCGCATAGGGATGGTGTTTCAACAGTTCAATTTGTTGAATGCTAAATCTGTGTATGATAATGTGGCGATTCCATTAATTCTAAATAAAGTTCCTAAATCAGAGATTGATAAAAAGGTTAAAACCTTGTTAGACTTTGTTGATTTAGGGGACAAAGCAAATGCCTATCCTGGAGAATTATCTGGTGGTCAAAAGCAGCGCGTTGGTATTGCCCGTGCGTTAGCTACAGATCCATCGATTCTTTTATGCGATGAAGCAACAAGTGCTCTTGATCCAGATACGACAGAGTCTATTCTTCAATTATTGGAGCGCGTTAATCGTGAACTTGGGGTAACGGTGGTTATCGTCACTCATGAGATTGATGTAATTCAAAAAATTTGTAATCGCGTTGTGGTTATGGAGCATGGAAAGCTCATAGAGAGTGGCTCCGTACTTGAGGTGTTTAGTAAACCTAAACATGAAACAACAAAGCGATTTGTACGTACTGTAATTCCTGATGAAATTCCATCAACAGTGAAACATACCTTGGCTTGTGATAAACGGCCATATACAATTCTTAAGATGCATTTCTTAGGAAATAATACGACCGATAATGTTTTATATCATATTAACAAAACCTTTGATTTAGAAACAAGTGTGTTATTTGCTACCGTAACAGAGCTAGAACATACAGTACTTGGTATTTTTATTGTTCAGTTTATTGGTGATGATCTTGAGGTGGGCAAGGTAAAAGAATATCTTGTAACCCAAGGCATTGAATGGCAGGAGGTGGCACTATAATGGACTTCTTCATGCAAGAACTTGGTGTTCCAGGTTCGCAGTTATTACTAGCTGCAGAACAAACATTATACATGGTGTTCCTGTCTCTCTTCATCGGCACCATACTAGGGCTGATTATCGCAGTTACACTAGTGGTAACAAATCCTAATGGTATTGTCAAAAACAGCATTGTTTACACCATTACAAACACAATTGTTAATATTGTGCGTTCTGTACCATTTATTATCTTAATGGTGTTTATCTTACCGTTGACTAAGATGATTGTTGGTACTCGGGTTGGTACAACGGCGGCTATCGTACCACTTGTTATATTCATTGCGCCTTATCTTGCTCGACTCTTTGAAAACTCTATTTTAGAGGTTAATAAAGGCATTATCGAGGCTGCACAATCGATGGGTGCATCCCATTTTGAGGTGATTTGGCATTTCCTTTTACCAGAGGCAAAGGGTTCGCTTATCTTATCCATTACAACAGGTACTATTGGCCTTATTGGTGCTACTGCTATGGCTGGTGCCATTGGCGCAGGCGGTGTAGGTGACTTGGCCCTTACCTATGGTTATGAGCGGTTGAACTTCCCATTGATGTTATTTACTGTTGTTATTTTGATTATCTTTGTTCAAATTATTCAAACAATAGGTAACTACTTTGCACGTCGTGCGCGTCGTTCCTGATTTGATGAAATAGATTTTGGTTATATTGATTGTGAAAGTATAGGAGAATGTACTATGAAATTTAAAAAACTCCTTGCCCTTGGTGCGGCATTAGTATTTAGCGTAGCTTTTATCGCAGGCTGCGGTTCAAACAATAGCGATAATGGTGCAAAAAAAGAATTAAGCTATAGTAAATCTCAAGGCCCTTACTCTGAATTGTTTGAAAAAGGTGTAAAACCAATTTTGGAGAAACAAGGCTATACCTTTAAAGGTGTAGATATGTCTGACTTGGTACAAGCAGACCAAGTGTTGAGCGATGGTGAAGTAGATTTCAACGTTGAACAACATACAGCATACATGAAAAACTTCAATGAAAAACAAAATGGTCATCTTGTAGCGTTGACTCCAATTCCAACTGTACCAGCAGGTATCTTTAGCGGTTCTAAAACATCTTTAGACCAAGTGGCAGATGGTGATACTATTGCAGTGCCTAACGATGCATCTAACATGGCGCGTGCCTATGCATTGTTGCAAAAAATCGGTTGGATTAAACTTGATCCTAACAAAGATTTAGCAACAGTAACACAAGCTGATATAATTGAAAACCCTAAACATCTTAAATTTACAGAAATGAAATCTCTTACAATTCCTTCTGTACGTACTGATTTTGACTATATTGTTATTACCGGTGCTATCATCTATAATGCAAAAATTGATCCTAAATCTGCATTAGCAAATGAAGATGTATTGCCACAATGGTTGTTACAACTCGTAGTTAATGAGAAGAACAAAGATGCACAATGGGCAAAAGACATTGTAGCTGCTTACCACTCTCAAGAATTCAAAGACTACATGGAAAAAAATAACAACGGCCTATGGTTTGTACCAAAAGGTGAATAGAATATAGAAATGTGCTATATAGGTACATAGGTACATAGCTATATAGGAATAAGCAACTATATAGAGGAAAACAGCTGTATAGATACAAATAGCCATATAGACATAAACAGCTATATAGACATATATAAAAGAACCCCTAATAAGTTTTTACTTATTAGGGGTTCTTTGTTTGTAAGGAATAATCTGAGAACATTAGTATCTGCTACAAGTCGGTTAGTTACCTTATGTAGATTGCCTTAGACGGTCATACCTGCTGCATAGTTTTCATAGAGTTCTTTATAGTGACCACCGCGTTCGATTAGTTCGTGATGTGTTCCTTGTTCCACAATGGTGCCGTTTTCTACTACGAGTAGGAAGTCCGCATTTTTGATTGTAGACAAGCGATGGGCGATGACGATACTTGTACGTCCCTTGAGGAGGGTATTCATGGCTTTTTGAACCTCTACCTCGGTACGAGTATCGACGTTAGCTGTCGCTTCGTCTAGGATGAGAATAGTTGGATCCGCCAAGAAGGCACGAGCGATGGTGATTAACTGGCGTTGGCCTTGCGATAGGTCATCGCCACCACGTTTGAGAACTGTATCATAGCCATCTGGCAAGGTACGGATAAAGTGATCTGCCATGGCAAGTTTGGCAACATATTCAATCTCTTCACGACTAGCATTTGGTTTGCCGTAGCCAATATTATCGGCGATAGTACCCGTGAAAATCCAAGCATCTTGTAATACCATGCCTACCGTGTTGTGTAAGCTTTCACGAGACACATCGCGAATATCGATACCATCGATGGTGATGCGGCCATTTATAATGTCATAGAAGCGCATGATAAGGTTTACCAAGGTAGATTTACCCGCACCTGTAGGACCTACGATGGCCACCATAGAGCCACCAGGAATGTGGATGTTGATATCCTTCATAAATACATTGGACGGCGTATAGCCAAAATCAACATGCTCAAAATCGATTGTGCCTGGATGTGGTGTTGTATCACCTAATGTTTTATTTCCCTTATCGATTTCGGCTGGTGTATCAATGACTTCGTAAATACGACCCAAGGCCGCAGAAGTTTCTTGAAATTTGGTGAGTATATAGGAACTACGAGATAGAGGGTCCGAAACTTGACCGACATAGAGGAAGAAGGCTTGAATATCACCGATGGAAATAGAACCACGTAACACCATGAGACCCCCTTGAATGGCAACGAGGCAATAGGTAATTTGATTTAAAAATTTAACGAGCGGTTCTACCAGCTGACTGGTGAAAGCCGCGCTTCTCATACTTTTAAATAGATTATCGTTTAGAATATTTACTTGGTTAGTCGTAGTTTCCTCAAGACCAAAGGTTTGGATAATCGGTTTTCCTACTACAATTTCCTCTATGCCACTGTTGAAAGCCCCTAAAGCGCTTTGGTTTTTAAGATATACCCGACGAGCCCGCTTAGAGAGCCATGTTAAACATAGGATACCGATACATATAATGGCGATGATAGAGATGCCTAGCATTGGGCTTATCCAAATCATCATAGCCGTGGCACCTATAATGCCGATAATGGCAGATACAAGACCTGGTACGCCTTCACCTATGGTTTCTGCAACTGCATCTAAGTCAGAGGTGAGACGGCTTAGTAAATCCCCACGTTGGTGATCGTGAAAGTATTCGATAGGTAGTGAGTATAAATGAGTACTCATGCGTGTGCGTAAAGCGAGTACTGTTTTTGAACCGATAGAGGCCATCATGTATTCGCCAAAGTAGGTGAATAAGGCGTGGCCCCCATAAATGGCAATAAGCCAGAGAATAATAGTATCAATGGAGGCGAATATTGTATTAATGTCTTGGTCTGTTTGCAAGCCACTAACAATAGCATCTACGACCTTGCCAAGTAATACTGGAGCTGATACCTCAAACATAGCGGCCGTAATAAGCGCTAAGATGAGTAGTGCTAGCCAACCCCATTGGCTTTTAGACTCCATCAGGAAGCGGTGTAATGGGCTCATGCTGTCACCTCCTGAGATGCTAAAATTTGTTTATATACTGTAGAGGTTGCTGCTAATTCATCATGCGTACCATACCCTGCTACTTGCCCTCGATTGATGATTAATATATGGTCTGCTTTTTTAGCAGCACTTACTTTTTGCTCTACGGAAATGAGGGCAGGGCGGTTATCCTTTTGTAACTCCTCGTGCAATGCTGTGCGAACAGCTCGTTCTGTGGTGCCGTCCAGAGCGGAGAAGCTATCGTCGAATATAAATAAATCTGGTTTGCGCACAAGAGCTCTAGCCATGGCTAGGCGTTGGCGCTGGCCTCCAGATAGATTAGTACCCCCTTGAGCAACCATATATTGGTAGCCACCTTCAAGGCGACTGATAAATTCGTCTGCTTTAGAGAGGTGACACGCATTTTCTACATCTTGAGCGGTAATTTCCTGTTTTGGTGCTGCACCATATCGCACATTCATGTCTACCGTGCCAGTGAATAAGTAAGCTCGCTGTGGCACATAGCCGATGCGGGCACGCAAGTCATCCACATTCCATTCATAGATGGATTTGCCTTCAAATAGAATGTCTCCAGACTCAATGGAGAAGAGGCGAGGGATGAGATTGGTAATGGTACTTTTACCAGATCCAATATCGCCCATAATGGCTAAGGTTTCGCCATGATGTACGGTAAAGGAGATATTCTCTAGCGCAGGAGACTCCGCATTATCGTAACGGAACGTAACGTTGCGGAACTCTAAAAGTGGTATATCATCAGTTGCAGTTGGATTTTCCATAGTATTTTTGTTCTCCTCTTGGCAAGTGTCATGCCTTGCAGATGGAGAAGTTGAAGTGGTAATACTGTCATTATATGGTTCAGGGAATGTATCTGTGTTTTCATGTTCTAACAACTCTCGAATACGGGTGTAGCATACGATGGCTTCTGGAATGTCGATGATGACAAAAATGGCCATGAGCATACTCAAGAGAATTAGATTAGCGTACTCGATAACGGCAATGATGTCACCTACTTGTAGGGAACCAAGGCTGACGTTGTAACCGCCTACCCAGAGAATGGCAACGGTACTCATATTAAATAGAATTAATATGGTCGGTAAACCGATGGCAAAGGTTTGGCGCAATCGTTTATTGAGTTGGGCTGTTTCTGTAAAAATACTAATTTCTTTTTCGTTTTCGTAGGTTCTTCTGTTGAAAGCTCGAATCACTGGCATACCAACGATGTGATCTCGAACTAGATCGGTAATATCATCTAATTTGAGTTGCATTGCCTTAATCAGTGGTAAGGCACGGCTTTCAATAAAGACAATGGTAAGTATCATACAAGCCATAACGGCAAGAATGACGAGGCCGAGTTGCCAGCTTTTATAGAAGGTGAGCCCGAGGCCGACACAAATCATGAGGGGCATAGGGAGAATCATATTTAATCCTTCCCCGAGGACGGATTGAATTTTCTCTACATCTCGGCTTGTGCGCATCAATATGGTGCCAGTACCGAAGTGTGTGAAGTCTCGAAGGGAGAAGTATTGTAAGGCTTTTACCAAATCATTGCGCAGTTCCTTGCCCATAGAGGCAGAAATGTGAGCACTCATAGCAACACCTAAGATTGCGGATAATACAGTTAGTAGCGCCACAACAAGCATGTTTATGCTAGAGCTAGTGATCATTTCTAAATCGCCACGGAGTACGCCATCATTGATGATAGATGCCGTTAGCGTTGGTATATATAATGTACCTGCCACAGTGAGTAACGAAAGGATCGATACGATGATGGTAGGAAACCATAATGGTTTTATGTAATGTATAAATGGTTTCATTTAAATCCTTTTAGTAAATTGCATTAAATTAATAATTTTCGATATTTATATTATATTGCATAAAATTAAAAACGACTAGTTTAATAAAACCTATTATAAAAAGTTTAGTATCTATTAATAACTGTTATGTTTTATGTTATGTACTGATATTAAAAATTTTGATATACTAGACAAGCATTTTTTTTTGCAATTTTTGTTTTGAAGTAGTAAGGAGAGTTTCTAATGAAGTTGAATTGGAAATTATTCGCACCGCTTGTAGTAGCTATTCTTGTATGGCTCATCGGTGCTCCTGAAGGCCTTAGCGCAAATTCTTGGATTTACGTAAGTATTTTCGCGGGCCTCGTGGTAGGTTTGATTTTAGAACCAATGCCACCAGCTTTTATCGGTATCATTGCAGTTACCGTATCTATGTTGTTTAAAGTAGGTCCTGCACCTGTTGTAGATAAAGCAACTGGTGTAGCAAAGGCGATTACTGATGCACAAGCTATCAGTTGGGGCCTCAGTGGTTTCTCTAATGCCATCGTATGGTTGATCTTTGCAGCTTTCATGATCGGTATTGGTTATGAAAACTCTGGTCTTGGCCGTCGTATTGCCTTGTTCTTGGTAGCAAAGCTTGGTAAGTCCTCTTTAGGTCTTGGTTATGCCATTGCTATTACTGACCTTGTGTTGGCTCCATTCATTCCAAGTAATGCGGCTCGTTCCGGTGGTACGATTTATCCAATCGTATCTAGTATTTGCCCAATGTTCGATTCCTATCCAGATAAGAACCCTCGTAAAATTGGTTCTTATTTGAACTGGGTAGCATTGGCAACTACATGTGTATCTAGCTCTATTTTCTTGACTGGCGCAGCGCCAAACCCATTGGCTCTAGAATTGTCTGCTAAATCTGGTATCGTAGCTGCTAACTGGGGCACATGGTTCCTTGCATTCTTGCCAGTAGGTCTTATTTTGTTCATCATCACACCATTATTGACCTATGTATTCTGCAAACCAGAGGTAAAAGGTTCCCCTGAAATTGCAGCATGGGCAAAAGATGAATACAAGAAATTAGGTTCTATGACACGTAGTGAAATCTTCATGGCCTTGATTTCTGTATTGGCTCTTGTACTATGGATTGGTGCTTCTACATTCAAAGTAAACCCAACTACAACGGCTTTAATTGTTATTATCTTGATGATTTTCACTAAGATTATGACATGGCAAGACTTCCTTGCTAACAAACCAGCATGGAATGTTTTGACTTGGTTCGCTACACTCGTGCCTATGGCTTCTGGTCTTAAGAACGTAGGCTTCTTAGAATGGCTTGCTAAATCTGCAGGTGGTTCTTTAGTTTCTTTAGATCCAACAATGGCTGTTCTAGGTTTATTGTTAGCATTCTGCTTGCTTCGTTACTTCTTTGCTTCTGGTACAGCGTATGTAACAGCTATGGTAGGCTTGTTTGCTACTCTAATTCTTCAAATTCCTGGTGTTGATCCAGCTCAAGTTATGTTGATTCTATTAGTACCAATGGGTATTATGGGTATCCTTACACCATATGGTACAGGTCACAGCCCAATCTGGTTTGCTAGTGGCTATAACAAAGGTCCTGAATTCTGGAAATTAGGCGCTATCTTTGGGATTATCTACCTCGCAATCTTTATTGTGGTGGGGATTCCATGGATTGAGTTCGTAATGCCACTTTTAGGATAATTAAATAGAGCCCCTCGTAGCATTCTGCTCGCTCTCCATTCCTTGCAAGTCGAGCTTACAGAACACTACGAGGGGCTTCCTTTATATCCGAAAATGGCATAACTCACTTCGGGAGGGCAAGTCGCTTAGTAGATACAATGCGGCTTCTTTTTATCCTGAAATGGCAATACTCACTTCGAGGAGCAAGTCGCTGGACAGACATATGGCGGCTTTTTCTATCTTAAAATGGCAAAACTCGACAAATCTAAAAAAATAAATATAATAGTAGAGTGATAGTGAATTTCTTGTCTAGTTTCTGATGGAGGTGTTTATTATGTCTGCTTCAGAGCGTGTGGTACAGTCGATTTTGTATGAGGTTGGTTGTATTTTAATTGGTTGTTTGGTGATGTTGTTTGTTCCGCATGATGGACAGCCTTTTGTATTGATGGTTATTTTTTCCTTGCTAGCTATGGTTTGGAATTTTGTGTTTAACTGGATATTTGATAAACTAGTACCAGGTGATCGATTAGAGCGGGGGCCTGTAATCCGTACTATTCATGCGGTATTGTTTGAAGGTCTATTTATGTTCGCTACTGTACCGATTATTATGTACATGATGCATATGAGTTTTTGGATGGCTTTTGTGACAGATATAACGATGACATTGGTTATCTTAGGTTATACTTATGTTTATAATTGGGTATATGATCGGGCACGTCTATATTTTGTAGAGGCTTAGTTTTACTATATGAGGTAAGTACCTCTTAAAAATCTATATTGTATAGTAGGAGGTTCTTATGTCTACCAAATCTATTACGGGCACAGGCCTATTGTTGGCTGTAGCCTTATTGGCGCAAAGCTTGCGCCTTATTTTCCCATTTATTCCTAACCAGGTGAGTATGTTCCTCATCGGTTCCATCACGTCTGCTACGTTTGTACTAGCCACATGGCGCTATGGTTGGAAAAATGGTCTCGTTATCGCCTGGATTGCGCCTGTAGTAGCGCATTTACAAGGTATGTTGCCGTTGCCACCGTTTATTTTGATTACCGCCCTTGGCACGACTGCCTATGTATTTGTAGCCTATTGGTTACAACATAAACCGAAGGTATTGCTTATTGTTGTGGCGGCTTTAGTGAAAGCAGGTGTTCTATTCGGCGGATATTCTTTGTTCTTCTCTCTATTCCAATTTCCACCGAAGATTGTAAATACTATGTTGTTTGTGTCTAGTTGGCCGCAACTAGTGACGTCTTCTTTGGGCATTATCTTGGCATTGCTTATTACAAAACGTACAAAAAATTAGGCTAACTTAACCTAGAGTTATGGCAAGCCATTCAAAATAGATATGACTTTTCAGGGGCACTCATGGCGTATGAGTGCCCATTTTTGTTGACCTTAATCATTGTCTACTTTTATAATTAATATATTGTATACAAATATGAGGAGTTGAATGGAATGAAATTTAATACAAAATGCGTTCATGGCAGCGGTAAACCAGATAGCACTGGTGCAATTTCCCCTGCAATTTATATGTCTAGTACATTTTCCCATCCAAAGTTGGGTGATACAACAGGATATCAATATACACGTGAGTCTAATCCAACACGGGATCGTTTGGAACAATTGATTGCAGGTCTTGAAGATGGTAAGGATGCATTGGCATTCTCTTCCGGCATGGCCGCAGTGGACGCTGTATTCCATCTATTCTCCCCTGGGGATCACATCATTTTAGGTGATGATTTGTACGGTGGTTCTATCCGTATGTTCACAAATATTTACGAACAAAACGGCATTGAGTTCACCTATGTTGGTACATCCGATCTTGATGCGGTGAAAGCAGCTTTCAAACCAAATACAAAGGCTGTTTATATTGAAACTCCAACAAATCCGATGATGGAGATTACTGATATTCGTGCTTTGTGTGCCTTAGCTCATGACCGCAATGCACTAGTCATTATCGACAATACATTCTTAAGCCCTTACTTCCAAAAACCATTGAACTTAGGTGCCGATATTGTCGTTCATAGCGGTACTAAATTCATCGGTGGTCATCATGACGTTATTTCTGGTTTCACCATTGTAAATGATGATGAATTGGCTGCTAAATTGCGCTTAACTTATAAAACTGTTGGTGCTTGCTTATCCGCTATGGATAGCTGGCTCGTTATCCGCGGTGTAAAAACATTGGCACTTCGCATGGAACAACACCAAAAGAATGCCATTGCCCTTGCTGAATGGCTTAAAAAACAACCTAAAGTTACAAAAGTATTGTTCCCAGGCCTTCCTGAACATCCAGGCTATGAAATCAATAAAGCCCAAACTACAGGCTTTGGCGGTATGTTGTCTTTCGAAGTAGATAGCGAAGAAACAGCTAAACAAATCTTAGAAGGTATTAAGCTTATCCAATTTGCTGAAAGTCTTGGTGGTACTGAGTCTTTATTGACATATCCTGTAACGCAAACTCATCCGGACTTAAAACCGGAAGATGCAGAACGTAAAGGTATTACACGTCGTTTATTGCGCTTATCTGTAGGTATTGAAGATACAGACGACTTGATTGCAGACTTGGAACAAGCTTTCAATAAATAAAGGAGTTCCTATGGGACAATATAATTTTGATCAAATTTTAGATAGAACGCACACAAAATCCTTGAAATACGATTTTGCTGTGAAGCGCGGTAAACCAGCTGATGTGTTGCCATTCTGGGTGGCAGACATGGATTTTGAGGTGCCACCTGAGTTGAAGCAAATCTTATTAGACCGCGTGAACCATGGCGTATTCGGTTATACAGAATCCGATGATGAATACTTTGAAGTATTACAAAACTGGTTCACTACGCGCTTTAACTGGACACCAGAACAAAAATGGCTCGTTAAAACACCTGGTATCGTCTTTGCCTTGGCTATGGCGGTTCGCGCTTTCACTAATGAAGGGGAGGGCGTGCTCATCAATCAACCGGTATACTATCCATTTAGCATGGTTATCGATGATAACGATCGCCGCCTTATCAATGTGCCATTAATCAAAGGGGAAGAAAAATATACCATCGATTTTGAGGGCATTGAACGCGCTATCGTGGAGGAAAATGTAACATTATTCCTCTTGTGCAACCCGCATAATCCTGTAGGCCGCGTGTGGACTGAGGACGAGTTAAAACGTCTTGGAGACATTTGTATTAAACATAACGTACTCATCGTGAGCGACGAAATTCACGCTGACTTTGTTTGGAAAGGTCATACGCACAAGGTTTTTGCTGATCTTGGTGAAAGCTATGCAGAACATTGTATCGTATGTACAGCGCCTAGTAAGACTTTCAACATCGCTGGCTTACAAGTAAGCAATATTTTCATTCCTAATGATTCCTTACGTCGTCGTTTTATCAAAGAAATAGACCGAGCTGGTTATAGTCAATTAAATACAATGGGCATCGTTGGTTGCGAAGGGGCCTATAAAGTGGGGGCACCTTGGCTCGACGAGTTGAAAGAATATATTCAAGACAACATTCAGTTTACCATTGATTATGTGGCAAAATATATGCCAAAAATTCACGTATATCGTCCGGAAGGGACATATCTCATGTGGCTAGATTGTTCTAAGTTGCCATTGAGCCCTAAGGAACGCGATGAATGGATTATCAATGAAGCTAAGTTGTGGCTAGATACGGGCTCTATGTTCGGTGTCGATGGGGAAGACTTTGAGCGCATCAATGTAGCATGTCCTCGTAAAACATTAGAAGAAGGCCTTGAAGCTTGGCGTCGTGCCTACGAGGCTAGAGGCTTTTAATAATATTGGGTAGAGTGTTTAGATTAGGTTATCAAATTGTTTAGTGTGTAGAGGTGATAGTATGCCTATTAAAGTAATAAAAAATTTACCGGCCATTACGAAATTAGCTCAAGAGAACATTTTCGTTATGGATACAGAACGGGCGGAGACTCAACAAATCCGACCTTTGCAAATATTGCTAGTCAATTTGATGCCTACTAAAGAAGTTACAGAAACTCAAATCTTGCGTGCTCTTAGTAATAGCCCATTGCAAGTGAACTTAACATTGTTGCATACTGCATCTCGTAAGGCTAAAAATACAGATGAGCAATATTTAGATACCTTCTACCGCACCTTTGATGAGGTGAAGGATGAGTTTTTTGATGGCATGATCATTACAGGCGCTCCTGTAGAATTAATGCCTTTTGAAGAAGTTGATTACTGGGATGAGTTAGTAGAAATTATGAATTGGGGCGAAGAGCATGTATACTCTACGTTCTATATCTGTTGGGGTGCACAGGCTGGTTTGTACCATCATTTTGGCATTAATAAATCCGTTATGGATGAAAAGCTGTTTGGTGTATACGAACACGATATTTACAATGATCGCCCGGTGCTCTTGCGTGGCTTTGATGAAAAGTTCTGGATGCCACACTCCCGTCATACCACAGTTTCCTTACAACAAATTAAGGAAAACCGAGAATTAGAATTGTTGGCAGGATCTGAACCAACAGGGGCAGCTATCGTTCGTAGCTTAGACAATAAACACATCTTTGTATTTGGTCACGCTGAATACGATTGGGATACACTCAACCGTGAATACGTACGTGATATTAAAAAAGGCTTGGATATTGCGGTTCCTGAAAATTATTTCCCTGATGATGATCCAAAACAACGACCTGTTGTACGTTGGCGTTCTGTAAGTACATTGTTGTTTACAAACTGGTTAAACTACTATGTATACCAAGAAACACCATACATCATTGAACAAATCCAAAAAATGAAATTTGAACGTGATAAAAATTTAGGTGCTTATATCTAAATTATGATTAGTAGAAATACCCCTAATTACTTTTAATGGTCTCTATTGTGAGATGGTTTTAGAGAAGTAATTAGGGGCTTTTTTGTGTGTGAGCTATATATAGGTGTAATTGGCATCTTTCGGATGGGTATTTTATGAGTAAATACATGTTTGCTATAGCTTCAAGTTATGGCTAACTGTATAAATTAATAGTAGACATAATTTTTAAAACATAGTAGTATACTAGGTATAAAGAATGAACTCAATTCACAGTTAATATAAAGGAGTTGTTATAATGAGCAAACAATACAGATTTGAAACATTACAATTACATGCGGGTCACACAGTAGATCCAACAGGTTCTCGTGCAGTACCTATTTACCAAACTACATCTTTCGTATTTAAAGATGCTGAAGAAGCAGCAGGTCGTTTTGCATTAACTAATCCTGGTGGTATTTACTCCCGCCTTGGCAATCCTACTACAGATGTATTGGATGCTCGTGTTGCACAACTTGAAGGTGGTGCAGGTGGTATCGCTGTAGCATCTGGTTCCGCAGCGATTACATACTCCATCTTGAACGTGGCAAGCGCTGGCGATAACATCGTTGCTGCATCCACATTATACGGTGGTACTTATAACTTGTTTACAGCAACATTACCACGTTTAGGAATCGAAACTAAATTCGTAAACCCTGATAATTTGGACGAATTTGAAGCGGCTATCGATGACAATACTAAAGCTGTTTACATCGAATCCATCGGTAACCCTGGTATTAACCTTATCGACGTACAAGCAGTAGCTGATATTGCACATAAACACAATATCATCTTGATCGTAGATAACACATTTGCATCTCCATACTTGTTCCGTCCATTAGAACATGGTGCTGACGTAGTTGTACACTCTGCTACTAAATACCTAGGTGGTCACGGTACAACATTGGCTGGCGTAGTAGTAGAATCTGGTAAATTCGACTATAAAGGTTCTGGTAAATACCCTGGTTTCTCCGAAGGTGACGAACACTACAATGGCTTAGTATATGGTGATTTGCCAATCCCATTCACTGTAAAAATTCGTGCTCAATTGCTTCGTGATACTGGCGCATGCATTACTCCACTTGCAGCATGGCAAATCTTGCAAGGCGTTGAAACATTGTCCTTGCGCGTAGAACGTCACGTAGAAAATGCTCGTAAAGTAGTAGATTTCTTGAGCAAACACCCTAAAGTAGCATGGGTAAGCTACCCAGAATTAGAAGACAGCAAATACAAAGCTTTAGCAGATAAATACTTCCCTAAAGGTGTTGGTGCTGTATTCACATTCGGCGTAAAAGGTGGTAAAGAAGCAGGTATTAAACTTGTTGACTCCTTGGAAATCTTCTCCAATCTTGCCAACGTAGCAGATGCTAAATCTCTTGTTATTCATCCTGCATCCACAACACATGCACAACTTAACGAAGAACAACAAAAATCTGCTGGCGTAACACCAGATATGATCCGTGTATCCATCGGCCTTGAAAATATTGATGACATCATCGAAGACTTGGCACAAGCTTTGGATAAAGCATAATTTTCGTACTTCCATTATGGAAATACTATAGATCAAACTTTCAGAACATACAAATGACATTCTTGAGCATGACCTCGCTTAAGAAATAGAACACAAACTATCAGACCTATAAAACTTATACAAAAGACCTCCCTTCGTGGGAGGTCTTTTGGTGTTGAAGAATGTATCCTAGTTAATTGTAAATTAGATTGTTGGGTTATGGTAGACATCTATAAATATATAGTAATATCTAGAGGATAGAAGATAGAGGATAGGGAATAGAAAAAAGACCTTGGATTCAACGATCCAAGGTCTTTTTAAGGGAGTATAGTGTGTGTAACGTTCGGTCTGTGGTGTGTGAGCACAGACCCTTTACCTATTGTGTGAGATAGGGTTTTGAGAGAGCCCTTTGTGAGTCATAGGGGGCTCTCTAAGTTTGTGTGTTAGTTTGTGTTAGAGAGTGTATCCAATGGATACTGTGTGTATAGTATGTGTGTTATATGTGTAGTGTGTCATCTAAGTGGGTTAGGATAGGGTTCACTTGATGAATTAAAATCTTAGTATTTTGTGCTTTTTACTTTAGCGCTTAACACTTTACCGTTCATGCCGTCAACTTTTACTTCAGCTTTTTTGCCGCCGCCAGTTGTCATATCGAATTCGTATACAGCACGACCGTTTTCACGTTCAACAGTCCATTCTACAGTTTGGAAGTCAGAACCAACTTTTTCCATAGCTTTAGTTTCAGCTACTTCAGGGATGATGATGTTTTGAACGTTAATAGTTTTGTTAGCTTTAGCATAGCCTTTTACTTCTTTACCAACAATTTGGCCAGTTGCTTCATCAACTTTAAGTTCTACTGCACGGTTGTTGTAGTAACCTTCTACTTCATAGTAAGGGTTGTGTTTAGCATCGTAAGAAATAGATTTTACAGTAGCGCCAGGGAAGTTTTGTTGGAATACTGTAACAGCGCCCATGTAATCAACAGAATAGTTAGCTTGAGCGGATGGAGCTACGCTACCAACGCCTTTCCAGTTGCTATTGTTGTTGTATGCATGGTTGCTAGCTGCGCCAACTACACCTGCTAATAGTACTGTACTAACGCCAAATGCACATAATACCTTTGATACTTTTTTAACATTTTTCATAATGAATGCCTCCTAATATAAGGTACTTTTATATACTGTTTTGTGAAAGTAGATTTTACTCAATCTACTTACGTATAATTTAATGTTGTTACATGAATATAAGATGAAATTCAAAGATTTTTGTATGAAGATGAGTATATCTTTTAGTTATTATGAACGATTGGTAATAACTATAATGTATAGTCAAAATAACAAAATACTTGAAATTGCCGTATATATAGTATTAGACTGCATAGTTAACTAAAAGTCAACACATGTAGTTGACAATTAAAAATACAAGTGATTTAATTTAGATAGTTAGTAGATTGTAGTTTGTTGATGTGTTATTAATGGAGGTATACCATGAGTTCTACCGTGTCGAAACAAGGTCGCATCACTACCCGTCAGTTAACAATGACAGCACTTTTTGTAGCATTAATTGCTGTAGGTGCTTTCATACGGGTACCATTACCAAATTGTCCATTTACATTACAAATCTTATTTACTACCCTCGCAGGCATTGTACTGGGCAGTCGATTAGGAGCTGCTAGTGTTGGCATTTATATTGTTTTAGGATTAATTGGGGTACCGATTTTTACATCTGGTGGTGGTCCTGGTTACATTTTACAACCTACCTTTGGTTATTTAATTGGCTTTATGGTAGGTGCTTATGCAGTGGGCCGTATTGCAGAGTCTATGGAAACATTGTCCTTTAAACGATTATTAGCAGGATCTATATTAAATTTATTTATCGTGTATGGCCTTGGGATGATTTATTTGTACTTCATTATGAATTTGTACTTAGGTAAACCAATTGGGGTGGAGGCCGTTATTATTACATGCTTCTTAATTCCCGTAGGTCCAGACATCTTCCTTTGTGCTGTTGCTGCATCTCTTGGCAAACGAATTGTTAAAGAGTTACATCGATAATATCGATAATATAGTCCCTATATAATACTATTATATGTTTGCTAAATATATGTTTATTAAAACCGAGGCATTAGGCCTCGGTTTTTTGTTTATATATTTATTTAAGCTTCTTTAAGGCTATCGATTTAAGATTGTTTGTTTAAGGATATACATAACCTAAAATAGGTTCTGCTGATTTTATTTTTGTAATTTCTACGTATGGTTGTTGACGACCGTGGAAATCTCGCGTAGATACTTTGCCTTCGATAGAAACCCATTGTTCATTAGCTAAGCTATCACCATCTGGTTTATAGGCGGTCATGCCAATCGGTGCCACGTCAGCAATGCAGCAGGACATAGCCATACGAGAGATGGTAAACTCATTAGATTTTAGCGTGTTATCATCGCGGTTTACATAACCTGTCATATATACAGTGTAGTCTTTGTATTGGTCTACATTAGATCCAACCTTTACGATGGTTTGATAGAAATTATCTGAATTTAACACGATTTCTTTTTTGTCTTTAGAAATGCCAGGCTCTTTGCTTTCACTATTAACTGTAATAACCTCGCCGATGGCATCATTTGTAAAGTCAAAGTTGTTTGTATCATCATTGATTCGTGCTGCACCTTGAACACCTGTTGTAGGTACAAGGACAGGGGGAACGATGAGTAAAACTACGGGAATAATGATAGGCACGATAGAGCGCCAGTTGTGTTTATAATAGCGCGATGGAGCCCAAATAACCGTAGCCAATCCGCCTAGTATGAGAGCTACACTGCTAATACCTAGCAGTAGTTCATATCGTGGTGCGATATAGTTCAAATAACGACCGGTTACGATTAGGTATACACAGCAGATACCTAAGGTGAGGTAAAGTAAGCCTTTCACAATGGAAAAGCGATCTTTCAGCCCTAATTTCATAGAATCATCTCCTTTTATATTCATGAAGAACTGAAATAGTAATGACTAAACATTAGCTTAAAAAGAATTGAAAACCTAATGCTGCTAAATAGGATATAACAACAATTGTTAAGCCTAGACGAAGAATAAATGATGTAGGCATATATTGTTTTAAAATATATACATTTTTAATATCGAGCATAGGTCCTAAGATAAGGAAACCCATGACTGAGCTCATAGGGAACAGGGTGCTCAAGGATTTGCCTATAATAGCATCTGATGTAGAGCATACAGAGAAGAAGAACGCCAATATTAGCAGAATTGGGATGGCCCACACGTCAGGTAATGTGATGCCGGCATTGATGAGCCAAGGCTTTCCATACACTTGAACTACGGATAGTACACAAGCTGCAATAGAGAAATAGAATAAGAGCTGGGAGAACTCTTTTTCCATATGAATGAGTAACTTTCTTTTATTGATATGTTTACTTTTCGATGCTTCTAAGACGATTTCTTCATAACTTAGGTTCTGTGCCGTTTTAGCTTTCATCATAGACGTAGATGGTGGTATAAAACGGAATGATAAGGCCACCAATAAAGCTACGCCAAGGCCAAGTACGATACGCCATACAGAAATCATTGGATTATCTGGAAAGGCATACCAGGTGGATAGAATGGTAATAGGATTGATGATTGGGCTGGCGAGCATAAATAGGAGGGCCACAGATAATGGTACACCTCTATCTGTAAGTGCTTTAAATAATGGAATAATAGCACAGTCGCAAACTGGTAAGGCTAAGCCACTAACCATGGCGGCACCATAGCTCTTCCAAGAGTGATCTCCTAATAGTTTTAGCAGTATTCTTTGTGGAACGAAATAGCGAATGACTGTTGAACCAATGGTTCCTAATAATAGGAACGGGATAGCCTCGATAATGAGCCCTGTAATGATGGCAAAGCATTGGTGGATGGAGTAAGGAATATCATGACGGAATGCAGTGACTAATAGTATGTAGGCTGTAATGCCGATAACTAATAGATTTGGTATGAGACCCCACGTAGAATTGCGGCATAATTCTGCTACCTTTTCTGGCGCAGGCGCTGTTACAATCTTGGCGTCACTGTTATAGGTCCGTAATAAGGCGTGATGTGTATCGGTTTCTGTGATGATACAATCGGCACTATATAATTGGCTTGTTACATCATTACCTAAACCAGGCAAAATGGATGCGACGAATTGGTCTGTACAAAGATATAATACCTTTTCGATTTGTAATAGATGGCGTAGCTTATCACTATATAGCAAGGCTTCTAGTTGGTGAAAGCTGATCATACCGTTCCATTCAATCCATATTTCTTTAGGCTTTACCTTGTCGACATAGCTTGCGATTTCATCAGCTATAGAACTATATGTATCAGGTTCATTAGGTGTAATTGCACTAAGCTTATCAGGATTGAGTTGTAATCCTTCTTTGATGAGCGATACAGCACCTTCTTCGGCGCTGATACATGCCGTGCCGCCCAGCTTTTTACGATGTTGTAGTTGTTCATTTATGAAAGTACTTTTACCAGAACCGATGAATCCGGTAACGATATAAACAGGTATCATGATTGACACACTTCGTTATGTACCATTGGCACATTAAAATCTGTACCAATAACAACTAAGCTATAGTCCGTGGACTCACTAGGGGATAGGGAACAGTAATGGGTACCGTATTGCAACTCATGAGGTCCTTCGACGGTCGGTACAATCCCTTTAGCACGGAGTACGGTATCTGGCATACCTTCTAAGATAGTTTTCCACTGTAATAGAGTGAGTGTACGCAAGTCTTTGAATGTATGGCTCATAAATAGATGCTCATCATGTAAGGAATTGTCATCATGACAATGATAGAGACGTTTGATATAGTCTCGTAACGCAATGGTGCTCCATGCTTCTTCATGAATTGGAGTATTTGGTGCTAACTCGTGAATCATACGTTTTGTAATGCTTGTTTGTTGGATATCTTCGGTATGACTTAAGAAGATGGCATCACTATTTGTGATTTGATCCTTAAAGAAGAGACCAAAGTTTTTGATAAACATAGGTGCTTGCATGGCATCTACGGTGGTTACCGATGCATGAACATAGGCGGATTTTGCAATCTCTTCATCCTCGCATGTATGGATGATTTCGCTTAATTTGCTGACTCCTGATGGTTCAATATAGATGGTATCTACATCGTAATTTTGCAGAATGTCGAGCAGTGCTTGTTGGAAATTTCCTTGTAAGCTACAGCAAATACAGCCAGATGTAACTTCACGAATGGTAGCCCCTGTTTTTGCAAGATTTGCTGCATCGAGGCTGGTTTCACCAAAATCATTTTCTATAATTAAAATTTTATCTGTAGATTTATGTTCTTTTAGTATGTGTTGTAAAAATGTTGTTTTTCCAGACCCTAGAAATCCGGATATGATAACAATAGGGATCATACGTACCTCCTGAGTAATGTAAACACAGTATACACCTATAGGATAACACAGAAAATACACCCTAGGGTATATGCATAGTTATGAAAGTACTATTTTTCTTAAAATTCTCATTAAATATATTGGTTATATACCTTATATGAGTATAGTGACAGATGTATTTAATATTCATAATTGATTGTGAAAAGTGTTGTATATATTGATTTACGTATATATGAAGAGATACTCCTCTATGAATAAATATTAATTTCAAATTTTGGGAGAAGAATATAAAAAAATCCCTCCTATAGAAGACTCAGTCGAGGGAGAGTTGACTGAACTCCTTATAGGAGGGTGAGAAGAGAATTCGTTATATAAATCTCTAATTAGATTACCTTTAGTATATCAAATTATACATAAAGTATATAGTCATTATTTACTGTTTTATGTTTATTGTAACTTAGCTAATAAAGCTTTTAGATATACATATACATTTTCAACAGATGGTAAATGAACGCGTTCCATTGGTGTATGTGGGCTTACGATAGTAGGACCAAAGCTGATCATTTGTGTATTTGGTAGTACACCTTTTAACAAGCCACATTCAAGACCGGCATGAATAGCATTGACATTAGCTGGTGTATCAAACATTTCGTTATGTAAGGAAATAGCTTGCTCTTCAAGTTTTGATCCTTTGTCATATTCCCATGCTGGATAGCCACCAGTGCGTTCTGCAGATACGCCAAGTGTTTTTGCAAGAAGAAGCATTTTCTTTGCTAAGAATTCAAGGCTGTTACTGTTAGAACTACGAATAGAGATGAGTACTTCAATAGTATGTTCATTTTCGCGTACGATTGCGATGTTGTCAGAAGTTTCTACAAGATTTGGGATAGATTTGCTTACAGAATGAACACCATCTTGTGCAAGATAGATGTAAGTAATGAGGGCTTCTGTTGTATCATCCGCATAGACTACATCAGGTGTTGCGACATCTTCTACGACAAATTTAAGACCTGGATCTTGGATACCATACTCATGGAGATATTGTTTCTCTTGATATTCAATTAAAGTTTTGATGGCTTCTACATCTTCAGCGCGTACGGATAATGTAGCTACTGCTTTAGAAGGAATGGCATTATGTTTTACACCGCCTTCAAAGGATGCTAAGCATACAGGATATTGTTGTTGAATGTCATAGAGTACGCGTGTTAATACTTGGTTAGCATTAGCACGTTGTTCGCAGATTTCGATACCAGAGTGACCGCCTTTAAGGCCTGTTACGGTAAGGGATAAGCCTGCATCATAACCAGGTTGGTTATTTTCTCGCAATAAAGGAATATTTACGTGAACGTGGCAACCACCAGCACAGCTAACAGTAAAATCGTGTTCTACTTCTGTATCGAGGTTGAGTAAGTAATCACCACTTACTTGGCCTTCTTTAATAGCGAAAGCGCCATCCATACCAGTTTCTTCATTAGTAGTGAACAATAATTGCATAGGGCCGTGTTGTTGGCTATCATCCTCAAGGATAGCAAGCATCATCGCGCCACCCATACCGTTATCCGCACCTAATGTAGTGTGGTCTGCATGCATCCATTCGCCTTCGATGATGTTGGCAATTGGGTCTTTAGTGAAGTCATGGTTAGAGTCGTGATCACGAACACATACCATGTCGATATGACCTTGTAGGATAATAGAAGGTCTATTTTCATAACCTGGGGATGCAGGTTTTTTGATGACTACATTATATTGGTCGTCTTGATGAACCTCTAAACCTAAGTTTTTAGCGAAGTTTACGATATAGTCGCTAATGCCTTTTTCGTTGCCAGATTCACGAGGAATTTGGCTCATTTCTTTAAATATTTCTAATACGCGTTTTGCTTGAACGATTGATTCCATAATGGTTCCTTTCATTCTGATGTAAATAATAGATATATATATTGGTTGATTACACTGAATACGTAGTAATTTTATTAGTATACGAATTAATACTAATAATTGTATTTGTTTCAGTGATAACTTTCATCGACATATATATGGAATATATAAATAATTAGTATATATATAGTTATATCACAAGAATGATTATTAGGATAGTTAATGCAAGCATTAGCACATGTAGAGACTAGCTATATAGGAATAATAATGTATAATGAGGTTATACGATTAACGATTTTACAAATCCATTAGATTTTAGAAGGTTGGTGAACCGATGCAACACGACAGTCGCAATATTAGTATGCTTATGGATTTTTATGAGATGACCATGGCACACGGCTATTTTACGCAACATGAAAACACGGATCGCGTCGCGTTTGATGTATTCTTCAGACGCAATCCAGACAAGGGTGGCTTTGCCATTTTTGGTGGTCTTGAACAAATCGTTGAGTACATTTTGAATCTACACTTTGATGAACGTGATATTGATTTTTTACGGGCTCAAGGTATCTTTAGTGAGGAGTTTTTAAACTATCTAAAAGATTTCTCATTCACTGGTGATGTATATGCATTCCCAGAGGGTTCGATTATTTATCCCAATGAACCGGTTATTACTATCGTAGCACCTCTCATAGATGCACAAATCGTAGAAACTGCAGTGCTAACTATGATGAATCATCAGTCCCTTATCGCTACTAAGGCCAATCGTATCGTTCGTGCCGCAGATGGTCGTATTGTAGCCGATTTTGGCGCACGTCGAGCTCACAATGTGGATGCCGCTGTATATGGTGCGAGAGCAGCCTATATCGGTGGGGTGCAGTCTACGGCAACTGTTTTAGCAGGCCAACAATTTGGCATCCCTGTGAGTGGTACTATGGCTCATAGTTGGGTTATGTATCATGATTCAGAATACGAAGCTTTTAAAGCTTACGCTGAAGTCTATCCAGATGGAGCTGTATTCCTCGTTGATACCTATGATGTTCTAAACTCTGGTGTACCTAATGCAATTAAAGTAGCTAAAGATGTATTAGAACCTATGGGAAAACGTTTAAAAGGGATTCGCCTTGATTCTGGTGACCTGGCGTACTTAGCTAAAAAAGCACGCCGCATGCTTGATAAAGCAGGCTTAGAAGATTGTAAAATTATGGCTTCCAACAGCCTTGATGAATATACGATTACATCCTTGTTAATCCAAGGCGGGCCTATCGATATCTTCGGGGTAGGTGAAAGACTGATTACCTCTAAGAGCGATCCTGTATTTGGTGCAGTTTACAAGATTGCTGGGGTTGAAAAAAATGGCGTATGGGAGCCTCGTATTAAGATTTCCGAATCTGTTGAAAAGATTACGAACCCAGGCTTTAAAAAGGTGTACCGCGTGTACAATGAGAAAGGTCGTGCCATTGCAGATTTATTAACATTGTTAGAAGAGGTACCAGATACAACCGAACCATATCGTTATATTGATCCAGAACAACCGTGGCGTGAATTGTACTTTGAAAACTGTACTTTCAAAGAAATGAAACAACTCATTATTAAGGATGGAAAATTACTAGTAGAATTACCAACCTTAGATGAGCTTCGTCAATATGTTAAAGACCAATTAGAAACTGAAATTTGGCCTGAAGAACAACGTTTTGAAAATCCACATCGTCATTACCTTGATATGAGTCCAGGATACTATCAAATGAAAATGGATTTATTAAATCGTATTTTCCGGAAAAAATAGGAGGGCTTATGTTAGATAATCCACAAGCAACAAAAGAGGCTCTCATTCAATGGATTCGAGATTATTTTAACCAAAATGGACCTAGTTGCAGCGCTGTAGTAGGCATTTCAGGGGGTAAGGACTCCACAATCGTGGCAGCCCTTTGTAAAGAAGCCCTTGGGGCAGAACGCGTAGTGGGAGTGCTCATGCCAAACGGCATTCAATCCGATATCGATGATGCTAAGACCGTTGTCAATCACTTAGGTATTTCTCATATTATTGTTAATATAGGAGCTGCTTACGAAGCTTTAACAAATGCTATTATTCAAGGCGAAGGGTATGAAGTTGTAACGGGTAGAAATGATTTATCTCGAGATGCAGCTATAAATACACCACCGCGCCTTCGGATGGCAACCTTATATGCTGTTGGTCAAAACTTACCAAATGGTGCACGTGTGGCCAATACATGTAACGGCTCTGAAGATTATGTAGGGTACTCTACAAAATATGGCGATAGTGCAGGGGATTTTAGTCCTCTCGCCAATCTTGTTGTAGAAGAGGTGCGTCAAATTGGTCGACTCCTAGATATTCCTAAATATCTTGTAGATAAGACACCTAGTGATGGTCTCAGTGGTCAATCTGATGAAGATAAATTAGGTTTTACCTATGCAGTTCTAGATCGCTATATTAGAACCGGTCAGATTGATGATTTAGAAACAAAAGAACGTATTGATCATTTGAACCGTATTAATAAGCATAAATTAGAATTGATGCCTTCCTTTCAGCCCCAACGTTGATTAACAAATGATTCACTATTTTATGTATTTTATGATGGAGGTAATATGGAGACAAAAATAGCTTTGATTGGTACGGGTGGTACGATTGCTGGACAAGGCGCATCCGATACAGATTTGACTGGCTATACTGCAGGTGTGTTGGGTCTCAATGAAATCCTAGATTCTGTACCTGGCACAGAACCATATGGTCCATATATATATACTCAGTTTAGTAATATTGAAAGTTCCGATATTACTGTCCAGCATTGGTTGGATTTAGCCAAGTTAGTACAAAAATTAGTTGATCAAGAGGATATCGGTGGTGTTGTTATCACTCATGGTACAGATAGTATGGAAGAAACAGCCTATTTCCTTAATCTTACTGTTCATACAGATAAGCCTATCGTTATTACTGGATCTATGCGACCTGCTGGGGCAATCAGTGCAGATGGTCCGATTAATCTATTACAAGCGATTCAAGTGGCGAGAACGCCAGAGTCTGTAGGTAAAGGTGTACTTGTTGTTCTAAATGGCTATATTGATGGAGCACGCGATGTTTCTAAGCGGAATACAACGAATGTAGCAACCTTCGATAGCCCATTAGTAGGTCATCTTGGCATTGTACAAGATGGAGTGGCTCATTATTATAAAGCCTCTACTCGTCGTCATACGAAAGAATCTGTCTTTGATGTACATGATTTAAAAGAATTGCCTCGTGTAGTCATTTTGACTTGCTATGGTGGCATGGATGACATGGTACCAATGAGTGTAGTGGCGACTAACCCTGATGGGCTCATTTTGACAGGGTTAGGGCATGGTACAATTCCTCAAAATGTACGTCAAATAACACAAAATACAGCCTTTCCAACTGTACGCGCCTCTCGTACAGGCAGTGGCATGGTGTCTTCCGTACCACAAGATGCACTAGCAGGCTATCTTGTAAGTGATACATTGAGTCCACAAAAAGCTCGTATTTTATTGATGCTTGGCCTTACTAAAACTAAAAACCTTAAAAAGTTACAACAGTTCTTCTATGAGTATTAATTAGAAAAATAAAAAAAAGATTTGAGAAAAACTCTCAAATCTTAATTTGATATTCATTTTCAAATATTATACTGTGTGTAACAGTTTTATATGCAATGAACCGCACATCCCGATCGCCTAGGATGTGCGGTTTTTATTTCGCCTAGGATGTGTGTGTTTATTCGGCGCCAATAGCATTTTCTAAGGCTCGTTGTATACCTATATAAACAGCCTTAGCTAATGTATCCCCGAATAGGGAGAAGGAGCCTGCATCTGTTAACACATCGCCATTAGTATCGATGGTGAGAATCACACCATCTGTAGAGGTACCGGTGGCAGAAGTCTTGCGCTCTTTTGTTATTGCATCAGGAATATCTTCGTTGATAAATGGATAGAGTCGTACACTTTCAACACCCCAATCTTGAAGGGCTGCTGTTTTAGCCTCTGTAATTGTCATGATGGCTTTCACCATAGCACTATCTGTTAAGGCCTCATTTGTAAAGACAAGAATGTTGATGGTACCAGGTACTATGAAACTGCCATCTCGCTCTTCGTAGCAATAGCCTGTGCCTGCACGATGGGCTGTTTTTTCATAGCCTGCAGTAACGATAGTTTCCACAATCGTATCATGTTCTTCGACCTTAGCGTATGCGTGAAGGTTCATTGTGGCAGATGTGAGCAGTGCTGTACTAAAATGAACGGGCGTATCGATATGCTCAAACTCTTGTGCTAAGTAATTAGCTACAGAGCCGCCAGGTAAATCTTTTTCTGTTTCGATTTGATAGGTTAATTGTTGGTTTCGTACGGCCAAGGTATGGTGATACCCGCCATTGAGTTGACCACTAGATAAGGAATAATGGATGTCATCAAAGTGTACTGTAACGGAATTTAACTCTTTCGTTACATGGCCTCCGGTAGCAAGCTCTTGCGGCGCTTCATATGGATTATTAAACATATAAGTCTCCCTAGATTTAGATTGTTATATATGTCATATAACGATATAATAACTTTACTATCATTTTATAAATGCATATGTAAAATTATAGCATATATGTATACTGTTACTATATCTTAATAGTACTTATAGCGTATAGAGCTTTGTTTTATAAAAGGTTACCATGGAGGTTTACTATGGGAAATATTTTAAGTACAATATCTGAGCTGCTCTTTAAAGATGCTAATGTTCTTGTTCAGCTGAGAGATTGGTTTTTTGCACAAGCGGGCAATATATTATTGGCCCTTATCATATTTTGCGTAGGTCGCTATGCTATTAAATGGGTGAAAACCTTTGCGGTTCGTATTATGACAAAAGCATCTTATGATACTGCAGCGATGAGCTTTATTACGCAGATTATCAATTATGCATTGCTAGTAGGTTTAATTTTGATTTGTTTAAATCAAGTTGGTGTTCCTACCACATCATTTGTGGCTGCTTTTGGTGCCTTTGGTTTAGGTATTGGCTTGGCCTTGCAGAACAACCTTTCCAACTTGGCATCTGGCTTACTAATTCTTATATTTAAGCCTTTTAGAGCTGGCCATGTTATTCAAGTTGGAGATGTAGTAGGTAGCGTTAAGTCCATTCAATTTATGTATACTGTTATCACTACAAAAGACCAAAAAAATGTGTACATGCCAAATTCCCTTCTTACATCTCAAGCGGTAACTAATATTGCATATACAACTGAACGTGTGATTCCATTTATGTTTGATATTGGGTATAACAATGATCATCACGAAGCAATCAAAATCTTGAAAAAGATTTTTGCTAATGATAAGAGGGTTCTCAATCCTAAAGATATGGAAATTGGTATTGCTGAATTTGGCGATAACTCTGTGCGCATTGCTGCCTATGCTCGTGTTAAGTCAAAGGATTTCTTAGATGTGCAATATGGTATTATGTCTGATGTGAAAGATGCATTCGATAAATATGGTATCGACATTCCATATCCTCAACGTGTTGTATATCTTCAAAATGTAGATAATTCTACTGGTGAAATTAAGGGGACTAAGAAAAAGGCAAACGCAACGAATGTTGCAATTGATGATAGCCCTGAAAATTAATGTGTAATGTAGAAAGTGAGATAAATGATATCTTTAACAACTAATGTAAATATGATTTTGAAACGACTTATTTTGATGATAGCCTTTATAGGCGCTGTTATTCTCGGTGCCAGTATTTCTCATGCCGCGTATATTGCACCACCATCTACGGTAGGTGAGGCGGTCGTTCTCATTGATGCGGATACAAAGGAAATTTTATTTGCAAAGAATCCAGATAAATGGATGCATCCTGCGAGTACTACGAAAATGGTTACCTTGTTAACAGCTCTAGAACTCAAAGGCACACAACTTGATGAACTAGCAACTATCAGTAGCTATGCAACAAGTATGGAGGAGTCCAATCTTGGTGTACGTGTTGGTGATCAAATCACTTTGGAAGGTGTTCTTGAAGGTATGATGGTTGCCAGTGGTAATGATGCGGCTGTTGTAGTAGCGGAAAATGTAAGTGGTTCTGTAGAGAAATTTGCGAAGGATATGAATCGCGTTGCTGCCAAAGCGGGAGCCAAGAATAGTGTATTCTTAAATCCTCATGGTTTGACGCAAATGGGTCATCACTCTACGGCGCGTGACTTGGCGATGATTGCAGCATACGGTATGAAATACCAAATGTTCCGTGATAAGGTGGCTAATGATTATTATAAAGTGCCTTATCAAAATCGTACGCCAGAAACAATTCGTACCACAAACCATTTCATTCGCAATAAATATCCTGGTGCAAATGGTTTGAAAACAGGCTTTACGAACGCGGCAGGGGAATGCTTGATTGCATCGGCTACACGTAATGGTCATACTATGATTGTAGTTATGCTTAACGATGATAACCGTTGGGATGAAGCAGTACAGTTCCTTGATTATGGATTTAAACTTCGCGGTGTAATTTAGTTCAGAGGGATATATGAGTTCATTTTTTGCATTTTTAAAACGCATGCGCTTTATCAATCGATGGAGTCTCATGCGTAATACAGAAACAGAAAATATTCAAGAACATAGCTTAGAAGTAGCTATGGTGGCACATAATTTAGCGGCACTCAAAAATGAATACTTTGGTGGCAATGTAGACATTAATAAGGTAGCTGTCATTGCCATGTACCATGAAGTGAGTGAAATCTTTACTGGCGATATGCCAACACCGATTAAATATTTTGATCCAAAGCTTCGTGAACTATATGGCGAAGTTGAAACGTTGGCACAAGAGAAAATGCTATCTACCTTGCCAGAACGATTACAAGCTATCTATAAACCTTTTATTGTAGATGCCGAGGAGAGCCCTGAATGGCCCATCGTTAAGGCTGCAGATACAATTTCAGCGTATATGAAATGTGTGAACGAACTCAAAGCAGGAAACGATGAGTTTAAAGAAGCACATGACTCTATCTTGGCAAAATTAAAATCATTAAATATGCCAGAAGTTGATATGTTCCTTGAAACCTATATGCCTGCACTTGGAAAAAGTTTGGATGAACTAAACTACTACGAAATCAAATAATGATTAAAAAAGAGACGACCAGAGGTCGTCTCTTTTTATTCTATAAAAATAGCCATAACATCTTAATAGACGTCACAGCCATTTTACATCTCAAATACAAATTATAATATCTATTTACCTTCAATAATATTTTGATTTCTCATTAATATTTTTTTCCCCCGCCACGAGAATGCCCGATTGCCATACTTAGCTTTGAATTCTTTGTTTGTTAGGGTCTCTAGTTCGTTAATATCTATGTACGGTTCTACGTGTTGAAATTCAGGTATGGGCGTTGTTGGGATATTTTGATTATGGGGACAGACCTCTTGGCATACATCGCAGCCAAATACGAGTGGCGTTTTTCCTATGATGATTTCCTCCTCGTTTGTAAGATCTCCTTTTTTCTGTGTTAAGTAGCTTTTACAGGTATCATATTTAAATTCGTCATGACCTAAACATTGCCCTAAGCAAGCCGTAATACACCGATTGCATCCTATACAGGACTGAGCGAGCGGTGTATTTGGCTCTAATTCTAAGGTAGTTAAAATTGTTCCAATGACTACATAGGAACCCCACTTAGGACTGATGAAACAATTGTTTTTGCCGTAGAAACCAAGGCCTGCTAAGTAGGCCATGTAACGATCCGCGAGGGGAGAGGTGTCACAATGTATAGAAAACTGGGCTGAAGTATTCATTTTTTGTAATTTTTCAGTAAGTTTTTCTAAATATTCATTAATGACCAGGTGATAATCTGTAGCCCATGTATAGCGGGAAAGATTAGATGGACCACTACGTTCTACGTAGTATGGGAAGAGGCATACTATAGCGCTTTTGGGCGTAAACTCTGTTGTTCCTAGCAATCGCTCTTCTACGTCGGCTGCTGTAAATGGACAGGGGTTGCTTTCATACAAAATAGTTTTTGCATTTTCAGGTAGGGGCCAAGGGGCAATACCAAATTCATAAATATGTAATTCTTTGCAAAATTCTTGTAAATTTATATCTTTCATCGTAGATTTAGTAGCGAATAATTGGTAAAATAAAAGTATAAGAAACGTGAGGAATTCTATAGATTCCTGCTAGGTTTGTAGTTCGGTGATATCTGTATTTTTATGGTTATCATCCAGTACTGTTAGTATTAGTATACCATTGAGAGGACAGATTATGTTAGCATTTATGAAAGTATTACAACCGAAGACGGTGGAAGAGGCTTATGAATTAGCCACAAAAAACAAAACTGCCCCAATGCTAGCTGGCGGCTGTTGGTTGCGTTTAGGTCGACGCACATGGCCTGCAGTGATTGATATGGCTAGTCTTGACTTGCGTTATGTTCGTGAAGAGGATAACGAATTTGCCATTGGTGCTATGGCAACGCAAGGTGATGTGGAACGTTTTGAGCCATTACAACAATTCTGTGGTGGTGCTGTTGTTAAAGGTGTTAAGGAAATTCTTGGCATTCAATTCCGCAACACAGCTACTATGGGTGGATCTGTAGCAAGTAAATTCGGCTTTTCTGATATAATTCCGGCTCTATTGGCAGTACATGCAGACATCGTTACTTTTAAAGGTGGTCGCATGTCCATGCAAGACTATATGAAATACAGAGAACGTGATATCCTCGTGGAAATTCGCATTCCTAAAGTAGAGGTACCTGTAGCTGTTGAAGCTCTTCGTATCTCTCGTGGCGATTTCCCAGTATTGACAGGTGCTATTCGCCGTGATGATAAAGGCGTTGAATTGTACATTGGTACAAGACCTGGCGTACCTCAATTAGCAGAAAAAGCAAGTGCTTTGCTTTCAGAAAAAGGATTGGCTGCAGCAAAAGAAGCCGGTCAATTAGCATCTGAAGAATTAGTTTACCAATCTAACTCTCATGCGTCCAAAGAATATCGCATGGAAATGGTAAAAGCAATGGTTCAACGCTTGGCTAAGGAGGTGGCACAATAATGGAATTAGTACTTAATATTAATAATAAAAATGTAACTGTTAATGTGCCAACTGATGAAATGTTGTTGGATACATTGCGTAATCTTGGTTACTACAGCGTACGTTGTGGCTGTGATACAACAAACTGTGGTCTTTGCACTGTATGGGTAGATGACGAAATTATCTTGTCTTGTGCATACCCTACATTCCGTGCACCAGGTCACAAAATTACTACATTAGAAGGCTTACAAGAAGAGGCTGAATTGCTGGCGGATTGTATTGCTAGCGAAGGTGCTGACCAATGCGGTTTCTGCACAACTGGCATGATGATGAGTGCTATCAACTTGAAACGTAAAAATCCAAAGGCTAGTGATGATGAAATTCGCGAGTACCTCATCGGTAATTTGTGCCGCTGTACTGGCTATGAATCACAACTTCGAGGGGTTCGTAAATTCTTAGAAGGAGGCCTGAAATAATGAATAAGCACATTGGTAAGTCCTATGACAAAGTTGACTATAAAGGTATCTTGTCTGGTAAACCATCTTATACAGGTGATTTTGTTCCAAAAGATGCGCTCGTTATTAAGGTACTTCGTAGCCCTCATGCACAGGCGCGCATTAAATCTATCGATACATCTAAAGCTAAATTGATTCCAGGCGTTGAAGCAATCTTCACACATGAAGATGTGCCGAATACCCGCTTTACATTGGCCGGTCAAACATATCCAGAACCATCTGCTTATGATGCTCTCATCTTGGATCCTGTAGTTCGCTATGTAGGCGATGAAGTGGCTCTTGTTGTGGCAAAAGATGAAGCTACAGCACTTAAAGCGATGCCTCTAATCAAGGTCGAATACGAAGTACAAAAACCTGTACTCGATATGCATACGGCTATCGACCATGAAACTGTAGTTCACCCTGAAGATGATATTCATAACAATATCCCTGTAGGTCAAGATTATAAACGCAATATTTGCGTATCTTATCATAAACGAGTTGGCGATATTGAAGCTGAACTTGCAAAATGTGATTATGTAGTAGAAGGTACTTACTTTGACCAAGCGACACGCCAAACAGCGATGGAACCGTTCCAAAGCTTTGGTTATATAGATACATTGGGCCGCGTAGTTATCGTATCTTCCACACAAATCGTATTCCATGTGCGTCGACATATTGCGCGTGCACTTGGTATTCCTGCGACAAAGGTTCGTGTAATTAAACCTCGTATCGGCGGTGGTTTTGGTTCTAAACAAACGGCTTGTACAGAAATTATGACAGCTTTTGTGGCATGGACATTGAAGAAACCTTGCTATCTTTTATACGATCGTACAGAAGCGCAAACGTGCTCCACTACACGTCATGCTCGTGAATGGAAAATCCGCGTAGGTGCTACAAAAGACGGTATTATCAAAGTAATTGATATGGACTCCATTACTGATGCAGGTGCTCATGCAACTCACTGCTTCACTACTACTACAGCTGGTGAGCATAAGTCCATTCCTTTATACAATAAAGCGACAGCAATTCACTACGGTACAGAAGGTGTATACATGAATCATACACCAGGTGGTGCATTCCGTGGTTATGGTGCTACTGAAGCGTTGTGGCCTTTAGAGTGTGCTGTTAATAACTTGGCGGATAAAATGGGGGTAGACCCTGCTGAATTGCGTCAAAAGAACTTGATTGCTCAAGGTGAACAAAGCTTGGTATATGCTCTAGATGAATATCTTGATTCTGGTTTGTTCCAAGACACTGTAAACCGCGTAAAAGAAATGGCTCGTTGGGATGAACGTCCTCATTCTTGGGATATTGACGAACGTTATCGCGGTGGCCTTGGCATGGCATTGGCATTACAAGGTTCTGGTGTTGCTAACATTGATGTAGCATCTGTAGAAATTCGTCTCGGTGATGATGGTAACTACACATTGTATACTGGTTCTTCCGATATGGGCATGGGGGCTAATACTGTATTGACTCAAATGGCTTGTGAAATCATCGGCTGTCCTATGGAATACATGACAGTTGTTGAATCCGATACAGACATCGTACCATTTGATCCAGGTTCCTATGCATCTAGTACAACATACGTAACTGGTACGGCTGCTAAGATGGCTGCTGAAGAATTACGCACTAAGATTATTGCTAAGTTCGCTCAATTCTTCAATACAGATGTAGAGACCATCGACTTTGATGGCGTTGTAGCTACCACAAAAGATGGTTCTCAAACTATGGATATCCATCAATTAGCTCCAAAATTATTGGTAGGCGTTAATGCAGAACAATTGTCTGGTTTCGCTACATGGGGCAGTCATACGTCTCCACCTCCATTCATGGCAACTATTGCAGAGGTAAAAGTAGACAAACAAACTGGCAAGGTTATTCCGCTTCATACATATTCCTGCATCGATTGCGGTACTGTTATCAATCCTAAATTGGCTCGCGTTCAAGTTGAAGGCGGCGTAGTACAAGCTATCGGCATGGCGTTGTATGAAGATGTACGCTATTCCAATAATGGTCGCTTAGAGACTAATAACCTTATGACTTATAAAATTCCAACCCGTCAAGATATTGGTGAGTTACATGTAGACTTTGTAGAGTCTTATGAACCGACAGGCGGATTTGGTGCTAAATCTATTGGTGAAGTTGTTATTAATACGGCTAGTCCAGCTATTCAACATGCTATTAAAAATGCAGTTGGTGCGGACGTTCGTACATTACCTATGACACCTGAGAAGGTATTTATGGCTATGGACGAGAAATATAAAGTATAGAGATTTCTATTTACTTTTCCTTTCTAAGGAGGCCTGGTTTTATGACATCACAAACATCCTATTGGAATCGATTGATTCAGCCTGGAATCGTGGCCCTTGTTGGGGCAGGCGGTAAAACGACTGTGCTTTCAAAATTAGTAGAATATGGAAGGCTGAAAGGTCAGCCCATCGTAGTTACGACTACGACTCGACTCTATGAATCTCAAGTGGCTCATTATGAACCGATTTATACTCGAAATATTAATGAAGCTGATGAATATTGTACTGATCGTATTTTGCGTGGATATTGTGGTGCGTGGTTCTCTGGCATTACAGGAACAAAAGTAGACTCCTTAGATTGTGATCTTATCGATGGTTTAGAAAAATTGCATCCGAACTGGCAAATTGTAGTGGAAGCAGATGGGGCAAAGGAAAAATGGCTTAAGGCGCCTAAGACGACTGAGCCAGTCATCCCATCTCTCACAAAGACTACGATTGGTCTTGTTAATTTACAAATGTTAGGAGCGCCGCTTGATGATGAGCACGTACATAATATCGAGCTCGTTCAAGATATTGTGAAACGCGATATGGGCGCCATTGTAACGCCACGCATGTTGGCTGATCTTGTGCTCCATAAACAAGGCTTATTCCAATACAGTAAAGGTAAAAAAATTCTGTTCTGTACTGGTTATGAAACGGTGCAACATCGTATCATTGATGATTTTATTGATCATATTGTAGATAGCGACATTTCCGATATCATCTTAGCTGATGGATACAAAGCAAGTTGTGAAATCCGTCGCATTATTCAATGTCGGTAGGTACTCATGACTTATGTGAAAGCAAAATCTAATAGCGCTTTCAGTCCCATGAGAGACCCCATAGACCGTCGTCCTTTGCATATTGGCATTGTCCTCCTCGTAGGGGGACAATCCAAGCGCATGGGGTGTAATAAGCAGCTTTTACCCTGGCGTGGTAAAACTGTTTTAGATGCGGTCTGTGGGGCTCTTCATTGTGGATGGGAAGATTATGTAAAACCTGCTGAATTCTGTAAACTACCTTTTGTAGCGGTTACTGGTGACGATCATGAAAAATTGGAACCTATTGTTACAAGCTATGGGTTCGAAGTAGTTCGGAATGAACATCCTGAGCGTGGACAGGGGCTGTCCATAGCGATAGGAGTACGTTATTTGGTAGAAAAATCACCGATACCGCTAGATGGCATTCTTTGTTCTGTAGGGGATCAACCACTACTGACTGGGAATGTTGTACATCAGGTTATTAGTGCATTTAGTGATAACTTTCATTCGAAAACTATCGTCGTCCCACATTATGGGGCGAATTATCAGTCGGGAAATCCTGTTCTCTTTGGTTCGCATTGGTTTGAATCTTTACAACATATCCAAGGGGACCAAGGGGGCAAGACCATCATTCGTGGTGATGGTAAAGATCATGTTATCAAACTATGGATTCGTGACGATATTGGATATGATATCGATACACCCGATGATTTTGAGCGTTTAAAAGAACGTGAAAGTGAGGCATTATGAAACCATTAGTGCTTATGCGTGGAGGCGGAGATATCGCTTCTGGCGCTGTATATAGATTGAAACGTGCAGGCTATCCGGTAGTGATTAACGAAATCGCTATTCCTACCATGATTCGCCGTGAAGTTTGTTACGGCAATGCTGTGCATCGTGGCGAAATGATTTTGGAACGCTTTGTAGCTCGTCATGTAGCCCTTAGCGAAGTAAAGGATACATTGGCACAAGGTGTTATTCCTGTAGTAACTAGCTCCTATGAAGAGTTATTAGATACATTGAAGCCAGCCATTGTGGTGGATGCTATCTTAAGCAAAAAAAATCTTGGTACCAAACGAGATGATGCAGACCTTGTTATCGGTGTGGGCCCTGGTTTTACTGCAGGGGACGATGTAGATGTGGTTATTGAAACTATGCGTGGTCATTATTTAGGTCGTTGTATCTACGATGGCCCGGCGCAACCTAATACGGGTATTCCTGGTAATGTAGGTGGTTATACTCATGAGCGTGTTATTCACTCTCCAAAGGCTGGTCTATTTACAGCTAAGCGTCATATAGGTGATTCTGTACAAGCCAATGAAGTCATTGGTTATGTAGATGAAGAGCCAGTACGGGCAAAAATTACAGGTATTCTTAGAGGTATTCTTAAGAGCGGGCTCATCGTATCCGACCATTTTAAATTGGCCGATGTAGATGCTCGTTGTGAAGAAGCTCATTGTTATAGTATTTCAGATAAATCTCTCGCTGTTGGTGGTGGCGTTTTAGAAGCCGTTACTGCATGGGATTATGAAAGGAATCAAGATGGAAACGATCTATGATGTGATGAAAGACCGTCTTCAGCTTACAGAAACTACATTGATGGTTACTGTATTATCTGGTCCTCGTCAAGGGGATAAAGCAATTTATGCTGAAGATGGTAGTGTTTTGTATGGCACACCAATCGAAGGCTTTATGGTAGATAAAGCAAAGCTCAATTCTTTGTGCATGGTAGGCGAAGTAGAATGTTTCGTACAACCTGTAGAAAATGATCCGTCTGTTCTCGTATTAGGCGCTGGTCATGTGAGCCGTGCTATTACAGATTTATTACTATTCATTGGATGTCGTGTTACTGTTGTAGATGACCGCCCAGAATATGTAGTTCCTGAATTCTTTGACGAGCGCGTAACTCGTAAATGCTTGCCCTTAGAAAACTTTAAAAATGATCTACCTCTTGATGAATATAATGGTTTTATCATTGTTACACGTGCTCATGAGTATGACAATGTATGCTTAGAACAATTGCGCGATTACTTGCCAACCTATATGGGTGTTATGGGCAGTCAAAAGCGCATTCATTATGCATTTGAAGTATTGCGTGAACAAGGTTGGACACAAGAAGAATTAGATATGGTATATGCACCAATTGGTCTAGATTTAGGTGCACAAACTCCTGAGGAGATTGCATTATCTATCGTTAGCGAATATTTGGCAGTGGTGCGTGGTAAAAAAGGCGGCTCATTGCGGAAAGGTAGAGTGAGCCATGAATCGTGAGTTTATTGAATATTTAAGTGCTCGTAAAAATGAAACATTAGCTGTTGCCACAATTTTATTTACCCGTGGTTCTACACCACGTAAAGCTGGCACTTCTATGGTTGTTTTCCCAGATGGATCTATTTTTGGTACTATCGGTGGTGGTCGTGCTGAAAATGAAATTCGCCTAAGTGCTGTTGATTCCTTGAATAAAAAAGAAGCACATCGTCGTATCGAAGTTCTTTTAGATGATGATGTAGCTGTAAAAGAAGGTATGGTGTGCGGTGGACAGATGGATGTGTGGATTGAAACACAAAATATTTAAGTCTATAATTATAGAAAAATCATATTTTGTAATTGTTTATAAATTTACAGTGCTTCTAAAATGAGTTAAAATATAAGGTACAGCCAAGTAGTTGGTTGTACCTTATTATTTTGTATAAGGAGCTATTTTTATGCATATTGACGCACTTATACATACCTTTAGGCTTCTTGATATCGCTGATATCTTAATCGTTGCTGTAGGTATTTATTACTTATATAAATTGCTTAAAGATACACGGGCCGTTTCTCTTTTGAAAGGTCTCGTTATGTTAGCAATTCTAAACTTATTGAGTCATTTGCTAAATCTATATGTTATCAATTGGATTTTGCAACAAAGTATGACTGTTCTTCTCTTCGCATTGCCTGTAGTATTCCAACCGGAATTGCGCCGTGCTTTAGAACAATTGGGCCGTGGCCGAATTTTTAGCAAGGCACAGAATGTTAATGAAGAGGAAATGGATATGGCCATCAATGAAGTGATGGCGGCGGCTCGCGTTATGTCTCGTGAGCACACAGGGGCACTTATCGTTTTTGAACGTGAAGTAGGTCTCAATGATTTCGTTGATACAGGTATTTTAATTGATGCTGTATTGAGCCGTGAATTAATTAAAAACATTTTCGTTCCTAGTACACCACTTCATGATGGGGCACTGATCATTCGTGATGGTCGTATTCGTGCAGCCGGTTGTTTGTTGCCGTTAACTGAGGATCGTACGTTAAGTACTGAACTTGGTACGCGTCACCGTGCAGCAATTGGTTTGTCTGAACAAACAGATGCGGTCGTTGTTGTTGTCAGTGAGGAAACGGGGACAATTTCCTATACCTATGGCGGTCATATTTATCGTCATTTACCGGAAGATCAAATTAAAGAAGCGTTGCGTACATTTATGGAGCGCCCTCGTCAAACCATTACTGGTATGTGGAAATGGGGGGCAAAAAAATGATGATACATTTGAAACGCAATTGGCCAGCTAAGTTATTATCATTGCTAGCGGCCATCGTCATGTGGTTCTTTATCATGCGAGATCAGAACCCTGTGATGGAGGTAACCTATACAGTACCTGTTCAAGTTCAAAATCTTGATTCTCATTATATTATAGAAGATGCACCGGATGTAGCACGCATTGTCCTTTCGGGCCCTCGCGATACGATTATGTCTATAAAAGCAGATAATCTTCGCGCTTACATTGATGCATCGGGTGTGAAACCAGGTCAAAATAATGTGACAATCGGATTTACACCTCCAGCGGGGATGAGCCTTGTGGAGGTTAAGCCTGATACTATAACAATTAATGTAGACGAATATGCGGAACGAAAAATACCGGTTGAAATTCTTCCAATTGGTAAGTTCTCCGACGATGTTGCTCTCAAGTCAGTAACTATTGTACCGAAAGAGGTAACTGTATCTGGACGTAAACAACAGGTTAATGCTGTGAATAAGGTTGTTATGAAAGTCAATATCGCTGGTCAAACCAAGAACTTTAGTGCTGTTAGTACATTAGAGGCTTGGGATGTATCTGGCAATGTATTAGATGTACATATCAATCCAAACCAAGGTCAGGCGCAATATGAACTTAACTTATTGCGTAAAGATAAAGCAGTTCCTATTACGGTACCAACTGCGGGAGCGGTAGCTGATGGTTATGAGGTTAAGTCCATATCCGTTACACCAACCCAATTAACCGTGACTGGCCGAGAAGAAATGATTGATTCTGTAACTGAAATTCAAACAGAGCCAATTGATCTTAGTGGTGCGACTAAGGGAATTCAAGGTAATTACAACTTAGTATTACCAAGTGGTGTCAATAGTAATGTTACTACAGTACATGTTAAGGTAGATATACAAAAGAAAACTATGTAGAAAAAAAGACCCTAATAGAGTAGATTACATAACTCTATTAGGGTTTGTTTTATTATTCATATATTAGCTTTTATAGTAGTGTTGTATAATAAAGATGTATGACCATTTTCTAATAGGTCAGTGATAAAGAATTTAGGTCAAATAATATAGATGTAGTCTATTCTGAAAGGATAGCTTTAATAGGTAACATATGATTAGAATAATAAATCTCCGCGTGGCCGTGACGGTCAAGTCGGATATTAAAGAGATTGTAGAAAAGAAGTATCCCCAGCTACGTGGCGCCATTGAAACAATTCACGTTGTGCGACGTGCTGTAGATGCTCGTAAAAAACCTAATATTGTATTTGTATATACTTTGTTCGTTGAGGTTCAAAAAGAAGCTCAAATTATGAAAAAATTAGGTAAGCAAAAGGATGTATCTGTGTTCACGCCAGAAGATCCAGAACCTATTGTCTATGGTAATGTGCCTTTAGCACATCGTCCTGTAGTGATGGGATTTGGGCCGGCAGGTATGCTTGCAGCATTTTACCTAGCTCGTGAAGGGTACCATCCAATCGTTCTTGAACGAGGTCAAGATGTCGATACTCGTAGCCAAGATGTAGAAACATTTTGGAAAGAGGGCGTATTTAAGCCTGAATCGAATGTACAATTTGGCGAAGGCGGTGCAGGTACCTTCTCAGATGGTAAACTGACAACTCGCGTTACTCATCCTAGATTGCACGAGATCTCTAAATACTTTGTTGAATTTGGTGCACCTGAAGAAATCTTATATAAACATAAACCTCACGTAGGTACAGATAAGTTGCGTACCATGGTAAAAGCTATGCGTGAACGCATCATTGAGTGGGGCGGTGAAATTCGCTTTGGCGCCAAAGTAACTGATTTGTTCATTGAAAATGATCGTATCGTTGGTGTTGAAGTTAATGGCAACGAGCGAATCGATACGACGGTTGTGCTTTCTGGTGTAGGCCATAGTGCACGTGATACGTATGAAATGCTACATAAACGTAATGTAGAAATGACGGCAAAACCATTTGCTATCGGTGTTCGTATTGAACATGATCAGGCTATCATTGACGAGTCTCAATATGGTGTAGAACCATATAGCTTGGGCCTTGGGGCCGCAGAATATTCTCTTGTATACCACGATAAAGAAACAGGCCGTACAGCGTATAGCTTCTGTATGTGCCCAGGTGGTCAAGTTGTAGCATCAGCGTCCGAAAATGGGGGCGTTGTTGTTAATGGCATGAGTTTATATGCTCGTGATAGCGGTGTTGCGAATAGTGCTATCGTAGTTAATGTAGGGCCTGATGACTTTGGTAATCATCCTCTGGATGGTGTAGCATTCCAACGTGAATGGGAGCGAAAGGCATATGAATTAGGTGGCTCTAACTTCCATGCACCAGCACAAACAGTGGGTCAATTTTTAGGACTTTCACCAGCACCTAGCGTACAAGATAGCACCTATAGCTATGAACCAGGTGTAGTAAATTGCGATTTACATGATTGCTTGCCACCATTCGTAACGTCTGTATTGGAACGGGCTTTGCCATATTGGGGACGACGTATTCATGGATTTGATGATCCTGCGGTATGCATGACTGGTGTTGAAACACGCACCTCTGCACCGCTTCGCATGGGGCGTACTGAAGAACGTATTTCTCCAACTGTAGGTGGATTCTACCCGATGGGCGAGGGTGCTGGCTACGCTGGCGGTATTATGAGTGCAGCCCTTGATGGGGCAGAAACTGCCATTATATGCATGGCAAAATATGCAAAACCTAACTAGTTAGTAGTAGAATGTATTGTAAAGTAAACTACAGTATAGGTTCATTTTGGTACTGTAAAATAGTATATCTGTATAGTATCTATATGTGTGGTGTATATATTGTGATATAATACACAACAGTGAATATATGAGGACTTGTGATTTTCACAATCCCTAGAGGAGGATAATTATGGCTCGTTTATTTGGTACAGATGGTGTACGTGGTGTTGTTAATGAATTTTTAACACCTGAATTAGCCTATCATTTAGGCCGTGCAGCGGCTACATATTTTGGTAAAGAAAAAGACCATCCTACATTCTTGATTGGTCGTGATACGCGTATTTCTGGCTCTATGCTTGAAAGTGCGTTAGCATCCGGTATTTGCTCTGTTGGTGGCAATGTTGTAATTGCCGGTGTTATTCCGACTCCTGCAGTAGCTTACCTTGTACGTCAACAAGGCTTTGATGCAGGTGCTGTTATTTCTGCATCTCATAATCCATATCCAGATAATGGTATTAAATTCTTTGATAGCAATGGCTATAAATTGCCAGATGAAGTAGAAGATCAATTAGAACAATATGTTCGTCAAAGTGCAGATAATGAATTGCCACGTCCTACAGGTGATGGCATTGGTACCATTGAGTACAATAGCAATTTAGCTCATTTCTACGCTCACTTTGTTCGCCACACAGTTGATACATCCCTTGAAGGTTTGACTATCGTATATGATGGTGCGAACGGTGCTGCATCTAGCGTAGGTCCTGAAATTTTATCTGGCCTTGGCGCTAAAGTAATCAACATCAATGTAAATCCAGATGGTTTGAATATCAACCATCACTGTGGCTCTACACATATTGAAGGCTTGCAAGTGGCTGTACAACAACATAATGCAGACCTTGGTATCGCTAACGATGGCGATGCTGACCGTTGCTTGTTGGTTGACGAGAAAGGCGAGGTTCTCGATGGCGACCAAATCATGTTATTGTGTGCCCTTAAATTAAAAGAAGAAGGCAAGCTAAAAGGCGATACAGTAGTTGGTACTGTTATGAGTAATATTGGGTTCCATAAAGCAGCAGAAGAACTTGGTATGAAAACTGTGTCTACTGCTGTTGGTGACCGCTATGTATTAGAATACATGCGTGAACATGACCTCTCCGTTGGTGGGGAACAATCTGGTCACGTAATCTTCTTAGATCACAATACAACTGGTGACGGTATGTTAACAGCTGTGCAAGTAGCGGCTCTTATGAAAGAAAAAAATCAACCGCTTTCTGAACTCGCTAGCATTATGACGAAATACCCACAAGTATTAGTAAACGTTCGAGTTGCTACAAAAACAGGCTGGGAAGATAATGATATTATTAAAGCTGCTATCGTAACCGCTGAAGGTGAACTCGGTGATGAAGGTCGCGTTCTAGTACGTGCATCCGGTACAGAACCACTCATCCGTGTAATGGCTGAAGGTCCAGACCAAGAAGCGCTACAATCCCTATGCCAAGAAATCGCTGATATTATCGGTAGAGAACAGGGGCTAGCGGAATAAAAGTAGGGTGTGAGGCGGTAGAGGAGCTTGCGACGATGAAGCCCACACATCACTTTGTTCCGAGCGTAAGATTTTGCGAAGCAAAATCCACAGCGAGGAACCATCTCTACTAAGATTAAACTAATAAAGCACTACTTTGAATTGTAATCATTCAGAGTAGTGCTTTTGTTATTATTTATCAGCCACAACGAGTTTGTATCCATTTAAGTGAATGTTACTGTTTGTTGTGTCTTCGTTTGTTAAGGATTTTACATAGCTGTCGCCTGTGAGTGTCCAGGTAGAGTCTTTGCTGAGTTTCATTGTAATTTCTTTAGCTGTGTTGTCTGTGTTTACAGCGCCTACGAGGCTGGATCCATTAGTCATGTCTAGTGCGACAGTGCTGATGGAGTCGGCTACGATGTTACCGTTAAGTTCTTGGTTGGATGCGCGAAGTGTGAGGTGACCACCGTTTTCACCATCTTTACCCCAGCGGGAGTCTGCTGCGGCTTTCACGAGTGTGGTAGTATTTGGCATTACAATTGCGTTGCCTGTAAGGTCTACTTCGGCTGTAGTGTTGTTTACATAGATGAAAGCGCCTGTACCATGAGTTGTAAGTGTGTTATTTTCTGCTTTTAAACGAGCAATACCGCTTTCAGCATCACCGGAGAAACTTTGGTATAGCATGAAGCCATTATCGTGGTAGCCTGTAACATTAGAGTTCGTAAGGGTAATGGAGTTTTTACCTTCTACGACGCCTATTTCACTCTTGTTAGCTACGCCGTTGATACTGTTTGCTGTAATATTGCCGGTGGAGTAGATAACAGGGCTACCCGCACCATAGGTTGTTAGCTTGGCTGCTTCTGCATTAATGGTGCCTTCGCCACGGTCTGTAGCAAGCGTAGCAGAGTGAGCCCCTTCAGTGGTGATGGTTAAATTTTTACCATTTACAGTGCCTTTGTAGGTCGCATCTAAGCCGCGAGAGGAGTCGCCCTTAGTGTGAATATTTGTATTTTCTATATTAATAACAGAGCCTTCGCCAGTGGCAAATACCGCATTAGAGCCAATACTATTAGATGTAATATTACTATTTTTAATGCTCGTTTGACTGCCTTCGATGCCGAGCACTACTGCATTTTGTCCGCGGAAATTACTGTTGTCATCATTTGTGGTGTTACCCTGTTTATTAAATACGCTGCTATCGATGGTGATAGTGGCTTTGTTTTTTCCGATGAAAGCATTTTGATCGCTTGTAGTATTGTCGAATCGTTGGTGTTCTAATGTTTGACTTTCACTAATCACAGATGTGCCTTTGAAAGTACTAGGATCGGCTTCCTTATGAGGCGTTGGTTCATTAATTTCTCCTGTCTTTACATCATCTGGTCTAGGTACATCGTTTTTAGGTGTATTAGCGTTAGGCACATCAGCCTTAGGGGCAGATATGCTTTGTGTTAGAACATTAGCTTGTATTGGTTCTGCACCAAAGGTAGGGGCGAATGCGAGTGCTGCGAGGGCGCCACCCGCTAAAGCGGGAACGATGAAACGTCTTAAAGTTTTATAGTTACGTGAATGTGTCATATATAATAACCTCCAAATATTTATTACGCGATAAAATCGAATTGTGTAAAATTAAGATTGTAAGAAGTATAGTAATTATCTGTGAAAATAGTATGAATGATACATGGGATTTATAAACAAATATTAACTGTGATGTTTAGATATGTCGATGAGGATATCTTGCTTTCACCATTACTTATCACGTATAATATAGATTGGTATATGATGTATACTGTTAAGATCTGCCGTATCTTATAGAAAGGAGTTCCCTAATTCGTAAAGGCGAATAGCGCAAGTACCCACGAAGGCAGTCGTTAGGGTAGACGAGGTGAAGAGTCATCGAATCATCAGCGGATGCTCTTCCGGCATATTCATGTCGTAACAGATATTAAAAAGCCCATTGGTAACGATGGGGACAAAGTGTATCTGAATGAATTGTATTCAAATACTATTTGATACATAATTTGAACATTAACTTAGATCGTTAAGTTAGAATAGTAATTAGTTAGCCTTAGTTTTTGGCTGGGGCTAGAAATACCCCCAGTTATAGGAGGATATACTTATGTGCGGTATCGTAGGATACATTGGCTTTAATCAAGCATCTGATTTCTTATTGGACGGTATGGCGAAATTAGAATACCGTGGTTATGACTCTGCAGGTATTGCTGTTATCGGCCCTGAAAATGTGATTAAAATTCAAAAGAAGGTTGGCCGCCTTGCTAATCTTGAGGCGATTGTAAAAGCAGATCCTAATGAAGGGACTATAGGTATTGGTCATACTCGTTGGGCTACTCATGGTCGTCCATCCGACATGAACGCCCACCCTCATGCATCTGAAGATGGTAAATTTGCTGTTGTACACAACGGTATTATTGAAAATTACATGCCTTTAAAAGAAGAGCTCATTGAAAAAGGGTACCATTTCAAATCTGAAACTGATACAGAAGTAGTAGCTCATTTATTAGAAGATATGTATGATGGCGATTTCGTAGGCACAGTACGTCGCATGCTAGCTCGTGTTGATGGGGCCTATGCTCTTGAAATCATCTGTGCTGATGAGCCAGATAAAATCATTTGTACTAAAAAAGAAAATCCATTGGTTATCGGTCTTGGCAAAGGCGAAAACTTTGTAGCATCTGATATTCCAGCTATCATTAACTACACACGTGATACATACATTTTGAGCGATGGTGAATTAGCTATCGTAACTCGTGATAATGTATCCGTATTCGACCGTGAAGGCAACCCTGTTGATAAAGAAGTATTCCATGTTAACTGGAATGCGGAAGCAGCAGAAAAAGGCGGTTATGAACACTTCATGTTGAAAGAAATTCATGACCAACCTAAGGCTGTACGCGATACATTCGGTACACATATCTCTGAAGATGGTAAAACAGCTATCTTTGATGAGTTGAATTGGACTGCTGAAGATGTAGCAGCTTTCAACAAAATCCTCATCGTTGCGTGTGGTACAGCATACCATGCTGGTCTTGTAACAAAACAATATATTGAAAACTTGGCGCGCATTCCTGTAAGTGTGGAAATCGCATCCGAGTACCGTTACAGCAATCCATTGACTGATGACAAAACATTATGTATCGTTATCAGCCAATCTGGTGAAACATCTGATACATTGGCAGCGTTGAAAGAGGCTAAACGCCTTGGCGCTAAATCCTTGGCGATTACAAACGTAGTAGGTTCCAGTATCTCCCGTGAAGCAGATAACACTGTATACACATGGGCAGGTCCTGAAATCTCCGTAGCGTCCACAAAAGCTTACACTACTCAATTAGTAGCTGGTTTGTTGTTCGCTGTATACCTTGGTCAATTAAATGGCAAAATGAATCCAGCTTTAGGCGAAGAAATCCTTAGCGGTGTTAAAAACTTGCCGTCCTTGATTCATGAAATCTTTGAAGTAGACGAAGATATGAAAGCTTTTGCTAAACATTATGGCTTCAAATCTGATGCGTTCTTCTTGGGCCGTGCTATCGACTATGCAGTAGCGATGGAAGGTGCTTTGAAATTGAAAGAAATTTCTTACATCCATGCTGAAGCATATGCTGGTGGCGAATTGAAACATGGTACATTAGCTCTTATTGAAGAAGGCGTACCTGTTATCGCATTGGCTACACAAGAGGATGTATACGATAAGATGATCAGTAACATCCGCGAAGTAAAAGCTCGTGAAGCGGTTGTAATCGGTATCGGCATGAAAGGTGACGAAGAATTATCTAAACACGTAGACCATACAATCTATGTTCCACGTGCAAATAAATTCATCGCTCCAATCCTTGCAGTTGTACCGTTGCAATTATTAGCATACTATGCAGCGATTACACGCGGCGCAGATGTAGATAAACCACGTAACTTAGCTAAATCTGTAACCGTAGAATAATATATATAACCAACAGTGCTTCGGCACTGTTGGTTTATTTCAATATAGGGAGACTATTATGGCAGTTATATTTTCCGGCATCCAACCAAGTGGTGAGTTAACACTTGGTAACTATTTGGGGGCTTTACGTAATTTCTTAGACTATCAAGATACTGACGAATGTTATTATTGTATCGTTAACCAACATGCGATCACTGTACCGCAAGATCCAAAAGAGTTATTCCAAAATACTCGTAATTTGGCTGCGTTGTACCTAGCGGTTGGCCTCGATCCTAAAAAGGTAACATTGTTCGTACAATCCGAAGTACCTGAGCACGTTAAACTCGGTTGGGTTATGCAATCTATCAGCTATGTTGGCGAATTAGAGCGTATGACGCAGTATAAAGACAAGTCTCAAAAGCAAGGTGACTCCATTCCTACAGCATTGCTTACGTACCCACCATTGATGGCGGCAGATATCTTGTTATATGGTACAAACTATGTTCCTGTAGGTGAAGACCAAAAACAACATCTTGAGTTGACTCGTAATTTGGCAGAGCGTTTTAACCGTAGATTCGGTGAAACTTTCGTAGTACCTGATATCAAGGTAGGCGAAGGTGGTGCTCGCGTTATGAGCTTACAAGAGCCAACTAAGAAAATGAGTAAATCTGATGATAATCAAAATGCTACCATTCGCCTTTTGGATGCACCAGATTTGATCGTGAAAAAATTGAAACGCGCTCAAACTGACTCTGATAATGCAGTGCGTTACGATAAAGAAAACAAACCGGGCATTTCTAACTTGATGGGCATTTACCGTGCTATCACAAAAGACAGCTATGAAGCTATCGAAGAAATGTATGCAGGTAAAGGTTATGGCGTATTCAAATCCGATATTGCAGACCTATTAGTGGCAACTCTTGAGCCAATCCAACAACGTTACAATGAATTGATTACAAGCCCTGAACTCGATGTAATTCTTGATGAAGGTGCTGCTAAGGCTCATGCTAAAGCAAGTCAAATGTACCGTAAAGTTGAGCAAGCTATGGGCTTGTGCCGTAAATAAAATCATATAGTAGACTTTCAATTTGTGAGGTAAGCCATGACGAAACAAGAGGCAATGGAACGCTTTTCATCAGGTGCCGTACAACAGAGCTTAGAAATACATCGTGGAATCCAGTGGACTGGACGCATCGTCGGTCTATTGGTGTGCGTGTTAATTGTGAAATATTTGCCGTCCGATTGGGCTGAGCGTATATTGTATTATCTGTTGTTACTTCTTATATTGTGGACCCTTCATAGATTAGGTGAAAGTCAAGCTTTTATCTGTGAAAAGGGCCTCGTGTTGAAACGTAGGCCTTTTTCTTTTATAGAATACTTTCACAGTCTTTTTCATGGGGATGAATATTTTGTCTTTGTAGATTACGAGCATATTATTGGGTTTACCGAAGGTTGGCGTGAATTGCAGGCTATGAATGGTCATGGTGGTATTTATGTCATACCCTTAGACCTCGCGCAGGTAGGGTATAAAGATAAAATGGCCATGATTGAAGCTATTAATAAGCATTCAAATCTTTAAAATATAGGTTATACAAATGCTTTATCCTTACAATAGATGATATGTAATATTAAGAAATTAAGAAAATCCAAAAATTCATCAAATTAGCTATTTACAACTTTAACGAACTAAAGTATAATACAATCATCGGGTGCAGAGGTGAGTTCTGTACAGCATATAATAGCAAGTAGTTAAAGGTGTAACACACCGTGGAGGATAGTTATGAATTGGAAAAAAATGATGGCCGTTGGCCTTGCAGCAGTATCTATGATGGTATTTGTAACGGGTTGTGGTAGCGATACTAAAACTGCTAATACAGAATTACCTAAAAAAATCGTTATCGGCTTAGATGATAGCTTCCCTCCAATGGGCTTTAAAGATGATAAAGGCGAAATCGTAGGTTTAGATATCGATATGGCTAAAGAAGCAGCTAAACGCGCTGGTATGGAGGTAGAGTTCAAAGCTATCGACTGGTCCAGTAAAGAAGCCGAGTTGAAATCTAAAAAAATCGACGCTTTATGGAATGGCTTAACAGTATCTCCTGAACGTGAGAAAAATATTTTGTTCTCCAATCCATACATGAAGGATAAACAATACATCGTTGTTCGTAATGATGATGACTCCATCAAATCCAAAGCTGATTTAGCAGGTAAAGTAGTAGGTGTTCAACAAGCTAGTACTGGTGAATCTGCATTACAAAATGATCCAAGCGGTAAAACTGTGAAAGAAACAAAATCTTATGCTGACTTCGTAAGTGCTTTCATGGATCTTGGTATTGGTCGTGTTGATGCAGTTATCGCCGATGGTGTTATCGCTCGTTACCTCATGACAAAAGAACCTGGTAAATACAAAATCGTAGACGGTACTGATTACGGTGTTGACAACTTCGCTGTTGGTTTCCGTAAAGATGACACTGCATTACGTGATAAAATCAATGGTATCTTAGCGGACATGAAAAAAGATGGTACTGCTGATAAAATCGTTGAAAAATGGTTGGGCTCTAGCGCAGACCTAGATAAGAGCGATGCTAAATAGTACAATTCGTGATATACTAATAGTACTATGGTCAGTATGTACAACAGATAATTAAAGAACGAAATGTACACTAGAGAAGAGGCCAGATGCCTCTTCTCTAGTCGTGTTTTGAAGGAGTATTCCATGTTAGATTATTTATTGCAGATTATCCCAACCATCGCTGATGGTTTAAAGGTAACCGTATCGCTATTCTGTATTGTATGGATTTTATCCATCCCTGGCGGTATCTTACTTGCTTTGGTACGTCTATCAAAATTTACAGTGCTCGACAAAATTGTTGAAGCCTTCGTATATTTGATGCGCGGCACACCATTAATGTTACAAATTTTATTCGTATATTATGCATTGCCTATCATTACAGATGGAGCAGTCCAAATGGATGATGCTACAGCTGCAGTACTTACATTCGTGTTGAACTACGCAGCGTATTTATGTGAAATTTTCCGTGGTGGTATTCAATCCATTTCTCGTGGTCAGTACGAAGGGGCAAAGGTTCTTGGTTTTACTTATGCTCAAACAATGCGTAAAATCATCTTGCCACAAATGTTTAAACGCGTATTGCCTCCGCTTGCGAACGAAACAATTAACTTGTTGAAAGATACGTCTCTTGTATACGTATTGGCTATGAATGATATCTTGCGTATTACAAAATCTATCGTACAACGTGACTTTGATATCTCTGCCTTCTTAGTGGCAGCTTTGTTCTACTTGATCTTTACCTTTATTTTGACAAATATCTTCAACTACTTAGAAAGACGATTTGCTGTATATGAAGATTAATCTATTCTGTAGTAGTGTGTCGTAGATATGGACTTAGTTGTTTTTAAGGGCTATAGCCGATTTGAAATTACAGCTATTTATTTATACGACGATGTAAGAGGTACTTATGACATTTGTAAATATGGAGCGTATTGAAAAACGCTTTAACAATCAAACTGTATTGCGCGATGTATCGCTCAAAATGGATAGAGGGGAAATCGTTTCTATCATCGGCCCATCTGGGTCTGGTAAATCTACATTTTTACGCTGCTTAGGTCAATTGGAAACCATTGATGGTGGTTCTATTACTGTAGATGGTACTGTCCTTGCTAGTACAGATGCTAATGGCACTGTAAACTATGCTAGCCAAGAAACACAACATGACTTATTATTACGCATGGGCATGGTATTCCAATCTTTCAATTTATTCCCTCATATGACGGTGCTTGATAACATTATGATCGCGCCGCGCATGGTAAAAGGTATGAAAGATGATGAAATTTTACCGATTGCAGAGCGATTACTTAATAAAGTTGGCTTATGGGAAAAGCGCGATATGTATCCATCCCGTTTGTCTGGCGGTCAACAACAACGCGTGGCCATCGCTCGCGCATTGGCGATGAATCCTGAAATCATGCTCTTTGATGAGCCTACATCTGCCCTTGACCCAGAATTAACTGGTGAGGTTCTTAAGACTATTAAACAGTTGGCTGATGATCATATGACGATGATTATCGTAACTCATGAAATGAACTTTGCTCGTGAAGTATCTGATCGTGTCATCTTTATGGCGGATGGTGTTATCCAAGAGGAAGGTACACCAGAACAAATTTTCAACAATCCACAGAACGATAGAACGAAAGCGTTCTTGGAGAACATGTTATAGGAGGTCTTATGAAGTTACGTTTTATTGCTGCTACGTTAGCTGTCATGGCTATGAGCACGACCTCTATTATGGCAGAAGGCTTGCAAGGCACACCTGGAACTCCGATGGCAATCGTAGATTCCCAAAAAGACTCTGCCTCTATTTTGCCAGATCAGTATAAATCGTATGCGACTACGATGAACACAGTAGTTAAGGACTATAAAAATGGCTATACCTTTACGATTCCATGGCGTGTAGCCGATGGTGTTAAGCTAGATATGGATGTGCGTAGTGAAAGTGAGCATATTCAAGGCTATTCTTTCAACCTAGCAGGTCCAACACAAGATGATTCCTATACTGTGTCTTTCACAAAACGCAATAATACACCGCAAGACGGGGTATCTCAAAAGGAATGGAATACGACTTGGTATGGTGTGCCAATCAAGGGCATGTCTGATGAAGAGTACTTGAGCATCTGGCGTCAGCATAGTAATGTCTTTGAAAATAACGATATCGTTGGGGGCTTCTTTAACAAGAAAGGGGCTATATCAGCACGTTGGGATAAGACAACACCAAAATCGTATGCTGAAATGACATCTACAGAGCCTGTTCAATCTGTATTTGAAGCGGAATTCATCATGGATAAGGATCCAACGCATCGCTACAATTTGGCGAGCACCTATGCTCCTATTCAAGGGGAATTTATGGAACAAGGCTTGATGGAACATACAATTCCATCCTTTGAATTACTAAATAAGTCTGGTTCTAGTACAATCAAAGGTGTTAAGCAGTTTATCTCTGGCACAAGTGATATCAGCGTAGCTGAAGGTATTAAATTTGCCTATCCAAAAGGTTTTACCCGTCTAAATGAAAAGGGTAAAATTGCTTTCGCTAAGCATAATGTGCGCCTTGATATTGAATCCTTTACAATCCCCGTACAAGCGGTTAGCACAGGCATGCCTACAATGATGGGCAAACAAATGCTAGGTGATTATTACCTTAAACAATTGGTTGAGGTGAATAAGGCAACCATTACTCGTTATGAAACACATATTATCGATGGTAATGTAATGTTCTACTTGGCAGGTCATATGAAGAATCCTAATACGGCTGATACATCTGCAGCTGCACCAGTATCCTTTGCCGCTACTATTATCTTAGGTAATGAAGGCAATGTAGCCGTGGCTCGTATGATTGGCCCAGCAGGAACTAGCCTTAGCACACCGGAGCTCATCGATGTGCTGGATGGATTCAAATTGACTACTACATTGAATACTAACCAATCATCACAAGTTTTATAATATACACATAATATTCTTTTATTTGTATAAATCTGTATAATTTGTGCTATAATAAAAGAAATCCTCTAGAAAAAGAGGAGTTTTCCTTGATGGTCTAGAATATAATACTATAGGCTAAACGATCTTTGATCATATCCCCTTTGAGGGATTAGAAATAGGAGGGGTTATTATGGTTACCTACAAAACTATTGTCGTACCTACTGATGGTTCTGAAAATGCTAAACGTGCGTTGGAACATGCTCTCGCTGTAGCGGACCGCAACCATGCTGAATTGATTATTGTTCACGTTGCAAATATCGTGTCTGCTATTTCCAATTTCGATCAAACACCAATTTCCGGTGGTTACGTATCTGAACAAATTGCAGAAGATATGGAAGAAACTGGTAAAGAAATTCTTAACGATGTAGTAAAAGAAATTCCTACAGGCGTAAAAGTTAAAAGCGTATTCGAAGTTGGTTCCCCTGGTCCTGCATTATTAGCAGTAGCTAAAAAATATAATGCTGACCTTATCGTAATGGGTAGCCGTGGCCTTGGCCCATTGAAAGGCTTATTCATGGGTAGCGTAAGTAGCTATGTAACTAGTCACTCCACTTGCCCTGTATTGATCATTAAATAATTCATATCCTGTACAGATATGATACAAAAAGAGACTTTGTTGTAACAAAGTCTCTTTTTTATAGCGTAAAAATGATATAATATTTGTATGTATGCCATTTAGGTTTACAAATAAGAACGAAATTAAGTTACATGAGAACAATAAATAAACATAGATAATGGTTTATAAAATGGGGGACTATATGAGCGACAAACAAGAATCATTGCTAAAGCTAGCAGAACTGTTTAAAATCCTGGGTGACCCTACACGCCTTAAAATAGTAGAATTATTATTAGAAAACGAAATGTGTGTAAATCACATTGCAGAAACAATGGGGATGGGACAATCCGCTATTTCTCACCAATTGCGTGTACTCCGTCAAGCAAGACTTGTGACCTATCGCAAGGAAGGTAAAACTGCATACTACTCTCTAAACGATGATCACGTAGAAGGTCTCGTAAGAATGGGCATGGAACACGTATCTCATCAATAGTCATATAGCCGTATTGCATACTATTTGTCTAACTTGATTGGGGATATACAAAAGTACTCATGATATATATATATCCTCTAAAGATATATAAAGTTAAAATATAAGAAAAGGAGCCGTTTATACGGCTCCTTTTTGTATAGGTATACTAGTATTAATATAAAGGGAAGAGGTAATAGGCTATCGTAATAAATAGTGGCATAGTTACTGCTGATAGTATGGTTGTACCCATTACAATTTGCGTAGCGTATTCTGGATTGTTTTTCATCTCGATAGCAATAAGGGCCATATTGATGGCTGTTGGTACGCTATAGGTGATGACAATCGTTTGCGCTGCAATCGGGTGCATAGGACCATAGAAAATTATAAATAATATAGTAATAACTGCAGCAATGAGAGGACTTAAGACGAGACGTAAGGATGTAGCGAGCATAACATCCGCCTTAAAGAAGTTTAATGGCGTTCTGTTAATCTGCACCCCTAAAGCGATCATAGCAACGCCTACAAAGGCATTAGCAAAGATTTTAAGAGGGGCAAAGAAGAATAGACCGTGTAAATCAAATGGTAAGAGCTGGCAAAGTAATGCAAGCGGTATAGCATATACCATAGGCATATGGAAGACTACGCTTAACGCATCCTTTGTGCTCAAACGCCCAGCACCAGCTTGGTAGAAACCATAGGTATTACTTGTAATGGTCTGTATAATCATAATGGATACGACGCTGACAAGACCTAAATCAGCATAGGGGGTTGCGCCATCGATGACGTAAGGCACATTGGTAAATACAAAGATGGCAAGGGCGATGCCCATATTGCCGACATTGTTAAACATAACGCAGTTCTTTAATGTGGCGATTTTTGCTACATCATAACCTTGTATTTTGCCGACTACACCTGAAAGGATAGAGTTCAGTATGAGTACAACTAGTGCACAAAATACGATTTCTAACGTACCTGATGTAAATTTAGCTTCATACATAGCCCTAAATACAAAGGTAGGCAATAATATGTAGAAGTTTAGTTTACTCAGCGTATATAAATCTAGTTTAAATTTTCTATCCAATATAAACCCTACGCCTATCAGTATAAAAATAGGAATCATAGAGTTCATAAATATATGTCCTATTAGCTCGAATATATTCATTATCTCACCTAGAGTTTCTTATTAATTTAGTATGGATTTAATGTATAGTATTATCATACCATAGTATGTATTGTTCGGGGCTTAAAAGTTTTATCCATTATGATTTCTTATGGTATTCATCAGAAATATATATGCAAAATGTGAGTTTTTACATACATATTAATTAACAAATATATAGTATAATGTGAATATATTGTATATTTAGTTGGTTCTTTGAACGTGTCTCTACGGTGAGTAACCATAGCTTTCACAGTGTGGAGTCCAAAGGGATGCACAGGAGGAATTATGAAACGAATTCTATTAGTATTAATGAGCGTTTTCATGCTGGCCTTGTTAGTGGGGTGTGGTAGTGACACAAACAAAGCAGCAGATTCTGCTAAACCAAGCACATCTGAAAAGATTACTGTACAAGCGGCAGCGAGCTTGAAAGGTGCTCTTACTGAATTGGCAGAGTCCTACAAAAAGAGTCATAACTTATCAGACGACCAAATTGCTATTAACTTTGCTGGTTCTGGCACATTGCGCCAACAAATTGAACAAGGCGCACCAGCTAGCTTATTCATCTCTGCTGACGAAAAGAATATGAAAATGTTGCAAGACAAAGACCTTGTAACAGATGTTAAACCATTTGTAACTAATGAATTAGTTCTTGTAGTTCCAAAAGGCCAACCTAAAATTGAATTAAATCAAATTGCTTCTGTTAAACGTATCGTTTTAGGGAATCCTGAAACAGTGCCAGCTGGTAATTATGGTAAACAAGTATTAACAAAATTAGGTGTTTGGGAACAAGTTGAACCAAATGTAGTATATGCTAAAGACGTAAAAGCTGTAACAGCATCCATTAGCCAAGGTGCTGGTGATGCTGGCTTTATCTATAAAACAGATGCTATTGCTGCAGGTGATGCGGTTCAAATTTCTGCTGTAACACCGGCTGATTCCCATGATCCAGTCATCTATCCAATCGGTATCATTAAAAAATATGACAACGCATTGGCAAAAGACTTTTACCAATATGTAATGAGCCCAGAAGGCCAAAAAGTATTAGAAAAATACGGTTTCTCTCCTTCTAAATAAGAGTTAAACGCTAGCTTTCAGGGCTAGCGTTTTCTTATGATACAATATAGATATTATTATGAATATGTTAGACATACATTTTCATATGCTATATGATGCAAATAAGTAAATCATTTTAAAACTAGATGTATTTTTATTATTACTGATTTTAGTCTTATTGATAGAAAGGGGGCGTGTCATGAGTCCATTTTGGCTATCCTTATGGGTGGCGAGCATTGCTCTTATCATCGTTATTGTTATAGGCTTAGGTGCTTGTTATTGGATGAATCGTTGTAAGTGGGGCGGTATGGCTATTTTAGATGCCCTAATTACATTGCCCCTTGTGTTGCCACCAGTGGTTGTTGGTTTTGCACTTCTCATGGTGTTTACTCCAGGATATGCTTTTGGTGCGTGGCTCGAAGCTCACGGTATGAGTGTAGTTTTTGCCGCTTCTGGTGCAGTCGTTGCATCTTCAGTCATTGCATTCCCCCTATTTTATCAAACAGTGCGCTCTGCCTTGCAGTCCGTCGATCATAATATGGAGGATGTAGCGCGTACATTGGGCGCTTCAGAATTGCGTATATTCTTTACCATATCTGTGCCTCTTGCGTGGAAAGGTATTTTAACAGGTAGCATCTTGGCGTTCTGCCGTGCCATGGGGGAATTTGGTGCTACCATCTTAATCGCTGGTAATATTCCGAAGGTAACCCGTACTATGCCGTTAGCTATTTACTCCTACGTAGAGGCAGGGCAGTACATGGATGCCTTTGAGCTTGTTGTATATATTTGTGTACTTACATTGGCATTGTTGAGCGGCATTCACCTCATTACGAAGGGGTCCTTGTTCCGCCATACAGAGAATAACTAGGAGGTTCTATGATTACATTTTCCTTTACTGTAGCTAGACCTTCTGTGACTGTGAAAGCTGATGGGGTGCTTCCTTCTGGAATTACTGTTCTGACTGGTCAATCTGGTAGTGGTAAAAGTACCTTTATCAAATGTATTGCAGGGCTCGTAAAACCAACCACTGGTAGTATTCAATATGATGATACGACGTGGGTTGATCGAGGTAAAAAGATATGGGTGCCTGCTCAAAAACGGCAAGTAGGCTATATGCCGCAAGGCAATATTGTATTTCCTCATTTGTCTGTAGAACATAATATTACCTATAGCAAACGAGGCACCCCTGACATGTGTGATACATTGTTACAACGTTTGGGTTTGGAGAAATATCGTAATACCAAGGCTGGTAGCTTATCTGGTGGTGAGCAACAGCGGGTTGCACTAGGCCGTGCGCTCTACTCAAAACCGACTACTCTGCTCCTTGATGAGCCTTTGTCGGCACTCGATTGGAATTTACGAAAACAAGTGCGTGAAGACCTCGTGTCCATTATTCGCGAATGGGATGTACCTTGCGTATGGGTGACTCATGATGAAAGCGAAGTAGAAGCTGTAGGGGATAGACATTGGATCTGTGAAAACGGACTCATTACAATTTCTGAATAATGGGAACTATTTTAAAATCTTATAGTTTTGATGCAGTGAAAAAAACTATGAAAATTAAATAAGAGATACATAAAAACACCTTCATAATCCTACTGGTGGATTGTGAAGGTGTTTTCTTTTTAGATAGTTGATAGCAGTGTATTTACCCTTATCTTTAATCTTTAGTATTGAATTAGTACGTTTATAATAGATGTTACCTGCTAATGCTACTTAATTTCTGTTGATGCGTGCGCTGTTTTACTTATATATCCAACGATAGCGGTTACTACGAAGGCCATAGCAAAGGATGGCAATGTAGCACCTATTGTGCTTTCACTATGTAACATATAGTGGTATAAGCCAACGGATACAGCCCAAATGAGACCTCTTACTAGATAAGCCGATAGAGTTTGTACTTGTTGACGATTGATAAAATAATCCGCTAATAGGATGGCAATCATCGGTGCAAACACAGAGCCAATAAGGTATAGGAAGTCTGTAATATCATCCATTGGATATAAGATAGCAGCAATGGTACCAACGATAGTTACGATGACGGCTATACCTTTACTGGAAGCTCCGCTATAAATCGTCGTACTAGACACGCCAGCTGAATAAGCATCCATGAAGGTTGTAGTTACGGTAGAGAAGATAATAACGATAAGTCCTGCTAGACCAAGGCCTGCATTCATCATAATGGTAATGATGGAGTCGCCACCGCCAAAGATAGCGGCACTAAGACCTAAGGTATACATAACAATACTTGTTACTGTGTAAACTGCCGCACTTGTCAGTGATGCGGAGAAAGGCTGCTTGCTTTCACGGGTGTAATCACTAATCAAAGGTAGCCAAGAAAGTGGCATGGCGATAGATAGTTCAAGAGCTGCGATGAAACTCATGTTTCCGCTAGTAATAAGGCTACTTTCACTAGGCCATTGAGCTATCATGTGCGCGCCCATGTAGAGGGTGAGACCTAGTAATAGAACCGATACGATGGCTTGAATATAGCCTGTATTGTGGAGACCGATGAAAAGCCACAGAATGACGAGGGCCCCGATGGCTGTGGTCCAAATCATAGGGGATAGAGGTGCTAGTTCTTGTAACGCTAGCATCGCATCGTAAATCATGATGCTAGTCCAGCCGATGAGTTGCAGCATATTCAAAAAGGCAAAGCCTTTAGCCCCTAGGGGGCCAAAGCTGAAGGCGGTAGTATTCATACTACCTTGCCGTAGGCGTCCACCGATGAGGCCAGCTCCAAAGAGTAATATACCGCCGATGATATGTCCCAGTATGATAGCATATAGACCTTGGGTGAGCCCTAAGGGGGCCAGATAGGTTCCTGTCATAATCTCCGCTATGGATAGCGCAGCACCAAACCATATCATGGCGAACTGTGGTTGTGTAATGTGTGTATCTTTCATACGTCCTCCTTGCCAGGAAGTCATAGAAAAAGCCGAGTTCACAGGAACTCGGCTTTTAATCCTCTATGTTCCCTACGTTGGCATTATCCAAATCAGGTTATGGGTTAAAGCATTAGCTTACTCTCAGCCCACTCGTGTGAGCACCCCGTTATGGCTTCATTATAGGCGGTTCAAAGGGAACCGTCAATTCTTTTGTTGCATAGATTGTATAATGATGTTATAACTAGAGTATAAAAATATATTGCCACTAGGGGTGCTTTTGCTGAGATTGACCATTCAAAACCCTAGACCTGATCCAGATAATACTGGCGTAGGGAAGTGGAGTGAAACATAATACTAAACTATTACGAGACCATTCCATTTGGAGTGGTCTCGTTTTATATATTTGGAGGTATTATGAAAAAACTGATTATTGCTAGCATATGTGTGGCCTTAGGCGTAGTGTTATCTACTACATCGATTCCTGTTGGGCCGGCTCGTATTTTTCCGTTTCAACATATGATTAATGTGATCTTAGCCGTTGTAGTTGGGGCGAGATTCTCTGTAGGTGCTGCTTTTAGTACGTCTTGTTTACGCAATGTATTGGCACTAGGATCTCTTTTAGCCTTTCCTGGTAGCATGATCGGTGCTTGGCTATCTGCGTATTTATATAAAAAATACAACGCCATCTGGGCTGCAGCTCTAGGCGAAATTATCGGTACAGGTCTTATAGGTGCTTTAGTGAGCTATCCCATTGCTAACTTCCTATTAGGTAAGCCACTAGCGTTATTGACCTTGATTACATCCTTCTCTATGAGCTCTGTTGCAGGTGCTTGTATTGGTTTTGTGGTATTACAAATTTTATCTCGTCGTCATTTATTACATAAGGAGGCATAATGAAACTACATACTGCACTAACAATTGCTGGTACTGACCCGAGCGGTGGTGCTGGCATTATGGCTGATTTGAAATCTTTCCAAAGCCGTAACGTATATGGTATGGCTGTTGTTACGTCCGTAGTGGCCCAAAATACAACGGGCGTTCACCACGTAGAACATCTATCCTTAGAAAGCATAGAGAAACAGTTACACGATGTGTATTCTGACATTCCTCCTCAAGCTGTTAAGACGGGCATGATTGCTTTACCGGAAATGATGGACCTCATTTATCCTTATGTGAGCAAGGATATTCCGTACGTAATGGATCCTGTTATGATTGCCACCAGCGGTGACCGACTTGTAGCAGATGAGGCTGTGAATTTCTTAAAATCTAAACTCATTCCTACCGCTACGGTTATCACCCCTAATCGCAGTGAGGCTGAGGTTTTAGCTGACATGGCTATTAATTGTGAAAGCGATATAACAACAGCGGCTAATCGTATCTTACAGGACTTAGGCCCTAAAGTGGTAATCATTAAGGGTGGTCACATCGGCGAAGATGCAACAGATTATGCTTTCACCAAAGATGGTAGTGTACGCACGTGGACGAGCCCTAAATACGATACGGTGCACACGCATGGTACGGGCTGTACCTTCTCTGCCGTTATTACGGCGGAGCTCGCTAAAGGGCGTGACGTAATGGATGCCATTGGTATTGCGAAGAATTATATCGCTCTTGCTATTAAGCACAATCCAGTGCTAGGACACGGCTGTGGCCCTGTTAATCATATGGCCTATGGTTTATTGGCGAATGGACCTGAAACGATGGATGAGCTATTAAAAGATAACTAGAGGAGATATTTGTATGACCTATGAAAACCCTTATATGAAAGGCCGAACTTGGCCTGAACTAAATATATTAGAGACCTTGCGTCACCGAAATCCTCTCGTGATTTGCATTACTAATGATGTGGTACGTACCTTTACGGCCAATGGTTTACTAGCCATTGGTGCATCGCCTGTGATGAGCGAATGCAGTGAAGATTTAAAAGACCTCATCGTTCATGCATCGGCTTTACTCATCAATATTGGAACGCTTACGCCAGATAAGGTTAGTTACTATAAAGAAGCCATAAAACTAGCGAAGACACATGAGGTGCCAGTTGTACTAGATCCAGTAGGGTGTCATGCGGGAGCTTACCGATTGTCGGTAGTCTTAGATTTAATTAAGACTGGTCATCTCTCTCTATTACGAGGTAACCAAAGCGAAATCAAAGCTATTTATGATGCTTTAAGTCCCGATGATATGGCTAATAATTCTACTACAGGCAAAGGTGTAGATGGCGCACAAGTTGAGGATAGTGCAGTTATTGCTTATCGTCTGGCACGTCTTATCAATTGTCCTGTGGTAGCAACGGGAGAAGAGGATTATGTTTCCGATGGAACTCGCGTATTTGCAGTGCCTCATGGACACCCTGTTATGACAGCCGTAACGGGTACGGGCTGTCTATTAGGTGCCGTACTAGCCGCCTTCTTTAGTGCCTATTATCCATGTAAAGATAGCGTATCTATCGGTGAATTTCTCGCTTATGCATTGGCTTACTATGGTTTAGCTGGCGAACATGCAGTGCAGGTAAGTGGCATAAAGCCAGGTAGCTTTAGTGTAGCCTTTATGGATGCCTTATATACACTGGATGATGCGGTGCTTATATCTGAAAATCGTATACGTACTGTAGGTGTGCCAGATCAATTACAAGTATATTTCATTGGTGGTACGCAAGATGTAGACCTTAATGAACATCGCTTACTAAGTGTAGTAGAAGAGGCTTGTCGAGGCGGTGTGACTTGTTTCCAATTTAGAGAAAAGGGAATGGGCACCTTAGAGGGACAACAGAAATTAGAATTAGCCCAACAATTACAACAAATCTGTGCGAAGTACAATGTACTCTATATTATCAATGATGATGTAGACTTAGCAGTGGCAGTTAATGCCGATGGCGTTCACGTAGGACAAGAGGATATGCGCCTAGAAGAGGTACGTAATCTTGTAGGGCATAAGGTCATTGGTATCTCCATTCACTCCGTGGAGGAACTACGTAAGACAGATGTAGTCTACGCCGACTGTGTAGGCGTAGGGCCTATGTATGCTACAAGTAGTAAACCTGATGCACAAGAACCATGCGGACCAAATCGAATTAGTGAACTTCAAGCAGAAGGTTTAACACTACCATGTGTTGGTATAGGGGGCATTACCTTAGATAATGCAAAACCTATACTAGAAGCAGGAGCCTGTGGTGTTGCCATCATATCTGCGATAGCCCATGCAGATAATCCTTATGAAGCAGCCCAAGAATTTAAGCATTTAGTAGATAGAGCACAACCTTAATAGCAAATAGAACACAAAAAAAAAGACGATGACCTAAGTCATCGTCTTTTTTGTTAAGGAAGTTGTTAGTACTTACTGTAAGATTATATTGTACTTACAGGTATGTTTAATATAAATCTGTACTTACAGGTTGTTAGTTTAGTTAGTGTCGTACTTACAGATTAGAAGGATTCAACCAAACGTTGGAAGAAAGCTTGTGGGTGAGCACATACTGGGCAAACTTTAGGAGCTTCTTCACCAATGTGTACATAGCCACAGTTAGCGCAGATCCAAGCAACTGGTTCGTCGTTAGTGAATACTTTGTTACCAGATACTCGAGCTGCTAATGCAAGGTAACGAGCTTCATGACGAGCTTCGATTTTACCAACTTCGCGCATTTGGTAAGCGATTTTAGCAAAGCCTTCTTTTTCAGCTTCATCAGCGAAATCTTTGTACATTGTAGTGTGTTCGTAGTTTTCACCAGCTGCTGCATCGCGAAGGTTAGCTTCGATATCGGAAGATACATCGCCACCATGAAGAGCTTTGAACCACAATTTAGCATGTGCAGATTCGTTGTGAGCTGTTTCTTCGAAATAATCAGCGATTTCGTTCATGCCAGCTTTACGAGCTGCTGCTGCGTAGAAAGTATATTTTTGGAATGCTTGGGATTCGCCAGCGAATGCTGCTTGAAGATTTTTTTCAGTGTTAGAACCTTTTAATTCTGCCATTTTAATACTCCTTTGTACTTACGATAATTTTCAAATTTGTTACTTAACTTATATATTCATAACCACTTGGTTGTGAATTCAAATAATAGAATACTTATTCTACAATTTTCGTGGGCGACTTCGCCTTAGTAAGAAAACTTATTCTTAGATTAAATAGACATTTGCCTAACTCTTAAAATAGTACTTACTGATTTGTGTTTTTCGGCACTTGCCGTCTTAACAGTTTTATATACAATGTGTTATCCGTATACTTAACGAATAATCATTGTTGACTATATTGTAACATACTAAATGAGAAATGCAAGTGTTTTTGTAAAATTTATTTCGAAAATTTTCTAAATGATAAAAATTATCAATGTAGTAAAAATGCGGTTTCTTAAAGACTGAATAGTATAGGATTTATAAAAATAGCCGATTTTGATATTGAGAATGATAACTAAATGAAAAATCATTATTGATTAGATATTGATAACCTTTTCGTTAAATGTACGAATAACTACCCATAAAATGACTATATAACTATAGAATTATGATATGTTTATAGAACTTTGTATTTCTTGTATAATAAGTATATAAATACTAAACGTTGTAAAAGGAGGCGCTATGGCATTTGTTAGATATTACGTAGGCGATGTGGTAAAGATGAAAAAGTCACATCCCTGCGGCAGTAATGAATGGGAAGTCAAACGGATTGGCACAGATTTCCTCATTGTATGTAATGGCTGTGGTCATCAACTGTTGATGCCGCGCCCAAAATTTGAAAAGGCAGTTAAGAAAATTATATCTAGATTGCCAGAGAATGAATAAGGGGGACGTATGGTACGACTCACTGATTACGTAACAAGTGGGGGCTGTGCATGTAAGATAGGGCCTCATATATTAAATCGCGTATTAAAAGCGGTGAAGCCTGTTACTAATGAACATGTACTAGCAGATATGACAGGTGCCGATGACGCAGGCGTATATAAACTTTCAGATACACAAGCATTAGTACAAACCTTAGATTTCTTTACGCCTATGGTTAATGATCCTGTTTTATTTGGTAAAATTGCAGCGGCTAATGCATTGAGTGATGTGTATGCTATGGGCGGAACACCGTTAACGGCTATGAACATTGTGGGGTTCCCGGTGCCTCTTGTTGAACAAGGTGTATTAACAGATGTATTAAATGGGGCAGGCTCCATTGTGGCTGAATCTGGTGCTGCCATTGTTGGTGGTCATAGCATTGAAAATAAAGAACCTATCTTTGGTATGTCTGTGACAGGACAAGTGAATCCAGATCGAATTTGGAAAAATAAAGGCGCTCAAGTAGGAGATGTACTGGTATTAACTAAGCGAATTGGTACAGGCATTATGAATAATGCTCTAAAAGGCGATTTGTTCCCCGTAGGTACCGAGCAAGCTGTGACTAGTATGAGTACGTTGAACAGAGTAGGAGCAGAGGTAGCGCATAACTTTACCATTCATGCGTGTACGGATGTAACTGGCTTTAGTCTTATGGGGCACTCCGTAGAAATGGCTAGTGCTTCCGATGTGACCATTCATATTAAAGCTTACGACATTCCGCTATTTGATGATGTCATCGAAGCAGCTCAAATGGGCTTGGTGCCTGCTGCATCGTATGGTAACCGCAAGGCCATAACCGATGTACAAGTTGATGAAACTTTGGATCCAGTGTGGACAGATATTCTGTTTGATCCACAAACCTCTGGCGGTTTACTATTCTCTGTTCCTGCCAGTGAAGGCGATCAACTAGTTGAGGCTTTACATGCGGCTGGAATAGACTGTGCTGCTATTATTGGCGCTGTTGAAAGTTTCAGCGGCCTGGCTGTACGCGTCACAGAATAAAATCATAAATAATAATTTCGCTACTATTGGCATAGATATAGAATTAAACTATTATTAGCTAATAGCTATTAGCTGATAGCTGATACTTTCACAAGATTTATAATGTATATAATATAGAGGTGAATGATGAGTAATACAAATGAATTAACTGTAGACGTACGCGGTAGCTTGTGTCCAAAACCTGTTATTGAAACTAAGAAGGTAAGCGATGCGAATCCAAGCGCTGTCATTACTACTATTGTAGATAATGAGGTTAGTCGTGATAATGTAGAAAAATTTGGTAAGTCTCGTGGTTATGGTGTGGCTATTCGCCAAGATGGCAAGGATTTCTATCTCACCATGACGCCAAATGCGAATCCCGTATCAGAAGTGAGTTGCGAACCGATGAACTATGGTAACCGTGTCATCTTGATGACAAAGGACTATCTTGGTGAAGGTAGCGAAGAGCTCGGTAGAAATTTGATGAAAACCTTCTGGGTGTGCATGGTAGAAGCAGATGTGAAACCATCTAAGATTTATTTCATTAATAGCAGTGTTAAGATGGTAACTAACGATTCTGTTCATTTGGAAAATATTAAAAAGTTAGCTGATGCAGGTGTTGAAATTGCTGCTTGTGGCATTTGCCTAGATTTCTATGGTGAAAAAGAAAATGTTGGCGTAGGTAGCATTACAAATATGTACGCTATTACAGATGCTATCCTTAGCGATAATATTGTTAAGCTATAATGTTAGCAGCTTATTTTGATATATTGATTTTAAGCTATTGGTTTAGATTAGATTTTTCATTTCGAGCATTAATAGTTTAGGTGAAAGAAATCTAATCGTATCGATTGTGGTAGGAGGTGAGGCATTGGAAAATAAAAAATTACTTGTGGTTTTTACATCTTATTATTTTGGTGATAAAGCAGACAAGATATTAACAGAATTAGAGGTGCCTCATCAATTGATGGCTACACCTCCAGAACTTTATGATATGTGTGGTTTATCGGTGCAAATAGATCCGAGTATTGTTGAGCAGGTTCAGACTATTTTAAAAGAACATAAGATTAGTACGTCAGGACTTTTTTGGTATGAAAAAGGGGAGCTGGCTGTACCATATAAAGACTAGACTATGTCTAGTCTTTTGTGTTTTATGATGCATTTCATATGATTAGTATGGATATTATGGTAGTATAAGCATATGATATTTTTATCACTTATGGAGGTATATATGAGCAAATATGAAATAGAAAATGTAAAATTAACGGCTCCTACATTGGATCGTAAAGATTTAGAATATGCTATGACCTATCGTTATGCATGTAAGAAGTTTGATAGCACTAAAAAGATTTCTGATGAAGATTGGAATGCAATTTTAACAGCAGCTCGCTTGGCTCCAACATCCCTTGGTTTCGAGCCTTATGAATTGTTAGTGATCCAAAATCCTGAAATTCGTGAAAAAATGAAAGCTCATGGTTGGGGCATTCAAGCAGGTCTTGAAGCAAGTCATTTTGTAGTGTTCTTAACACGCAAAAAGGTAGACTTAGAATTTGACTCCTCTTATGTACGTTATATTCAAGAAACAGTTAAGCAATTACCTGCAGAAGTAGATGCAGCATACCGTGAGAAATATGCTCAATTTACTACAAGTGACTATAAAACATTTGAGTCTGAACGGGCTGCCTTTGATTGGGCCTCTAAACAAGCGTATATCGTTATGGCGAATATGATGACTATGGCGGCGTATGAAGGCTTAGATTCTTGTCCATTAGAAGGCTTCAATCAAGATGACATGACCGCACTCTTAGGTGATGAACTTGGCCTGTTCGATACTAAACACTTTGGCATTGCTGTAATGGCTGCCTTTGGTTACCGAGACGAAGAACCACATCGTAATAAAACACGTCGTACAATGGATGAAATTGTAACAGTAGTTGAGTAGATCATATATGAGAACTAAATCGAAATTCTTCATTTAACCTTTAGAATTGAATGCTATATTATAAATATACAACAGTTCTAAAGTATTCATAAATACTGTATTTTTGATGGGATTTATGAATATTTTGATTAAATAGGAAGGAGTCACAATTATGGCATTAGAAGATAAATTAGATCAAGTTAAAGGTGCAGTAAAAGAAAATGCAGGTAAATTAACTGATGACAAACAAATGCAAGCAGAAGGCGCTGTTGAGAATACAGTAGCAAAAGTAAAAGATGCTGCTGATAGTGTTGTTAATGATATCAAAAAGACTGCAGATGATGCTAAAGATGCTGTAGAAGGTGCTATTAGTGGACTTAAAAATGCATTGGGCAATGATGATAAATAAAATTAAATAAAAGCTATTTTGTAGCATTAAAAAAACCAGTAAATCGATCGATTTACTGGTTTTTTGTTATTAATTTGTGTTATACGTTGAAGCGGAAGTGTGTAACGTCGCCGTCTTTCATAACGTAGTCTTTACCTTCAAGGCGTACAAGGCCTTTTTCTTTAGCCGCATTTTGGCTACCGCAAGCTTGTAAGTCATCGAAGGATACGATTTCAGCACGGATAAAGCCTTTTTCGATATCGGAGTGAATTTTACCAGCTGCTTGAGGCGCTTTTGTGCCATTTACAATTGTCCAAGCACGAGCTTCCATTTCACCAGCTGTGAAGTAATTGATAAGACCTAAGAGTGCATAACTTGCTTTGATAAGTTTAGTTAAGCCAGATTCTTCAAGGCCAAGATCTTCAAGGAATGCAGCAGATTCTTCTTCAGATAATTCAGCAATTTCAGATTCGATGCGAGCAGAAACAACAACGATGCCAGCGCCTTCGTTTTTCGCATATTCCTCAACACGTTTTACATATTCATTGGAAGAGTAATCAGATACTTCATCTTCAGAAATGTTAGCTACATAAAGAGATGGTTTTGCTGTAAGCAATGTCAACTCTTTGATCATTTCTAATTCTTCTTCTTCGAGACCTTGTGCACGAACTGGTTTTGCTTCACCTAGACCTTCGATGATGCGTTCTAGTAATGGTAACTCAGCACGCGCATCTTTGTCACCAGATTTAGCGATTTTTTCAATACGTTGTTTACGTTTTTCCACGGATTCAAGGTCTGCAAGGCAGAGCTCAGTGTTGATGATTTCGATATCACGAATTGGATCGATAGAGCCAGAAACGTGAGTGATGTTAGGGTCATCGAAACAACGGATAACTTGTGCAATCGCATCTACTTGGCGGATGTGGCTAAGGAATTTATTACCTAAACCTTCGCCTTTGGACGCACCTTCTACAAGGCCTGCAATATCTACGAAGCGCATAGCAGCAGGAAGGATGCGTTTAGAACCAAACATTTCAGCCAATACCGCTAAACGATTATCTGGAACATCAACGACACCTACGTTTGGCTCAATTGTACAGAATGGATAGTTGGCAGCTTCAGCGCCCGCTTTAGTAATGGCGTTGAATAATGTACTTTTACCAACATTTGGAAGGCCTACGATGCCTACTTCTAAATTTGTGCTCATGGTACCACCTTTTATTAACTAATTGATTTCGTTCTTTGTGAAAGCTTCCGTAGAAACTCTATCAAATAAATATTATATCATATAGATGCTATAAATTTGTACTAAAAAAGTGACACCATTAGTCACATTGGTGACTAGTAGTGTCACTAAATCCCTTTACATAGAAATCGACAAATTATATATTGATGTCGAGGCCTCTAGATGTGTCAGGTCTTGCCAATTTCTCGAGGATTGGCGGTGATAGCATGAAGACCTACGAAGTTTTATCTTTAATGATAGCTTTTGGTATGTTAGTTGCTACCATTATCATAGCAGCAAGATAATTGACTTCTAACTCAGGTTAGCTTTTATGTAGCAGGGCTTTGAAAAGGACCCTTTTGTCGTCAGGCCACATTTTCAAACTAGTAAGAGATGTGAGAGCTGACGCCGGAAAACATCTACGCCTCACTTCTTCTAAGTAGTATACCATAGAAGTAGATAAAATCCCACACACTAGTGTGGGATTTTATTTTGTGTCTTATAGAGAGTGAGCTCGTAATTCTTCAGCAGAATGAGTGGAAATCCAAGCTGGTGGAATGTCGAATACTGTGTAGCAACCTGTGCCGCCGTGTTTAGAAAGGCGGTAGATACCACGTGCATAAGCAACAAGTGCAGAGCCAGTGAATTCAGGGTTGGAGTCAAGTTTTAAGGAATACTCAACAACATGACGTGTGCCGTCAGTGCTTTCACCAGAGCGAAGAACGAAGCCACCATGTGGAATCCCTTTATGGTCGCGATCAAGTTCTTCTTGAGAAATGAAGTTTACTACAGTTTCATAACCTACGAAGTAGTTTTCCATAGTTTTGATTTCGTTTTCAATTTTAGCTTTGTCCGCATCAGGAGCAGCCACTACATAGCACTCACGAAGGTGACCTTTGTAGCCATCAACGTCTGGAGTTTCACCATTGCGGATTGCTTCAAGGTATTGTTCTTTAGGTACAGTGTATTGACGAGCGTCAAGAACACCATCGATACGACGAATAGCATCGGAGTGACCTTGAGAAACGCCACGGCCCCAGAATGTGTAAGATTTGCCTTGAGGTAAGATGCTTTCAGCATATACACGTTGTAAAGAGAACATGCCTGGGTCCCAACCGCAAGAAATCAATGTAGCAGTTTTAGCTTCTTTAGCTACTTTGTCTACATTAGCAAAATGCTCAGGAATACGTGCATGTGTATCGAAGGAATCGATACAGTTGAAGTATTTAGTTACCATTGGAGTTTGTTCGATAAGGTCTGTTGCAGAACCACCGCAAAGAACCATAACATCGATTTTACCTTTGAAGTTTGGTAGATCTTCCATAGTATATGTAGGAACACCAGAAACTGTTTCTAAACCTTTACGGCGAGAGAATACACCAACAAGCTCCATATCAGGTTGTAATTTTACGGATGCTTCAACGCCACGACCTAAGTTGCCGTAGCCAACGATACCAATACGAATTTTGCTCATATTAGCCTCCTATATAAATTGAGAAATTTAATTATTAACATTTTTATTATAGCATAAAAGTAGGGTATTTGATATTTTTCTATAGAATTAATTGATGAGAGATATAAAAGACCGATTGACCTCTGATTATAGAGGGCAATCGGTCTTTTGGTCTCTATAGTGATTGGTGCTATATCGGGTAAACCGTATGGCAATAATCCTATTAGAATTTTAATGTTTTAATTCTTTCAACGGCGCGAATTGTATTTTCACGGCTACCGAAAGCTGTTAAACGAAGGTAACCTTCGCCGTGAGGGCCAAAGCCAGAGCCTGGTGTAGATACGATTTGAACTTGTTCGAGCAAGATGTCGAATAATTCCCAGCTAGTCATATTACCAGGAGTTTTTAGCCAAATGTATGGAGCGTCAACGCCGCCGTATACAGTAAGGCCGATAGATTCAAGACCTTCTTTGATAATACGAGCGTTTTCTTTGTAGTATGCAATGTTAGCGCGAGTTTGTTCGCGGCCTTCTTTTGTGTATACTGCTTCAGCACCGCGTTGGATGATGTAAGGAACACCATTGAATTTAGTGCATTGGCGACGGTTCCACATAGGGTTTAGTGCTTGGCGTTCGCCGGATTTAGTTTTACCAGTCACTTCTTTAGGTACAACTGCGTAAGCACAACGAGTACCAGTGAAACCTGCAGTTTTGGAGAAGGAACGGAACTCGATAGCTACTTCACGAGCGCCTTCGATTTCGTAGATGGATTTTACAGTGTCTTCTGTGCTGATGAAAGCTTCGTAAGCGGAGTCGAACATCAAAATCGCATCATTATCTTTACACCATTTGATCCATTCTGCTAAACGAGCACGGCTCAAAACAGTACCAGTTGGATTGTTAGGGGAGCAAAGATATACGATATCTACACGTTCAGAAGGGAATTCTGGAGAGAAGTTGTTTTCTGCGTAAGTAGGGAGGTATACAACCTTTTGGAAGATACCATCTACTGCTTCGCCAGTACGACCGCCCATAACGTTAGAGTCTAAGTATACTGGGTACACTGGATCAGTAATAGCGATGATGTTATCTTCGCTGAATAATTCTTGGATGTTACCAACATCAGATTTTGCACCATCGGAAACGAATACTTCGTCAATCGCAATGTCTACACCTAATGGTTTGTAGTCGCCATCAACAATAGCTTGACGTAAGAAGTCATAACCTTGTTCAGGGCCATAACCGCGGAATGTTTCAGCTTTACCCATTTCTTGAACTGCTTTGCTCATAGCATCGATAATTGCTGGAACAAGTGGTAATGTAACATCACCGATACCAAGACGAATGATGTCTGCATCTGGATGCGCTGCTTGATAATCTGCAACCTTTTTAGCGATATTAGCAAATAAATAAGAACCTTGTAGGTTTAAATAGTTTTCATTAATATTAGCCATGATGACTCCTTTTTATAATCAGATTTCTCTATATATAGTAAATTATATAGAATAATGACGCAAGGATTTTCTATAGAATTTTTGCTTAATCTAAATAGTGTAAGTATTTTTTATATAAAAGAGGGTAATATGGGGAAATTATTACTCGTTAATTATGATAAAGTATATATAGATAAAGAGAGCGTTAGTATTTAATCGACTTCTTCATTATTTACTCATGAAATAGCTATTGATATAATGAGATTATGATTAAATACCTTGATTGTTTGTATGTAATGTGAGCTAAATTATTGGCTATGTTTAGGAAGTAAATTGCTTTTTGGAGGGAATTTATTATGGTAGCTTGTAAGCTGTCTATTAAGAAAATATTTGATTGTATTGAGCGAGATGATAAGTTTAAAGAGTTTAAAACAACCTATGGTTTAACTCCTTCTGATGAAATAGGTGGTACAAAATTTGCAGCAAATTTTTATAAGTCAGCTGTTGTAAATTACAAGGGAAAAGTAACTGGTTCTAAAGACTTGTATAGTGAAGTTATTGCCGAAACCCTTATAAATGATAATTTTATAAAGGACTGGTTAAACTTAATACCTGTAAGACCAGAACATTTTAAGATAAATCATCCGAATACAGATGAAAACGTGGATGCCCTAAAAATTACAAATCGAAAAGAGGAAATCTTAGCGAAGCTATTATTTTATCAAGGTAACGTCGATGGATTAGGATATATCTTTGATTATCAAACACCTTTAAAAGCGACACAAAATGATTCTTACGGAAAAATAGATTTATTAGGATATAACAAAGATAATAAATGTTATTCTGTCATTGAATTAAAGTATCGGCCTTCTGGCAGTGAGGAAACTTTACTACGATGCGTTTTAGAAGCTTATACATATTATAGACTTCTAGATATAAAACAGATTAATTCTGTGAAGGAGCATGAGGGTATACAGCAGCTAAAGAAATTACATGGATATAAACATACAAATGAAGCAGAGTTAGTCGTTTTATTTGATGAAAGATCTTGTGCCAAAGAGGACGGTGGAGCAGAGACCAATTTGATGCTTCGTATTGATCCGGATAAACCTAATACTCCTAGTTATCCATCCAAAACTGTTGTGTCACAACAGTTTAAAGAATGCAAAGAAATGATAGACTCTAGTAAACGTAAGCAGTTACGATCTTTGTGCGAAAATATTTTGAAACAAGAGCCTGAATTAAAACAAATCCGTTTTGTTGTATTACAAGCTCAAAAAGTAAGTAAAGCGCCTTATAAAAATAAAGTAGATAATTGGTCAGAAAATTTGGATCGTTTATATCGAGCAGAAACATTGCTTACCATTTCTAAGTAAAGGTTGAATATGAATATTGTTGTTCATCGTGGCACACATCAGATTGGTGGTAGTGCCATAGAAATTAGTACAGCATCTACTCACATTATGTTAGATTTTGGTAATGAATTAAGTTTAGATGAAAAGTACACACCTATA
>CABSJL010000002.1 GCA_902478055.1 uncultured Veillonella sp. | reverse complement strand
TACTATTCGCTGGCTTCTTCTTATTAGAAGGTTTTGACTATGGTACTGGTATTTTATTACCATTCATCGGTAAAACTGACGTTGAACGTCGTCAAATGATCAATGCCTTGGGCCCTGTTTGGGATGGTAACGAGGTATGGATGATTACTGCAGGTGGTGCATTATTTGCATCCTTCCCTCATGTATATGCTACATTGTTTAGTGGTTTCTATTTAGCGTTATTCTTAATGCTTGCGGCTCTTATTATCCGCGGTGTATCTTTTGAATTCCGCTCCAAGAGCCCTAACTTGTTATGGCGTAAAACTTTTGACTACTGCATCTTCTTTGGTTCCTTGATTCCTGCATTATTGTGGGGCGTTACAGTTGGTAACTTGATTCAAGGTACTCCAATCGATGCAAGCATGACCTATGTAGGCACATTCTTTGATTTATTAAGCCCATACACAGTACTTTGCGGTATTGCGTTTATCTTGGTATTCACATACCATGGTGGCTTATTCACTTCTATCAAAACAGCTGGAGCTGTTTCCGAACGCGCTCGCGCAGCTTCTTTGGTAGTTGGTGTTCCTACTGCAATCGGTGCTTTAGTACTGGTTGCTGCTACATATGTATGTACAGATTTGTTCAACTCTGTATTAGCAATCGTGTGCTTCGCATTAGCAATCGTGTTCTTCCTCATTTCTTGGGGTGCTGCACGTACTCGTAATACAAAATGGGGCTTTGTATTTAGCTCCTTAACTGTTATTTCTGTAACAGCTGCTTACTTTGCTGGTTTGTTCCCTCGCATCATGGTTTCTTCTTTGAATCCTGATTGGAGCTTAACTATTGCAAATGCAGGTAACTCTACTTACACATTGACATTGATGACTTGTGTAGCCTTCGTATTTGTGCCAATTGTATTGGCTTACCAAATCTGGGTATACTGGACATTCCGTCATCGTGTATCTGAAAAAGACTTACACTATTAATAGAATAGCTTTATAACTCTAGTGAGTTATAAAATTTAGGTCTCAATGTGAGGCGTGTCGTAGCGGCACGCCTCTTTTTTGTGGTAAGATGGATATAATATTGATAAATTTAGATTCATTTGATCGTATATATTGGATTCTAAATTCATATGATTTTTATATTAACTATATTTACCATAGGGGATACTATGATACAGCGTACCGCCTTTAAAGCGTTGCTAGAACATAAAGGACAGCTTTTATTACTAGGTTTAACTTGTTTAGTTGAAAGTCTATCTATTGTTGGGCAAGCTTGGTTCTTTGGAACCTTAATTAATAATTTTATTTTTTCTGAAAATACCTTGCACGATGAAAGGTATACCATTATCTATTTAGGGATTGCTATTATTGTGAGATTACTAGCACATTATGTGCAAGAATCTGTAGCCAACCGATTGGGAAGTGCAGTAAAAGCAACCTTTAGAAAACGAGCTTTAGCACATATGTTCAAGCTAGGTGTTCAACATAAGGAGCGTCACGGCGATGTAATCCATATGCTTACAGATGGGTTAGAGCAAGTAGATGCTTACGTAGCTCGATATATTCCGCAAATTTTATATGCTATTATGATTCCTCTTATCATGGGCATTGCTATTGTAGATACTTTGCCTATTATTGGCATCATTCTAATTGTTACAGTACCATTGATTCCATTCTTTATGATCTTAATCGGCAAGCAAGCAGATCGCCTCAATAAAGAACAGTGGGAACGTATGAGTTTCCTGTCTGGGCATTTCCTCGATGTATTGCAAGGTATCACCACATTAAAACTCTTTGGCCGTGCGAAGGATCAAATAAAGGTCATTGGTCGTTTATCTGAAGAGTTTAAAGACTCTACTTTGCGTGTGTTGCGCGTGGCGTTCTTATCTGCATTGGTTCTTGAACTTGTAAGTACTATTAGTACGGCATTGATTGCTGTATACCTGGGCTTAACATTATTGGATGGTGAAATTCCATTCTTTTCAGCCTTCTTTATTTTGCTATTGGCTCCAGAGTTTTATACGCCATTTAGACAACTGGGGGCTGCATTCCATACGGGAATGGCAGGGAAGACCTCCATTTTAAAATACGAAGAGTTTATGAATCGCCAGCCATCGTTACCTGTAGGTGGGAAATCTAAACTTCAAGGACCTATACAAGCTATTGAAATTAAGGATTTAACCTTTACCTATGAAGATAGTGAAAATGGGGTACAACATATTTCATTAGAGGCTAAACGCAATTCTCCGATAATGCTTGTTGGTGAAAGTGGAGCCGGGAAATCTACAATCGCTCATATTATTGGAGGCTTTTTAACTGCTCCTAAAGGTGCTGTTGTCATTGATGGTCTTGATGTTTGTGACATCGATGTTGAGTGGTGGCGCCACCAAATCATCTATGTATCCCAGCATCCTCATATCATGAAAGGAACCTTACGTGATGTATTATCCTTTGGAATGAATGTAAGTGATGAAGAGATTATAGAGGCATGTAAAGAAGTACAGCTACTGGATGTGATCAATAGACAACAAGAAGGTCTTGATACGATTATTGGTGAAGGTGGCTTAGGTCTTAGTGGTGGCGAACGTCAACGGGTGGCGTTAGCACGTGCGTTCTTACGAAAAGGGCAAGTGTTAATTCTCGATGAGGTAACGGCACATCTTGATGTAAAAACAGAATCTATCATAAGTAGTGCTATCCAACGTTTGATGGAGAATAAAATCGTTATTATTATTGGCCATCGCCTACAAACGATGCACTGGGCTTCTACGTTATACGTTTTAAAACAGGGGCGCATTATTCAACAAGGTTCTTATGAAGAGCTTATTGCGGTAGATGGATATTTTAAAGACCTTGTCACCTCTGGTTTAGGCGAATTTTCTTCAACTATTGAAGAGCAGTTGCAAACAGGGAAATCATTTGATATTCAAGATAGAGATGACCTAGATTATTCAATTCCTGTTGATAAAAAAGGTGCTTATGTACGCGGAAACGATACACATACATCTGAAGTGTCAACGTCTACTATGGGCTTACAAGGATGGCGTTTGTTATTCTCTGTATTAAGTCCTGCAAAGTGGTCTTTAGTATTAGCTTTGATTTTTACATTCTTAACAGTATTCATGAATGTAGGGCTTTTAACTGTGTCTGCATGGTTATTGGCCTCAGCTGCATTGCAACCAGGTCTTACTTATTTGAGCCTTGCCATTGTAGGGGTTCGATTCTTCGGCGTTAGCCGTGCCGTATGTCGCTATTTTGAGCGCTATACATCTCATCGGATGGCATTTCAAGGACTATATGGTTTGCGTGTATGGTTCTATGCTCATCTGGAACCACTGGCACCGGCTATTCTTAAACGCTTTGGTGCAGGTGATATGTTAGGCCGTATAATGGGGGATATAGAGGTATTACAATTCTTCTACTTACGTACAATAATTCCTCCTGTAGCAGCCATTGCTTTAACTGTTTTAGTTGCCTATGGTGTATCTACGATTGATAGTACTTTGGTTATGCCTATAGTTTTGGCAGCTTTACTATTAGGTTTGATATTGCCTTTTGTTGTATATATTCATAATAAACAATCATTGACTGAGATTGGACCGCAACAAGGGGAGTATAAATCACTATTAAGTGATACTATGGATAGCTTAGAGGATGTCATTAGCTATGGCAATGAAGATTTAGTCTATCATCGTATTCAACATATGATGCATATTGTTGATACTAATAAGGGTGTTATTGAGCGTGGCATGAACTTAGGGAATACGCTGTTCCTAGGTGGTGTGCAAATTAGTGTTGTCATTGTAGCTATATTGGCTGCCAATGCTTTGACAGGCGCTTGGGCTAGTGTTATGGTAGCGGTTGCTGCCATTGGTACACAAGCTTGGTTTGAAGCGTTACAACCTATGATTGCTGCCGTTCATCATGGTGCTGAAAGTAAGGTGGCTACGAGTCGTCTCATGGCACTCGCCAATGAGCCAATGCCTGTGGTAGACCCAAAGGCACCAAAACCATTCAATGCTAATCGAGACATTACCTTTACCGATGTATCCTTTGGTTATAATCAGGATCGTTGTATTTATGAACATCTTAGATTAGGCATTAAGCAAGGGCAATCAGTTGCTATCGTTGGTGCTAGTGGCTCTGGTAAGACTACATTATTTAATATGCTTGAGCGTTTATATGATTATGGTGGTTCCATTCATGTAGGTGATGTAGAATTAAAGGATATTTCTATAGATACATGGCGTAATGCGTTAGGAACTATTACACAAGATACGTATATCTTCCATGCGTCCTTTGAGGATAATATTCGACTAGCAAGGCCGGATGCTTCAGCTACTGATTTAGAGCGTGCTATCGACCGTGCTTCCTTGCGCTCTGTAGTGGATAGCTTGCCGGTTGGTCTTAATACGATTGTTGGTAGTGGTGGTCATGGCTTAAGTGGTGGTGAACGCCAAAGGGTTGCATTAGCTCGATTATTCTTGCGAAATCCACAAATCGTTTTATTGGATGAACCATTGGAAGGTTTAGATCAAGTAACAAGAAAGGCTTTACATCGTGATTTGATGGAATATGTAAAGGATAAAACATGCTTATACATTACCCATCAGTTAGAAGGATTAGAGCAAATGGACCGTATCTTATTTATGGATAAAGGTCAAATTGTAGAAGATGGAACTTACGAAGAATTAATTACCCTTCGTGGTCATTTCTACGAATATTGCTATCTATCTATGGCAAGTATTCAATAACAATAAATATTAGTTAAACTATTTATTATAACTATTAACTTATAATAGGCTAAATATTAAACTACAGTAATAAAGCCCCTTTTACTATGTAAAAGGGGCTTTATGTATGCCTATATTTAATAGTATATGTAGTAGTCTTTTATCGATAAATCATGCAATATATGGTATAATTTGTATGTCAAAAGCTATTTTTTGTTGCCCTTGGAGGGGTTATGACTAAGATCTTCACCAAAATACGAGCGTTGGTGGATGAAGCATTATCTGATCGTGATACAGCGGTGGATAAGGTGCCTACTATAGAAAAAGCACCTGTAGAACAAGATTTATTCGACCACCGTTTACTATATATAGAAGAAGATACAGTCAATCGTATGTTGCGGGCTGCTCTTCGTAATCATTGGCTCTTTTACGCGGTAACCTTTGAATTTGAGCCAAACAATCAAATATTCCTATCCATTATTACTAAATGGGGGAATGTGATCAATGTGGAATTCACCTTAGAGGATTTATGGTTTGATGATTACTCATCATCCTTTGCAATCCGTCTCGACACAAATAATATAGATACAGGTGGGTTTATTTTAAACTCTATCCTACACTTATTAGGTAACTGGTGCCTCAGTCTCTTTGGTATATTCTTCAATCCTATTGCACTAGGTGAGAAGGGGTCTACTATGCGTTTTGAGAAAAAGGGGATTATCCAGTTTGATTTATTACCAAATACGCAAGTAAAGAAATTCATACCTTTACCAGAGCGACATATCGGCAGTAATGGCCCTGTGTTGTTGGGGAACCCTCGTACTAGTCAATCCGTTTTACAGTTAGATTACTATGCGTTTCACGATCCAGTAGACACATTTACTGTACCAGATGTACCAACCCGTACTAGCTGGCTTCGCTCTATTGATATTGCGGCAGTTCTCTTATTGCCAATCGGCGTGTGGATTACCTTTATTATCTTGCATCACTACTTACCTACAGAAACGTTAGAGTTCTCATTCTCTACATATTTCTTGATTTCTTTAGGGATTTTTATCATTTCCTTCTTGGTTATGAATATTCCTAGATATCTGTATATGTACTTTGATTCTCGGAAACAGTGGCAAAGTGCATTTGTACATAATAATATTAAGATTCAAATGCGCAAATTACACCGTCGTATTTTCATGCAGCAAGCTACACTCACATCTGATTGTGACGAATGTACTGCTAATGAAAGCCAAGAGCGCATTAAGCATTTGTTATTGCAAATTCGGGATAAACGGTTCCTTGCAAATCGACTCAAAATTGCTGATGATGATAGAATGCGCAAGCAGAAGGTTAAGTTTATTATCGCCTATATTGGTTGTACATTAATTGAATTGATGCTGCTCATGAATTACTAGGCATTGATTATTAATTAAATAATCGTATATATTATGGTATAAAAAAAAACGTATCTCTTTCTAGAGATACGTTTTTTATTTTGGTTTTACCGTTTTTTACGACGTTTTCGAACGGTTTTTCTAATTTCTCGTTCTGATTCAGATCCTGGTTGTTGCATTGACTCGTAAGTTGGTCGATTGACAGGCATAAAAGGAGGATTTCCGTATTGGTTTGGTTCCGGTTGTCCCGGCAATACCCAGAAGAGGAAGCCGATGAGCCATACGAAAAGCTCCAGTAAGTAATTGAATGGAGATACAGCAGAGTAAGTATTGATGAAAATAATAATTACTGACCAGAGAATCCCGGCCCATGCATTAAAGCCGATATCGTGAATACGACGGCCAAATAAGATGCAGGACAATGGGAAGAGTATTGCTAATAAAATCCATATGATGACCCGTGTAAACCAATAAGCTGGTAAGGATACGACAAAGTCTAAGAATAGATCATCGATGTAATGAACGATGTGGAATAAAATCATTAGCACGATAAAGCATATGATAAATTGAAGTCGATTTAATCGTCCCGTTAGATTAAAAATCGATAGGCCCATACGTCGACCTTGGAATGCGATGAGCAAACCTACAGTACATATGAGCAGTGTTCGTAATACAACATAGAGTAAATCCATAAGTTCCCCTTTATTTATAGCTTATAGTTGAGTTAATTCTGGCAAGACTAGCTCAAATGCTACACCTTGTTTCATAGATTTTACAGTATCTACTGTGGCTTGAATCGCTTTAGTAGTAAAATTCATTGCCAGCTCTGCCGCATCATACGGTGAATATCCCCTCATTACTGCACCGGATAATACAGCAGTAAAGATATCTCCAGTTCCTGTAGCTTTTACAGGAATAAGAGGAATATCATATGTTTTTAAATAATCAGTTAGCCCATCATAGACGGCGATGACCGCGTGTGTTTCGGATGGTACGCTAGTCATGATAACCATATCAGGACCCATTTGATGTAATCGCTTGCAACGATTACGCAATTCATCATCACTAATAGGATCTGTAGAGAATGGAATGTCTAATAAGAAACAAGCCTCTGTGTAATTAGGCTTTACAATGTGCGCTTTGGAAACAAGTTGGCGCATTGCTACTACCATATCAGGTGTATAGATAGAGTAGAGGCGACCATCATCGGCCATAGCAGGATCGACGATAATCATTTGTCCCTTATTACCGAAACGATCGATGGCTTCTTCCACGAGATGAATTTGTTCTGGGGATGCCAAGAAACCACTTACAATAGCGTGAAAGTCGATTTCGTTCTTATCCCAGCAGTCCATAAAATCTCTCATATGTGCCGATAAATCTACGAACTCGTAGTGTGGATATTCTAAGTGATTACTCAATACAGCTGTTGCCAATGGAACCGCTTGGCAACGCATAGCGCTGATGATTGGAATCATAACGGTTAGGGCACAACGGCCGATGGAGCTCATGTCTTGAATTGTTAAGACTCTAGGTACTTCTGTCATAGACACCTCCAAAATACTATATATTTTATTGTACGTTATGTAGGGCGTTCTGTAAATGTAATGATGTTATTCATGAAATTAACTTCATAATGTAGTATAATAAAACAGATAGACTTTTTATGGAGGATAGTGACAATGACAAGGTATGTATTTCGACGTCTAGGTGGCGCAATCATAATCTTATGGGTCATCATTACCGTAACGTTTGCATTAATGCATGCAATACCGGGGGGACCTTTTACAAGTGAAAAGAAATTACCACCTCAGGTGAAAGCAAGTATTGAAGCAAAGTATCATCTTGATGATCCTGTATGGAAACAGTATGGTGATTATTTAGGTGGTGTTATTACGGGCGATTTGGGACCATCATATAAGTATGAAGGTCGTAGTGTGAACGATATTATCAGTGATGCATTCCCAATTTCTGCGCAGCTCGGTTTATTATCATTAATGGTGGCTGTAGTAGGTGGCATTGCAGCGGGTGCTATTAGTGCTATGCGCCCTAATGGCATCGTTGATTATGCGGTTACCGTATTATCTACTATTGGTATTTCCGTGCCTACATTTATTATTGGTGCCGTTCTTGTCTATGTGGTGGGCTTTGAACTGGGATGGTTCCCAGTGGCCTTATGGCGTGGTCCATCTTATATGGTTCTACCAGTGTTGACGTTAGCAGCACAACCTATGGCATTCATTGCACGCTTAACGCGCAGTGGCTTGCTTGATGTGTACCAACAAGAATATATCCGTACAGCTCGCGCTAAAGGCTTGGGCTCTTGGACTATTTTGACACGTCATGCATTAGGCAATGCTATTTTGCCAGTTATTACGTACCTGGGACCATTGGCTGCTAGCCTTTTGACAGGTAGCTTTATCGTAGAAACAATCTTTGCCATTCCAGGCCTTGGACAGTATTTCGTAACATCCATCTATAACCGTGACTATACGGTTATCCTGGGCATTACGATTTTCTATAGTGCGCTTGTAGTATTTCTTAATATTTTGGTGGATATGATTTATCCGTTAATTGATCCACGTGTTACGACAGAGGAGGGGACAGATGAATAAGGAAGATTTTTTACCTATTGAACGAACTCCTCAAGAAGAAATTACAAGCTTTATAAAACGTCCTAGTAAATGGGCGAGATTTAAGGTAAATCGCTTGGCCGTAGTAGGGGCTACTATCATCTTAGTGATGATTGTACTTGCAATTTTAGGACCCCTAATTTCGCCGTATACCTATGCGGATCAATCCTTGATTGATGCGAACCAAAGTCCAAGCTTTAGTCATTGGTTCGGCACAGATACCTTGGGCCGCGATATTTATACGCGCGTTATGTACGGCGCTCGCATTTCCTTAACTATCGGTTTTGTAGCGGCGTTTATCAATCTTGTTATCGGCGTTACTTATGGCGGTATTGCAGGTTACCTTGGTGGCAAGGTTGACCGCATCATGATGGGCATCGTAGATGTTTTGTACGGCATTCCACTTTTACTGTATGTAATTTTGTTGATGGTTGTACTTGGCCCTGGTTTAACGTCTATTTTCGTAGCATTGGGTATCGCCTACTGGCTGAATATGGCCCGTATTGTACGTAGCCAAATTTTGAAAGTGAAAAACGAAGAATACATCATTGCTGCTGAAGCGATGGGGATTCCAAAATATCGCATTTTATTGCGTCATATTTTGCCAAACTGCGTGGGACCAATCATCATTACATTGACCTTGGCCATCCCAGAGGCTATTTTTACAGAAGCCTTCCTTAGCTTTATCGGCTTAGGTGTAAATGCACCTATGGCGAGCTGGGGTGTACTCGCTTCTGAAGGGATTAGTAGTATGCGCTCCTATCCATTCCAATTGATTTTCCCTGCTGTTGCCATTAGCGTTACCATGCTTGGTTTCGCATTCCTTGGCGATGGCTTACGTAATGTGTTAGACCCTAAGGAAGGAGATAGATAATGAATAACGCAATTGTTGATGTGCGCAATGTGTCCATTACCATCGATACCTTCCAAGGCCCTTTACGGGTTATTCGTAATCAAGATATCTCCTTACAACCAGGTGAGATTTTAGGTATTGTTGGTGAATCAGGCTGTGGTAAATCTGTGCTAGTTAATTCCTTAATGGGATTACTACCATATGGTAAAACAAAAATCAAAGCCGATACATTTATGATTGATGGCAATGATTGCCTCGAATTCACTGAAGATGATTGGAATGAACTCCGCGGTACTACTGTTGCCATGGTATTCCAAGATCCTATGACATCTTTGAATCCAATCATGACGATTGGGGAGCAAATGTATGAGGTTATCAATCGTACCAATGCGTATGGTGACGATTATGATGAACGAGCGATTGCCATCGACTTATTAAAGAAAATGGGTCTTTCAACACCGGAAAGACGATTATCTCAATATCCTCATGAGTTGAGTGGTGGTATGCGCCAACGGGTATGTATCGCCATGGCTGTCGCTGGTCGTCCAAAGGTTTTGATTTGTGATGAACCGACAACGGCTCTAGATATTACAACAGAGGCTCAAATCTTGCGCCTTATGCAAACATTAGCTGTAGAAGCTGGTATTGGTATTATCTTTATTTCTCATAACTTACGTGTTATTGCTCAAATCTGCGATCGCGTTATGGTTATGTATGCTGGCAAATGTGTTGAATCTGCTACGGTAGAAGGTATCTTTAATGAACCTCGTCATCCGTATACATTGGGCTTGTTACTCGCTTTACCACAAGGTAAATGGCATGGTGAATTAAAAGCCGTTGAAGGTCAACCGCCAGATCTATTTGATTTACCACGAGGGTGTGCATTTAATCCACGGTGCAAGTGGGCTATGCGTATCTGTGGTAATCGTATTCCTATGGTTACAAATGTTGGTGAAGGTCACCAATTTACATGTTGGTTAGCTAAGTTGGAGGGACTTTAATGAGTTACGTATGGGAAACTGACAATCTCGTTAAAGAGTTCACTCTGTCAGGAGGCTTATTTAAGCCAAAACACACGGTACATGCTGTACAAGGCGTGAGCCTATATCAATCACCAGGGGAAACCCTTGGTATCGTAGGTGAGTCTGGATGTGGTAAATCCACATTTGGCTACACTTTGATGGGCTTACATCAAGCTACATCAGGTTCTATTTATATGAACGGTCGTCAGATTGATCCTTATGTGGATCGAAAAGCTGTTCATCCGGTGATGCAAATGGTATTCCAAAACCCTTATGCATCTCTTAATCCACGTCTTACAGTTAATGCGATTCTAGAGGAACCATTGGAGCTAGATCCAAAATATACACCTCGCGATCGTGTTATTCGTGTAAAAGAAGTGCTTGATCAAGTTGGTTTGAACATGTCCTTTGGTGAGCGTTATGCTCATGAATTGTCAGGTGGCCAACGTCAACGTATCGGTATTGCACGAGCTCTTATTATGCAGCCGCAGTGCATCATCTGTGATGAACCGATTTCAGCACTAGATGTATCGATTCAAGTACAAATTATGACCTTGCTTGAGAGATTACAAGAACAACATGGTATTTCGTACCTCTTTATTTCTCATGATTTAAATATGGTGCGCTACATCAGTCATCGCATGGTAGTTATGTATTTAGGGGCTGTTATGGAAGAAGGTCCAGCGTTGGATTTATACGAATTCCCACAACATCCGTATACTCGTGCTTTGACCGCCTTAAACGGTCCTGTTATACCGCATGCTCCAATTGGAGCACCTCTTAAAGGGGACCCACCAAATCCACTAGACCCACCGAAAGGTTGTTTGTTTAGTGGTCGATGTCCAGAAGCAGAGGGTCGTTGCTTTGCAGAACGTCCACCTCTTCGTGATTGGGCAGATCGCCGCATCGCATGCTGGCACATATAATGGGAGAATAGTATGGAAAAGTTACTTGTTGGCAAGTCCTTGGAGCATCAACTCGATACAGTTATTAAAGAATTAGCACCAAAAGGAAATATATCCTATGTAGTACTTCAATTTGACGATGAAGAGGAACCGATTATTATCGCTTCTAAAGGGGAGGATACGGTACATTCTAGTGCAAGTTTGATTAAGGTACTCATCATGGAGTATGTGTTCCATTTAGCTCGTACTGAACAGTTAGATCTTAATGACACAGTTCCACTATCTAGAACACCTCGTGTTGAAGGTGGTGGTGCTTTACAAGAATTAGTTGCAAAGCATAGCTTTACCTATCTTGAGTTATGCCGTCTTATGATGGTTCTCAGCGATAATATTGCGACAAATTTGCTCATTACAGTTCTTGGAATGGAAAATATCAATGCTCGTGCAGAACAGCTTGGTGTAGATGAGATAGAACTTAATCGCATGATGATGGACTTTGAAGCTCTCGCCGAAGGCCGTGATAATCGTATGACTGCTATGGCGTTAGCTCGTCTCTATAAACACATTTTTGAATGTCGTGATAGAGATTTTTATGGCCGAGAAATGTGGAACATTTTAGGTCGCCAACAATTCCGTGATATTTTGCCGTTTTATTGGGGGGAAGATGTACGCTTTCACCATAAAACAGGATCCCTTGATCGCGTAGAGCATGATGGGGGCATATTGGAAACGTTTAGAGGTCATTTTTGCTTTATCCTTTTGATGAGCGATATTGATAATGACCGAGGTAAAGAGTTAGGCGCTCGAGTAGGGCGTATCATGAAAGAATTTGTAGAGGAAGCATTGCCATGATGGATAAACGAAATTTGTTAAAACTCATGGTCCTTGCTCTTGGGGTAAGTGTGCTCTTGTTTGTATTTGGTTATCCTCGCGGAGAGCAACCAATTGATGAGCATACAATCCGATATGTTATTGAGCAGGAACCATCCACATTGGATCCAGCAAAGTCTACTACCTCTCCGGAGGCTACGGTTCAACTCCAATTATTTGATGGGTTAGTTCGTTTAAATGATGAAAGTGAACCAGAGGCAGCACTTGCTAAAAGTTGGGATATTTCTGATGATGGTCGCGAGTATACCTTCCATTTACGACCAGATTTAAAATGGTCTAATGGAGAGCCTTTGACGGCTCATGACTTTGAATACGCTTGGAAACGCGTATTAGACCCTGAAGTCCATGCGGACAATGCATATATGTTATATGTATTAAAAAATGGCGAAGCCTTTAATAATGGTGATGCCAAAGCTGAAGACGTTGGTGTTAAGGCCATCGATGATGATACATTGGTGGTTACCTTAGAAAATCCAACAGCTTATTTCTTAAAATTATTAGCATCTCATAGTTACTATCCAGTAAGTCAAAAGGCTGTAGAAGCTCATGAAAACTGGGCTGCTAATGCAGATACATTTGTGTCTAATGGTCCATACCGCTTATTATCTTGGAAGCATAATGGGGAAATGGACTTCGTTAAGAACCCGAATTATTGGGATGCGGATTCCGTAAAAACAGAGAAGATGAATTGGCCTATTAGTGAATCCCAAAGCACACGCCTTACATTGGTTGAAGGTGGCGAAGCAGATATGACTGTTGAGCCTCCTGTAGCGGATCAAAAACGCTTAGAAGAGGCTGGTCTATTACATATTGGACCTATGCTTGGTAACTATTATTACGTATTTAATGTGAAAGCAGAACCTTTCACAGACCCTGAAGTACGTAAAGCATTCTCCATGGTTATCAACCGTGCTAATATCGTTAACAATATTGTTCGTGGCGGTAAAGAGGCAGCTTATGCATTTGTTCCATACGGTATGCTTGAAAGCAACGGTCGTGAAGACTTCCGTGAAGCTGGTAGCTATCTCGTTTACGAAGATGTAGAGCAAGCGAAAGAAATCTTGAAACAAGCTGGCTATGATAAGAATCATCCATTGCCTCCAATTACGATTTTGTATAACACAAGCGAATTACATAAAGCGATTGCTGAAGCTGTACAGGATGCATGGGTAAATGCATTTGGTGCAGATGTGCGCTTACAAAATCAAGAGACAAAGGTATTCTTAGCTGATCGCGAAGCTGGTAAATACCAAGTAGCTCGTGCTTCTTGGGTTGCGGATTACAGTGATCCACAAAACTTCTTAGAAGTATTCTCTGCGGAAGACAACGATAGTCAGTACCATAGTGAAGACTATAATGAGTTAATCGCTCGTATTCGTACGACACAAAATGGGGCTGAACGCGATGCATTGATGCATCAAGCAGAAAAGATGATTTTTGATGAAGCTCTAGTAATGCCATTATACTTTACAACACAACCATATGTAACAAACGGAAGTATTCAAAATTATTTCTGGACTACATTGGGCCTTGTTGACTTTAAAAAAGCATACAAATAAGATACACTTAAGACGTACACATTGTGTACGTCTTTTGTTATATTTTACGAGGATATATGAACTGGATTGAACCAAAGCGCTTAGCGCCTGGGATGACCATAGGTATTATGGCTCCTGCTAGTGCAAGCAATGAAGATTTACATAGAATAGAAGACATTTGTAACGCAAGGGGCTATAATGTGCTCTTTGGTGAAAGTGCACATCGTAAAGGCCTCTATGGTGGTACACCAGAGGAGCAAGCTCACGAGTTTCAATATATGATGACCGCCGCACCATGTGATGCGGTGCTAGCTTTGCGCGGTGGTTATGGAACAATGCGATATCTAGATTTGCTAGATTATAAGGCCATTCGTAAATATCGTAAGGCCTTTGTCGGGTATAGTGACTGCACGGCTCTTCACATGGCTATTAATCGATATAGTAGACTTATTACGTATCACGGGCCGATGGGGGTCGACTTTAAAGAAGAACGTAAGGCAGATATAGATGCATTGTTTGAAGCTTTAGAAGGTAAATTACAAGTTATAGAACCATTACCTGAACCACCGCGTGGTGCCATTGGTACTGAGCTAGGGGAAGGAATTTTACGAGGTGGCAATATGACGATGTTATCTATGCTGTCAGGAACGCCTTATTTTTTAGAGGATGAATCTTGGGAGGATACCTTACTATTCATTGAAGATGTAGGGGAAGCACCGTACAAGCTTGATCGCATGTTACAACAGTGGCGTTTAAGTGGGCTGTTGAGTCGTATAAAAGGTTTAGTTATTGGTACTTTTACAGACTGTGAAGGTGATGAAGATGAACGTGATTACGATTTAGGCTATAAAGCACTGCGCTACATGGAGGACAATAGGAATCCTGAATTACCAGAGCCCTTTGTATGCTATGTGCCTACGGGGCATGGAACGCCGCATCAAACACTACCATTAGGTGCAACGATTAACTTTAGATATATTTCAAACACTATCATTGTTCATACCTATTCGAAATAGACGGATTCTTCTTAGATAGAATACATAATAAATAGAATACATAGTAAACACTATAGATAGAATATTTCATAGACAGTATAGACTAGATATTATAAAGGGGAGTTATGACATTACAAGAACGAGAAGCGCAAGCTTGTGCCATTATAGATGATATGGCACATGAGTTGCGTAAGCTTTCATTATATTTACACGATAATCCAGAATTGGGGTTAGAAGAGCATAAAGCAGTTAACGTAATTAATCAATTTTTAGAGAACCATAATTTTTCATCTCAAGTTGGTTTAACTGATCTGCCAGAGTTACAAACGGCATTACGGGGCGACTATAATTGTAAGGCACATCATAAAATGGCCTTTTTAGGAGAGTATGATGCATTACCTGAACTCGGGCATGGTTGTGGACATAATCTCATCGCTATGATGAGTTTAGGCGCTGCGGTTGCTTTTAGTCAATGTGCACCAGAAACATGGGGAACGACCTTCTTTGGATGTCCAGCAGAGGAAACCATTGGTGGTAAGGTATATATGGCGGAGGCAGGCCTATTTAAAGGCTATGAGGCAGCACTCATCATTCATCCAGGCGGTGAAAATGAGGTGGGTGGCACATCATTAGCAACACATCCCTTAGAAGTTACATTCCACGGACGGTCTTGTCATATTGCATCACTTACTGATTCCGGTATTAATGCGCTAGATTGTGCTGTAGATTTATATCAAAGAATCAAAGAGTTAAAGAAAACATTCCCTAAAGGGGCTATTGTAGGTGCCATCTTTACTGAAGCTGGTACGGCGCCAAACGTGGTAACTTCTAAGGCGACGATTCGTATGACTGTTCGCGGCAGTACAGTAGATGATTTAGAAGGTATTATTTTGCCAGCTATTAAAGAGGCAGCTCAGGAGATCGCAGTTTCCTACGGTGCTCAAGTTGAAATGCATCACTATGAGCCTCTCTTTAAGGATATGCGTCAAGATAAACGGTTATTAGATCTCTTTACAGATGTAATGACTGAGTTTGATGAAGCGCCTCGTATCTTGCCTGATGATGAAGCAGATGGTAGCACTGATGTAGGGAATGTATCCTATGAAGTACCAACAGCGCAACCTACATTACAGATTGGATTAGGCTTAGAAGCGCATACGCCAGAGTTTACTTGTGCAGCTGGTTCTGACTATGGATTGGCACAAGCGATTAAGGGCGCTAAGATTATGGCTGTTGTAGCCTTGCGTTATGCGATGTGTAAGTGATGTTCAATTTTTGACATATAGAGGTCAAAAAGGTACAATAGATATAATATTTAAGTAAGTATGAAACAAGCCGTCTTCAACAAGACGGCTTTTATTCCGGTGGAGATAGATATGAGTGTTTTAACCGTTTCAAATGTAACCCATGGTTTTGGAGCGCGACAAATTTTAGATGATGCATCATTCCGCTTATTAAAAGGCGAACATGTAGGCCTCATTGGTGCCAATGGCGAAGGCAAGTCTACATTCCTAAATATCATTACAGGTAAAATTCCTCCTGATGAAGGTAAAATTGAATGGTCCAACCAAGTCACTGTTGGGTACTTGGACCAACATGCAGTCCTCGAAAAAGGGATGACTATCCGCGACGTATTGCAACGCGCCTTTGATGATTTATTCGTGATGGAACAAAAGATTAATGACGCTTATAATCGCATGGGTGATGTATCCGAAGATGAGATGAATAAACTGCTCGAACAAGTTGGAGAATGGCAAGAAATTCTAGAGCAACGTGGCTTCTATGAAATTGATGCGGTTATCGAACGTACCGCTGCAGGGCTTGGTCTTATGGATATTGGGCTCGATCGAGATGTTACAGAGCTCAGTGGTGGTCAACGTACAAAGGTTTTGCTTACAAAACTATTACTGGAAAAACCAACTATTTTGCTATTGGACGAACCGACAAACTATCTTGATGTAGAGCATATTCAATGGTTGCAAAACTATTTACAAAACTACGAAAATGCTTTTATCCTGATTTCTCATGATATGGAGTTCTTAAATTCTGTAGTTAATGTTATTTATCATATCGAGCAAGCGGTCTTAACGCGTTATACTGGCGATTATCATCAGTTCCAAGCTGCTTACGAAGTGAAAAAGGCACAAGCGGCTAAGGCTTATGAGCGTCAACAACAAGAGATTGAGCGTATGGAGGACTTCATCCAACGTAATAAAGCTCGCGTTGCAACGCGTGGCATGGCCAATTCTCGAGCTAAGCGCTTGGAGAAAATGGAAATTTTGGAAAAACCAAAAGAGTACATTAAACCTTCCTTTAGCTTTAAAGAAGGTCGTACGCCAAGTCGTTTTATCGTAGAGGCTTTTGGTCTGGAGTTAGGTTATGATGAACCGTTGACTAGACCTGTAGACTTTCAAATTGAAAGAAATAAAAAAATCGCCATTCGCGGTGTTAATGGTCTAGGTAAAACGACATTGTTGAAAACAATTTTAGGTTTATTAAAACCGGTGAGCGGTGAGTTGGTAAAAGGTGATTTCTTACAAATTGGCTATTTTGCTCAAGAAGATACACCATCTAATTCTGAAACTGCTCTAGACTATATTTGGAACGAGTATCCAGCAATGACTAATGCAGAAGTACGTGCAGCACTTGCTCGTTGTGGCCTTACTAACGAGCATATTACATCTCAAATGCGCGTCTTATCCGGTGGTGAAAATGCAAAGGTTCGCTTGTGCAAGTTGATGCAGAATAAGTACAATGTACTCGTATTAGATGAACCGACAAATCACTTAGATATCTATGCGAAGGAAGAGTTGAGCCGTGCCTTACGTGAGTTCAAAGGAACCATCGTTTTGGTAAGTCATGAACCTGAATTTTATAAAGATTGGGTTACGGATATTTGGAATATTGAAGATTGGACGACAAAGATCGTTTAGGAGGACCGATGAATCAACGTGCAAAGGACGGGATAAAGCAATTCTTAGAAGCTTTATCTGTTGATACAAAGGCACCAGAGCTAGAGAAAACGCCAAGTCGTGTAACAGAATTATATAGTGAATTATTCAGTGGCGTAGGCCTAGATACAAAATCTGCATGGGGTGAAACATTTAGTACTGATTACAAGGGGCTTGTAGCGGTTACAGGCATTCCGTTTTATTCCATGTGTGAGCACCACTTGTTACCATTCTTTGGGACCGTTGATATTGTGTATCAACCGAAGGATGGCTGTGTGGCAGGTCTTAGCAAGTTTCAAGATATTGTTAATATCCTTAGTCGGAGGCCGCAACTACAAGAGCGGTTGGCGTCGGAATTAGCAGATGCCATTATGAATGATTTATCTGCTCATGGTGTATTTGTGCGCATTACATCAACACAGTTATGTATGCTCATCAAAGGAACTATGCAGCAAGATTCAAAGGTGATTACATTAGAAAGCCGTGGCGTGCTAGCAGAGACAGGTACGTTACGTGATGAAGCGTTAGCAATGTTAGGTGGAGGACAGGCAAATGTTTAAACGTAGAAATTATACATGGAATGATGGCAAAAGTTTATCTTTGTGCGATCGTACCCTTATCATGGGGATACTCAACGGTACGCCTGACTCTTTCTCTGATGGTGGTAAATTTAATACCCCTGAGGCAGCAGCAGCGCATGTAACACAAATGATTGAAGATGGCGCTGATATTATCGATTTAGGTGTTGAATCTACGCGTCCAGGCTGTACACCGTTGACAGCGGATGAAGAAATTGAACGCTTATCTCAATTGATAGATCCTGTACTTAATGCATCTACAGTTCCTGTATCTATCGATACATACCATGCTAAAACTGCAGATTATGCTTTTTCTAAAGGGACCCATATTTTAAATGATGTGTGGGGATTACATTATGACCCTGATATGGCAGCAGTAGCAGCAAAATATAAGGTGCCAGTAATCATTATGCACAATAGCAATGACACAAACTATGGTGATATCATTGAAGATATGAAGGCATACTTCTTCTCTGCTGTAGATAAAGCCTTAAAGGTTGGTGTAACACCACAACAAATTTGGCTTGATCCAGGCATTGGATTTGGTAAAACAGAAGAACAAAATATTGAAGTTATGCAACGTTTAGGTGAGTTAACGGCTTATGAGTATCCTATTTTACTTGCTCCTAGCCGCAAGCGTTTCATCGGTTCCATGTTGGGTGGTTTACCACCAGAAGATCGTGATGAAGGTACGGTAGCTGCTTGTATTACGGGCGTATTCCAAGGTGTTGATATGGTGCGTGTTCATAATGTGAAAATGCACAAACGTGCCTTGGCCGTAGCAGATGGCCTATTACGAGGTGAATAATGGATAAAATCGTTTTAAAGAACATGGCATTTTACGGATTTCATGGAAATTTGGCATCTGAACAAGAACAGGGACAACGATTCTTTGTAGATGTTGAAATTACTACAGATCTTACAAAGGCCGGTCAAAGTGACCAGTTAGAGGATTCTATCAATTATGTAGAGGTATATGACATTGTAGAATCTGTTATGACTGGAGAAAAACATAATTTATTAGAGCGTTTGGGTGCACTTATTGCCGACTCTTTATACCAACATTATCAAGGTATCGTTGGCTTATCTGTAACGGTGCGCAAACCGTCTGTACCTATTGCTGGTATCCTAGATTATGTTGAGGTTGTCACTACAAGAGGTCAAATTTGATGTATACCTATTACATCAGTGTAGGTTCAAATATAGGTGATAAAAGAGGCTATATTAATTCCTCTTTTCAGTCATTACAAGGGCATGAGTCAGTTTCGGAGGTTATTTGTTCTTCTTTGATAGAAACGGAACCTTGGGGATATACAGATCAGGCTTCATTTATTAATGGCATGTGGTCTTGTAAAAGTACTTTGGATCCGCATGAAATGTTAAGTGTACTTCAGTCCTTAGAACAAGGGGCTGGTCGTGAACGACTTATTCACTGGGGACCACGTACATTAGATTTAGATATTATTTTGGCTTTTGATGAGGCCGGTTCTATGATTTCCATTTGTGATGAAACTCTAACTATACCGCATCCTTATTTTTGGGATAGAACCTTTGTCTTAGAACCTTTACATGAGTTGTTACCAACTTTTACCTATAAGGGTATGTCAATTAGCGAGCGATTAGCTACATTAAGTTTGGCATAGAAATACACAAAAATATTAAAGATAAAATTTACAGTTATACCTAGAATTGGGATAGTATTAATAGGGACTTACTGTAATGGCAATATATTATTACGTTTTATGCTTGGGGATTTATAGGGAGTATAAATGAATATAAAACGTATCGGTTTGTGCATACTAGCATTAATTGTAGTGGGGCTGTCCTATTGGCTTGCAGTAGGTGGCAATTACGACAGTAAAACAGTACGCATAGACCCAGAAGAGCATACATTAGTAAATTCTAGTGATGCCATTATTTCAAAACGAATATTAGCGATGAAGTCTATGGATTCAAAAGTTTATTTTTTAGGTTATGAAGGCTACGGTATTTATAATCTATCTGATAATACACTTCGGTTGATGCCCGTTAGCTTCCGTGGTCAACATATAGAGCCACCGAAGACAGAGAATTACCAACGTGGTTTACGAGAGATTACTACGGTAAAAACTTTCTCTGATTTTAGTAGTCAAGAACAATCCATACTTAAGGATTTATTGGAATCTACTGATAGAGGGGCTCATTACTATGGTGACTTTTACCATTCTGGTTATGAGTCATCCCTCATCGACATGAAGGACCAGTATTTTATAACGAATACGGTACGTGCCTTGAAACGTGTCAATCATACATTATATGTATATGATGCGTCAGGGTTCATTATCATTGATTTAGATAATCGACGTATACAAGGGTTCTTTAATAATCGTCTCGGTGGGGAAGGACCTAAAGGTGTACCTGATAGCTTGCGTGGCCATTATGGTTCAGATTTCACGATGATATATGCATTGTCCAAGTTAGATCCAAAGGATTTAGAGATTTTATGGTCAATGCGAAAGCAATATTTAGAAAAGTCACCACAAGTGATGGAGAACAAGGATTTATTCCCTCTTAATCTTGATGAGATGACTTTATAGGAGGTATATTATGCTTTGGTCAATTATTGTAGGCGGTTTCATTGGTTTTGTAGCTGGTCGCATTACTAAAAAAGCGCAAAGTATGGGGATTATTCTTCGTGTTATTGCTGGCTTAGTTGGTGCTTCCGTAGGCCAAGCGTTGCTTGGTACATGGGGTCCAAGCCTTGCGGGCATGGCATTGATTCCGTCCATCGTTGGTGCAGTTATCGTGATTGCTGTAGTCAGCTTCTTTACTGGACGAGATTAATTATATAAGGTAAGGACTAGTATAGGATTTCCTATACTGGTCTTTTTTTATCGCTTTATATCCATTTTCCTATATACCTATGAGAAAATAGGTATATAATAGTTTATGTATTTTAAATTTAAGGTATATTAATATAGCTTAAGGTTATCGGTTCATATATTTGTAACCGTTGATTTAAGTGGAAGCGTATTAGAGGATAGATATCTTTTAGTACTACAGGTAGGAGGCCCTTATGAAGTTACGTAAAGTAGGTATTATTGGCACTGGACATGTAGGTTCTCATGTAGCATTTTCCCTTGCTCTACAAGGTGAAGTAGATGAATTGTATATGATGGATATTGACGAGAAAAAAGCTAAAGCACAAGCCATGGATATCAATGATGCGGTTAGCTACATTCCTCACAAAGTGACAGCTACTGCTGGCCCAATTGAAGAATGTGGGGATTGCGATGTTCTCGTATTTAGTGCAGGTCCTTTACCAAATTTATACCAAGATCGCTTAGAAAGTCTTGGTGATACCGTTGAGGTTCTAAAGGATGTCATCCCTCGAATTAAAAAGTCTGGTTTTGATGGGTTTATTATTTCTATCTCTAATCCTGCTGACGTTGTAGCTACATATTTATGTAAACATTTAAATTGGAATCCAAAACGCATTATTTCCAGTGGTACAGCTTTAGATTCTGCACGGTTACAAAAAGAATTGGCTCGCATTTTTAATATCAGTAATCGTACAATTACAGCATATTGCTTAGGTGAACATGGCGGCAGTGCTATGGTGCCATGGTCTCATGTATATGTACAAGGAAAACCTCTTGTAGAATTACAACAAGAATTGCCTCATAGATTCCCTACACTTGACTATACGCAAGTGCTAGATGATGTTAAAATTGGTGGTTATCATGTATTAGCCGGTAAAGGTTCCACAGAATTTGGCATTGCCAGTGCAACTACAGAATTAATTCGCGCTGTATTCCATGATGAAAAGAAAGTATTGCCATGTTCTTGCTATCTAGATGGACAATATGGTGAAGAAGGTATCTTTGCATCTACACTAGCAGTTATTGGTAAAGATGGCATTGAAGATGTATTTGAATTAAAGCTTACCGAAGAGGAATTGGCTTTGTTTAAAAAGTCTTGCGCTGTTATTCGTGAATACGCTCATAAAGCAGAGTCTTTATAAGGCTCGTATCTGTTATATAAGTCTAATGCTGATCTAGTGCTGATAATAAATATCTATATATAGAGATAATATATAGACTTAAAGGAAACTATAGATAATTTTATTTAGTCCCTAACAAGGTTCTATGATATAATTAAAAAATGACAGTATACAGATGATGAATATTTTTGGGGGACATTATGAGTCAAGACACTATGGAAGTACAACGTCCAAAAAGGCCGCGCAAACGGGTTCGCCCTAATCGCAAAGCGCAGGATCAACGTATTATCCTCATGTGGATCAAGCGAATTGGTATAGGGATTATGGTGCTGCTATTGTTAGGGCAAGCCTATCGCTTGGTGGCTGTATATCAAGAAAAACAACATATTGAGCAACAATTGCAAGAATTAAAACAGCGAAATGAAGAACTAGAACAGGAAAAGGCAAAGTTGCAAGATCCAAAGACCATCGAGGGGGTGGCTCGAGAGGAGTTAGGCCTTGTTAAACCTGGTGAAGTACCTTATGTAAAATAAGGACAACTTTAATAATTTAGATTCGCATTAGTTTGTAGTTTGAGGTTTCCGCATTAATTAGGAGGTTGCATGGCAATCGAAGTTGGTAACATTATTGATGGTACCGTATCCGGTATTACAAAGTTCGGCGTATTTGTTGATTTAGGAGAGAAACAAACGGGTCTAGTTCATATTTCTGAAGTAGCTCATGGATATGTCGAAGACATTAATGCCGTATTAAAGGTTGAAGATCCAGTAAAGGTTAAGGTTTTATCTATTGAAGGTAATAAAATTGGCCTTTCTATTCGTCAAACACAGCCTAAAGAGACAGTCAATGAAGAACGACGTCCTCGTCGTGTTCAATCTAAACAAAGTACAGAGGCTTTTGAAGCAAAGATGAAATCATTCTTGCGCGATAGCAATGAACGATTACACGATTTAAAACGCAATACAGAAGGTAAACGCGGAGGCCGAGGCGGTCGTCGAGATTAATAGTGAGAGATGGCATTGAGCCATCTCTTTACTTATGTATAGGCTTTAACAGTATAATAGTGTTAGAAGAATACTAATTATGTAAGGAGCGATTATGAAGTTAGCTATTATCGATATTGGATCTAATTCAGTGCGCTTATTATTGGCTACCTATGAAAATAATATATGGCACTATGAGCCAAAACAGTTATGGACTACTCGGTTGGGACAACGAAATGCAGATGGCACATTGCGATCTGAATCGATGGAGTCATCCTATCAGGCCTTTAAGGATATTAAAAAATTGGCAGACCAATATGGTGCGGACTATTGCTTTGGTTTTGCTACTAGCGCTGTTCGTGAGGCTCAAAATGGGCTTGAATTTATGGAACGAATCACCGAATACTGCCCTATGGAATGGCGAATTTTATCAGGTGATGAAGAAGCAATTTATGGATTTAATGGTGCCTTGGGAGACCAGTTGAATGATGGTCGTCATTATACGACTATCGATATTGGTGGCGGTAGTACAGAACTCGCTTTAGGAAATAAAGACGGCGTATATTGGAGTCGTTCCTATCCAGTGGGAGCGGTGCGTTTACAATCTATGTCTGACGAAGGGCCTCAACGGGTATGGGAAGAAACTCGATTCCTTTGGGACCCAATGATGATTCAAGGCGAATTTGGTGAATTTATTGGCATCGGTGGTACATTAACGACGCTAGCTGCTATAGATTTAGGCCTTGAAAATTATGATGGTACAAAGGTGCAAGGTCATAAATTAAGTCGTGAAACAGTAGAGGGCATTATTCTAAACTTGCGTTACATGAGTCGCGACGAGAGATTACAGGTAAAAGGTTTACCTGCAGGCCGTGCTGATATCATTGTAGCTGGTGCAGAAATTTTGACGTCCTTTATGGATGCCTATGAGGTTCCTCATGTATTTGTGAGCGATCAAGATGGTATGGAGGCGATGGCCCGTGAATGTGAAAGCACTCGTTCGAACCGTTAATCACACCTTAAAATCGCATAATTTATTTCCAGAAAATAGTCGAATCTTAGTGGCGTGCTCCGGTGGGCCTGATTCAATGGCTCTATTGCACTTATTGAAAGACATTGCCATACATCGGCATACAACGTATGAAATAGGTGTGGCTATCGTAGATCACTGCATTCGTCCTGAAAGCAAGGAAGAGGTTTTGTGGCTCCAACATCAAGTGGAAGCTTTAGGACTACCATTTTATTCTGCTACATTTGATGTGCCTCGCTTGAGCAAGGAACAAAAAACATCTGAAGAAACTATGGGACGCCAAGTACGGTATCAATGGCTTACAGAGGTTGCAAAGTCTGAAAACTATGATTATGTTGCGGTGGCTCATCACAAGGATGATCAAGCGGAGTCGATTCTAGCACATATCATCAGAGGTTCTGGATTAAATGGGTTGACAGGGATGACCGTAGTAAGTTCTGAATATGCTACTCCTGTAATTAGACCACTGTTAGATGTTACAAAAGAAACCTTATTGGCTTATTTAGAGGTGAAGGGGATTTCCTATTGTGTTGATTGTACGAATGAAGATGTGCGATACCAACGAAATAGGATTCGGCATCGCATTATACCTGAGTTAGAAGCTATTAACCCTAATGTAGTAGATGCTATTGCTAGATTGGGAAATTCCGTACATGAAGATGTATTAGTTATGTCTGATTTAACGGAGCAAGCTTTTGAAAAACTTGTGACTATAGGTGCTGATGGGGTGAGCTTATCTCGCCGTGCCTTACGGCAAGAATCATTGGCGATACAACGGCGCTTATGGCAGCGCTTAGTGGGTGCTGTGGACTCAGATATAACGCTGACATCAGCTCATCAAGATCAATTACTCGATATTGTTAACACCGGGGAAGAGAAAACTTTCACTATTAAAAGTATAAAAGTAACCGCTCAATGTGATACAATAAAAGTATATTGCGAACATTAATATGAATCGTGGAGGTCATATAGATGCATCAAGATGCAAAAGAGATTTTATATACAGCGGAACAATTACAAGCTCGTGTAGCAGAGTTGGGTAAAGCAATTAGCGAAGACTATAAAAATGAATCAGTCGTGCTTGTAGGGGTGTTAAAGGGCGCTGTCGTTTTCTTTACAGACTTAGCACGCGCTATTGATGATAGTGTAGATGTAAGTTTTGACTTTATTTCTTGCTCTAGCTATGGCAGCGGCACAACAAGTACAGGGGTAGTACGAATTTTAAAAGATTTAGATCGCTCTGTAGAGGGTAAGCATGTACTCGTTGTTGAAGATATCGTAGACACTGGTACAACATTACATTACTTATTAGAAAATTTACATGCTCGTGGGGCTAAAAGCGTGCGCCTTGCAGCGTTGTTGAATAAACCAGATCGCCGTAAGATGGACGTAAATGTTGACTATGTAGGCTTTATTATTCCTGATTACTTTGTTATTGGTTATGGTTTAGACTACGCAGAAAAATATCGTCACTTACCATATATCGGTATTTTGAAGGAAGAAATGTATCAAAATTAAAAATATGATATAATATATGAGTGCATCTCTCATTGAGATGTACTCAATTCGTTTATACAACTAAAAATTATTATTGAAAGGGGTAATCTTTTGGGTCGATTTACAAAAAATATCGTCCTTTATTTACTTATCATTGCCGCTTTCGTTATCGCCATTGACGCTTTCTCTGGTCAAAGTGCGAATAAATCTGAATTAAGTTACACAGGATTTATTCAACAAGTACAACAGAAAAAGGTTGAGTCCGTAACGATTACCAATGATCATGGTATTAAAGGTAAACTAAAAAATGGAACAGAATTCAATTCTTATGCGCCAAGTGATGAAACATTAATCAAAACATTACAAGATAATGGCGTAGAAATTACAGCAGCCCCACCTGAGCAACCAGCTTGGTGGATGAGCCTTTTAGGTTCTGCTATTCCTATTATCATCTTGGTAGTGTTGTTCTTCTTCATTATGCAACAAACACAAGGTGGCGGTGGCCGAGTGATGAACTTTGGTAAAAGCCGTGCTAAATTGATGGGTGAAGGTAACGTAAAGGTTAGCTTTAAAGATGTAGCAGGTGCTGAAGAAGCAAAACAAGAATTAGAAGAAGTAGTAGAATTCTTGAAGGATCCAGGTAAATTTACAACTATCGGTGCTAAAATTCCGAAAGGTGTATTGCTCGCAGGACCTCCAGGTACAGGTAAAACATTGCTTGCTAAAGCTGTTGCTGGTGAAGCAGGTGTACCATTCTTTACGATTTCCGGTTCTGATTTCGTAGAAATGTTCGTAGGTGTTGGTGCATCTCGTGTACGTGATCTTTTTACACAAGCGAAAAAGAATGCGCCATGTATTATCTTCATCGACGAAATTGATGCGGTTGGTCGCCAACGTGGCGCAGGTCTTGGTGGTGGTCACGATGAACGTGAACAAACATTGAACCAATTGCTCGTTGAAATGGATGGCTTCGGTGCCAACGAAGGTATTATTACCATCGCAGCTACAAACCGCCCAGATATTCTTGACCCAGCGCTCTTGCGTCCAGGTCGTTTTGACCGTCAAGTTATCGTAGGTCGTCCAGACTTACGCGGTCGTGAAGCAATCTTAAAAGTTCACGCTCGTAACAAGCCGTTAGCTGACGATGTAGACTTGAAAACAATTGCGAAGAAAACACCAGGCTTTACTGGTGCCGACTTAAGTAACTTGTTAAACGAAGCGGCTCTATTAGCGGCTCGTCTTAACAAAAAAGTAATCACTATGGCTGAAGTTGAAGAAGCTAGTGAAAAGGTTAGCATGGGTCCTGAACGCCGCAGTCACATTGTGAGTGATAAGGATCGCAAGTTAACAGCGTACCATGAATCTGGTCATGCCATTGTGGCACATTTGTTGCCTCATGCAGATCCTGTTCATAAGGTAACAATCATTCCTCGTGGCGCAGCAGGTGGTTACACTATGATGCTTCCTACAGAGGAACAAAACTACAAAACAAAATCTCAATTATTAGCGGATATTCGCGTAGCTCTTGGTGGTCGTGTGGCAGAGGCCTTGATTTTGGATGAAATCAGTACAGGTGCTTCTGGTGACCTTCAAAGTGTAACGAATACAGCGCGCGCCATGGTAACGCGTTGGGGCATGAGTGATGAGCTTGGCCCAATCGTATTTGGTGAACAACAAGAACAAGTATTCTTAGGTAAAAACCTTGGCCATGAACGCAACTACAGTGAAGAAATTGCTGCAAAAATCGATACTGAAATTCATCGTATTGTTGAAGATGCTTATAAAGATGTAACAAAACTTCTTAGCGATAACGAGAAATTCTTACATGATATGGCAAATGCTTTATTAGAGGAAGAAACAATCGATGCAAAAGCGGTAGATAATCTTTACAAATATGGTACAACAAAAGCCCCTGAAATAGAGGAACCTAAAGCTACGTTAGAAGCAGCAGGTATTGTAGTACCAGAGGTTGTTGACGCTAATGAGCACACTTCTACAGTGGAAGCGCCTAGTGAAACACCTTCTAACGAAATTAAATAATGGATACTGTCCAAATAAAAAGAGCTGATCTCCTTGGAGACCAGCTCTTTTTTATTGTCCATCATGGATGTGACGGGTTGCTAAATATTCTTGTATGCGACGTTCCTTAAGTGATTTTAAGTATTTCTGTGCTAATACATGCGGTATGGCCACACCGACGGCGATGCCAACGATGGTTAAAATACCTGTTACACCATTTTGTACCATATGTACAAGGCCGGATTCATTGAGTGCATTGATGTGAAGAATATCGAATAGAAAACGATAATATAGAATCCCTGGCATTAATGCGATAGCGGACGGCACGATAATGATCGTACTAGATGTTTTAAGCCAGGTAGAAACTTTTACATAAATAATGCTCATCACGGCGGCCCCTACAAAGGTGGCCCCAGCAATAGAGAATCCCAATTCAACAGCTAGTAAATTGCGAATAAAGACACATAATACACCGCCAATACCGATTGAGAGCAAGAGGCGTACAGGAGCATTAAATAAAACAGCGAATGACGCAGCGGCCATAAAAGAACCTATAATCTGTTCAATGGATAGTACATGAGGTTTAATGTCTACAAAACTAAATGCAGGCATTGGATTAAAGTATAAGGCCATGGCCATACCTAAGGTCATACTACCTACGATGAGAATTGTTCTAATGGCTCGTGTAATACCCGATAAGATATGATTGTTTATTGTATCAATGACGGCATTAATAAGAGGTACCCCTGGAATCATAAATAAGGTACAGCATACAAGAACATAAACTAATGAATCCTGTTCAATATGTGAATAGAAACCGTAGGCAGAAACCATAGCGGCAAATCCACCTAATGCAATACCTACATACTCATTACAGCCTAAACGCACGGATAGAGTACGTGTGAAATAGCCGATTAGAGAACAAATAATTGTTACTATAAAAGCTATCATATCACCACTATATAGAAAGGCGAGCCCTGCAGAACCTAGTGCACATGCAATACCCTTTATCCAATCAGGATATACAGGTATAGTAGAATCTAATTTTGAAATGAGTTGCTCATAGGTTGTGAGCGAGTAATGTCGTTCGAAGGCGCGCCATGTGAGTTTAGATACGGCATTGATCATGGCCATATTGGGAACATGAACTGGTGTTTTTCTAAAAACTGTTATGGAACGCTCTTTATGCAATAGATTCACCATGATGGTGGTATATGAAATATGAATATTTAAATAATTATGAGGTATCCCCATAAAAGTGGCGGCTTTTAACATCTCTTCAATGATTCGATTTGTATCTGCACCACATTCCATAAGTAACTTACCTATGTTTAATAGAACATCAAGTTTTCTGTGAATATGGATAAATGGGTTCTCTAGAACTTCATTTTTTTCTTCTAATGTAAATTGTTGCATATATCTCCCCAGATAATGATAGACCATACTATTGTTATCTTTTACATAAGGTATAACTTAATACTACATGTATTATACCATTAATTATTTTAAATAATCCTTGCATTTTATAGGGTACACTTGTACAATCGAATTGTAAACCTAGGTTGACAAAGAAAGGGGCTCTAAACTATGCGTGATGAAGTATTAGAATTCTTGAGACAAAACCAAGGTAGTTTCGTATCGGGACAAGATATGTCGGAAGCGTGTCATGTTTCGCGCACAGCTATTTGGAAGCATATCAAAGCATTACGTCAAAAAGGCTACAAAATAGAATCTTATACCAAGAGGGGGTATCGATTATTGGAGGAACCTGATTTGTTGAGTCCATTAGCAATGAAGCAAATCTTAAAAACAGATGTATTTGGCAAACGGTATGTCTATATGGACACTACCGAATCTACAAACCTTGAAGCTCGTCGTTTAGCACAACAAGGTGCAGAAGAAGGCACTGTTGTTGTTACAGAGGAACAGGCTGCTGGCCGCGGTCGTTTATCGCGGGGCTGGTATTCTCCATTCGGAAAAGGTCTATGGTTTAGTCTCATTTTACGCCCTGACTTTGCACCAGTAGAAGCACCGAAGTGTACATTGATGGCAGCCGTAGCATTAACAAAGGCTTTTCATAAAATGGGCCTTACAGATGCGGGTATTAAATGGCCAAATGATATCCTTGTAAATGGTCGTAAATTAGTTGGTATTTTGACAGAAATGTCCGGCTCTATGGAGGAAATTTCCTATATTGTTATGGGCATAGGTGTCAATGTTAAGACTAAACAAGAAGAACTACCAGAAGAATTGAAGTTAATTGCTACGTCATTAACAATGGAAGGCATTGATATTGAACGGACAGAAGCTTTTAAAATTATTTTGGAATCCTTAGAACATCAATATTATGAAGTCCTCGATAGTGGCTTTGAGGAAACATTAAATGAATGGCGCCAATTATCGGTGACTCTCGGTGAGGAAATTGAAGTGAGAGCACCAGGAAATACCTATGAAGGGGTAGCTACAGATATTGATGAAGATGGTAACTTATTAGTAAGAATCCCTGATGGGACAGTTAAACGTATTGTGGCAGGGGACGTGTCAATTCGTCCGCGCAAATAGGAGGCATTCATGTTATTAGTAATTGATGTGGGGAACACCAATATTGTTCTCGGTGTATACGACAAGACAGAGCTTGTAGGTCACTGGCGTATTTCCACGGATCGCGTTCGGACCACCGATGAATATGGCATGTTGATGATGAACTTATTCTTCCACGATCGCAAGGTTAATGTGAAAGATATTAAGGATATTATCATTTCCTCAGTTGTGCCACCGTTGATGCCTACATTAGAACGGGTATGTTTACGTTATTTTAATGTAAATCCTCTCATTGTTGGACCTGGTACTAAGACTGGTATTGCTATTAAGTATGATAATCCTCGTGAAGTAGGGGCTGACCGTATCGTAAATGCTGTGGCTGCACATGAACAATATAAAGGTGATTTAATCATTATCGACTTTGGTACGGCTACAACCTATTGTGCGGTTCAAGGTAATGGCGATTATATGGGCGGTGTAATTACTCCAGGCGTTACAATTTCTGCGGAGGCTTTATTCCAACGAGCAGCTAAATTACCACGTATCGATGTAAGAGATCCTGGTCAAGTGATTTGTCGCAACACCGTATCTTCTATGCAATCTGGTATGTTCTATGGCTACGTAGGCCAAGTAGAAGGTCTCGTATCTCGTATGAAAGCTGAAATGGGCGGTCAAGTAACTGTAGTGGCTACAGGCGGTTTAGCACAGCTTATCAGCAGCGCTACAGACTGCATTGACCATGTAGAGCCTATGCTTACATTAGAAGGCTTACGTCTTATTTACGAAAGAAATAAATAATGCTACTATAATATAGTTACGTATATGTAACGAAGTAGTGTACATTCGGGTACAGCTTATGCTGTACCCTTTTTGTTAGGGGATATAGAATTATATGAACAATAAACAATGGCAAATAGGATCCGTCAAAATTGATGGACAAGCCATATTAGCGCCAATGGCTGGGGTTAGCGACATTGCCTATCGTTTACTTGCTAAAGAGCATGGCGCCGCCTTGGTATGTACCGAAATGGTAAGCGCTATGGGCATTAAATATAAAAATGAACGCACCCATGAATTGTTGCGCCTTGAAGATGTGGAACGGCCTGTTTCTATGCAAATCTTCGGTTCTAATCCAGAGGCGATTGCCATCGGAGCAAAGGTTGTAGCTGATGCGGGGGCAGATATTGTAGATATCAATATGGGTTGTCCTGTTAAAAAAGTTGTTTCCTCAGGGGATGGCTCTGCACTTATGAAGAATCCTGATTTGGCGGCACGCGTAGCAGAAGCGGCAGTTAAGGCTGTCGATGTACCTGTAACGGTGAAAATGCGCATTGGTTGGGATAGTGAATCTATCAATGTAGTAGACTTTGCAAAGCGCATCGAATCCACGGGGGTCGCAGCTATTGCTGTACATGGCCGTACAAAGGAACAAATGTACAGTGGTCATGCGGACTGGTCCTATATTAAGGCCGTAAAAGAGGCAGTATCCGTGCCTGTAATTGGCAATGGGGATATCGTGGAGCCAGAGGACGCGAAGCGCATGCTCGATGAAACGGGGTGTGATGCTGTAATGGTAGGTCGTGGTGCACAGGGTAATCCTTGGATCTTCGGTCGCATTCACCATTATTTAGAGACTGGTGAAGTGTTACCGGCGCCAACTGATATTGAACGTCTCGATATGTTGTTAAAGCATTTTGATCTATTGTGTCAATATAAGGGGGAGAGTATGGCTGTTAAGGAAATACGAACTCATGCAGGCTGGTATATGAAGGGACTCCCTGAATCTGCATATTGGCGCAATCGTGTGAATACAATTCATACCGTAACAAGCTTTCACAATGAGCTAGAATCATATCGTAAAATACTGTCTGAAATGTAGTCAGATTGACAAATGTACAGTATTTTTATATAATGGTTGAGATAATTTAGAAATAAAAGATAAGGTGTCATCTTACTATGGCACTTTTTTCTTATTTTATTTATATGTAGAAAGAGTGGGGTACCCATGGCAGACGTAAAAGAAACATTACTTACCGCCGAAGGTTTAAAGAAATTAGAAGAAGAATTAACGTATTATAAATCTGTACGTCGTATTGAAGTGTCTGAACGTATTAAGACTGCTATTGAATATGGCGATATCAGTGAAAACTCTGAATATGATGATGCAAAAAATGAACAAGCTTTCATCGAAGGTCATATTGTAGAGCTTGAAAATAAAATTAACACTGCGAAAATCATCGACGAATCCGTAAAAGGTGATGTTGTATCCGTAGGTAGCAAAGTAACTGTATTAGATACAATGTACAATGATGAATTAGAATATGTTATCGTTGGTTCCTCTGAAGCGGATCCATTTAACAATCGTATCTCTAACGAATCTCCTGTAGGTAAAGCTATTTTGGGCAAACGTAAAGGTGATGAAGTAGAAGTTTCCACACCAGATGGTCCTGTTACATTCAAAGTGTTAGCAATCCAATAATTTACATTTACTGACGAAGAGGCGATAACATGAGTGAAGAAATTAAAAATGTACAAGAAGAGCTGAATGAGCAAATGCAAATTCGCCGCGACAAATTGGCTGAATACGAAGCGGATGGTATCTATCCATTTGGTCAACGTTTTGTTGTAAAAGATAATGCAAAAGACATTAAAGATGACTTCTTCTTGAAATACGACGGTCAACCTGTAGTTATTGCAGGCCGTTTGATGACAATCCGTTCCCATGGTAAAACAGCATTTGCGAATATGCGTGATAAATCCGGCGATATTCAAGTATATTTCCGCAAAGATGTATTGGGTGAAGATGCTTATAAATACGTAAAAATGCTTGATATCGGTGATATTATCGGTGTTGAAGGTCACGTATTTAAAACTCATACAGGGGAAGTTACAATTAAAGTTAACAAATTAACTTTGTTATCCAAATCTTTACGTCCATTACCAGAAAAATGGCATGGTTTAAAGGATACAGAACTTCGTTACCGTCAACGTTATGTTGATTTAATTGTAAATCCTGAAGTGCGTGATACATTTGTAAAACGCTCCCAAATCGTTGCAAAAATTCGCGAATATATGATGCGTGATGGCTTTATGGAAGTAGAAACACCAATGATGCATGCTATCCCTGGTGGTGCTGCGGCTCGTCCATTCATTACTCATCACAATGCGCTTGATATCGATATTTACATGCGTATTGCACCAGAATTGTACCTCAAACGCTTAATCGTTGGTGGTATGGACCGCGTATTCGAAATGAACCGTTGCTTCCGTAACGAAGGTATCGACAACCGTCATAATCCAGAATTCACTACTATTGAATCCTACCAAGCTTATGGCGATGTAGAAGATGCAATTCGTTTAACAGAAAACCTTGTATCTTACTGTGCTCAAGAAGTTCTCGGTACACAAGAAATTACATACCAAGGTACTGAAATCAATTTGACTCCACCTTGGAATCGTATCACAATGGCGGAAGGTGTAAAAAAATACACTGGCGAAGACTTTGATGCAGTCACAACTGTAGAAGAAGCTCGTGCTATTGCAGATCGCTTAAATGTAGAATACACAGAAAATGATGGTATTGGTAAAATCTTAAATCTTTGCTTCGAAGATTATGTAGAAGAAAACTTGATTCAACCAACTATCGTATATGGTCATCCAAAAGAAATTTCTCCACTTGCTAAAGCAAGTCGTGAAAACCCATTGGCTACAGAACGTTTTGAAGCATTCATTTATGGCCGTGAATTGGCAAATGGCTTCTCCGAGTTAAATGACCCAATCGATCAAAAACAACGTTTCTTGGATCAATTGAAAGAACGTGAAGCTGGCGATGATGAAGCTCACCGTATGGATGAAGACTTCGTTACAGCTCTTGAATACGGTTTACCTCCAACAGCTGGTTTAGGTGTTGGTATCGACCGTCTTGTTATGTTCTTAACAGACTCTGCATCCATCCGCGATGTATTGTTGTTCCCATTGATGAAACCAGAAGCTCCTAAGCATATTGAAGCTGAAGAAGAAGCAGCTGAATAATCTAAAACTAAAAGGCTCCCTATTCTTTGAGTAGGGAGCCTATTTTATTCTATATATGTTGATGTAGTATATGAATAATACGTAGTTATGAAAGGAGGAGGCTGTGAAACATTTAAAGGTTGCTTTATCTGATTCCGTACAATCCCAAATTAGCTCTATAGAGGGTCGTATATGTGTTCCTGTCTGTGATACAGATTTTATAGATGTTGGTGCCGTTGTCATTGGTGATTGTGATTTAGAGCTTATCAATAATAATCAAATTCATACCTTTGGTATACCTGTTATTGTCCTAAGATTTGATGAAACTAGCGATTTATCTTTATATAAGGAGCACATAGCATCCATTATAGAGTTTTCATCTACAAGTTTGGACTACTGCAAATTAGAGATTGAAAAATTAGTTGTAAATTATGAATCCTCTATTTTACCACCATTTTTCAGTGCTTTATCCGATTATGTGGGAGAACGAAATTCACAGTTCGATTGTCCAGGCCATCAAGGTGGTCAGTTCTTCTATAAACATCCTACAGGTCGCGCCTTCTACAATTTCTTTGGGGAGAATATATTTAGAGCAGACCTTTGTAATGCAGATGTAAAATTAGGAGATCTTTTAATTCATGAAGGTTATGCTTATGATGCGCAAGCGCATGCTGCGAAAGTCTATAATGCTGACAAGACCTATTTTGTATTAAATGGTACATCTTCAGCGAATAAGGTAGTACTTAATGCTCTTTTAACACCGGGCGATATTATTTTATATGATCGTAATAATCATAAATCTATCTGCCATGGTGGTCTTGTTATGTCTGGCGCTACCCCTATATATCTTGAGACAGCGCGCAATCCATTTGGCTCCATTGGCGGTATTTTAGATCATTGTTTTGATGAAAGTTATATTCGATCTTTGATTGCAGAAAAATTCCCTGAAAAGGCTCGAGCTAAACGTCCTATTCGGCTAGCAGTCATTCAATTAGGCACCTATGATGGTACGATTTATAATGCTCGTCAAGTAGTAGATAAAATAGGACATCTTTGTGACTATATTTTCTTTGACTCTGCATGGGTTGGATATGAACAGTTTATTCCTATGATGAAAGATTGTAGTCCCCTATTATTAGAGTTAGGGCCCAATGATCATGGGATTTTAGTAACCCAGTCAGTACATAAGCAACAAGCTGGTTTTTCTCAAACCTCTCAAATTCATAAGAAGGATAGTCATATAAAGGGGCAAGACCGTTATGTAGATCATAAACGTTTTAACAACTCCTTTATGATGCACGCGTCAACCTCGCCATTTTACCCCTTATTTGCCTCTCTCGATGTAAATGCTAAAATCCATGAAGGTGAGTTGGGACAAAAACTGTGGCGTGACTGTGTTGAAGTTGCTATTGATGCTCGTAAAGCTGTATTGAAGCAATGCAAATATCTTCGCCCGTTAGTGCCACCGATAGTGCATGGCAAAAAATGGGAAGACGGAAATACACAGGTCATGGCGGGAGATGTAAATTACTTTGCCTTTGAACCAGAAGCGAAGTGGCATTCATTTAAAGGCTATGGTAAGGGGCAGTATTTTATCGATCCTTGTAAGTTCCAACTGATTACACCAGGAATTAACGTAGAGACCGGAGAATATGAAGCGTTTGGTATTCCTGCTAATATTCTGGCTAATTATTTACGGGAAAATCGAATCATTCCTGAAAAATGTGATTTAAATACGATCTTATTCCTTATGACACCAGCAGAATCTCAAAGTAAGATGGATGCGCTTGTGGAGGAACTCATTCGTTTTGAAGACCTTATAGATCGCGATGCACCTATGGAGGAAGTATTACCATCTATTTACTATAGTCATATAGAGAAATATAAAGGTTATAGTATTCGTCAGCTATGTCAAGAAATGCATGATTTTTATAAGTCTAGAAATGTAAGCCTCTTACAACAACGGCTATTTTCTCGTGAATATTTCCCCAACTATGTCATGAATCCACAAGAGGCAAATTTTGAGTTTCAACGTAACAAGGGAGAATTAGTGCCGCTACACGAAGCAGAAGGGCGTATTGCTCTTGAAGGAGCTCTTCCGTACCCACCAGGTGTATTGTGTGTGCAACCAGGAGAACGTTGGTCGAAGACAGCTTGCGACTATTTCTTGGCTTTAGAGGAAGGTATTAATCTGTTGCCGGGGTTTGCGCCAGAAATACAAGGTGTATATATTACTGAACAATCGAATGGCTATAAACAAGCATATGGCTATGTATTAAAAAAAGAATATGAAATGTAAATTTATACGATTTGATACAAGGACTGTAGGAATTTACTAAAATTTCTTATACATTGATTAAACTGACAATGGGCCGTCGTCATGAAATTCATCCTATTATGTACATCATGACTGTGGCGTTCATCATTCACTTTGCTATTTAAATAGCATATACTATGAATCATATAGCATAGTCTATTAAAGAAAAAACTAGCGTGTTATATGAGCTTAGCATTTTAGGGCTCTAATTACGCGAGGAGGTTATATGAATTCGACACTTATTTTAAAAGGAAATATATTATATACACCGCGTCCTTCAGAGTTTATATCGATTCCACATGGCTATATCATTGCCGTAGATGGTGTGGTCGTATATTGTGGTGAAAGTATTCCGCCAGCTTATGCAGAGTGCGAGGTCACTGATTATGGTGATAATCTCATCATTCCAGGCTTTGTAGATACGCATGCTCACGCTCCACAGTATTGTAATCGTGGCCTTGGGATGGATAAAGAACTTTTACCTTGGTTAGAAACCTATACATTTCCTGAGGAGGCAAAGTTTAGTAATCTAGATTATGCACGGCTAGTATATGGTGCCTTTGTACAAGACTTATGGCGCAATGGGACTACTAGAAGCATATTGTTCGGCACTATCCATAAAGAGAGCACATTAGTGTTGATGGAACTTTTACAAAAAGCTGGATTATCTGCCTATGTAGGCAAGGTCAATATGGACCGCAATAGTCCAGATTTCTTGATTGAAGAAACAAGTCAATCCTTAGCGGATACGAAAGACTGGTTAGAGGCATCGGCTCAATTTGGTCCATTGGTAAAACCTATTATTACCCCTCGTTTTGTACCATCTTGTACGAGCGAATTAATGGATGGTCTTGGCACATTATCAGAAGAGTACAAAGTACCAGTTCAATCCCATTTATCTGAAAATCACGGTGAAATTGATTGGGTAGGAGCATTACATCCTGAGTCACCAAATTATACAGATGTGTATTATGAACATAAATTGATGGGGCGGACGCCAACGGTAATGGCTCATTGCATTCATTTAAGTGATGTAGAAATGGATCGTATGTCTGAAACACAAACTATGGTATCTCATTGTCCATATTCCAATGTAAACCTATCAAGTGGTATTGCACCAATTCGTAAGCTAATGAAACGGAATATACCAATTGGTTTAGGCTCTGATATTTCTGGTGGTCATATGGTATCAATGGCAAAGGTTCTTACAGAAGCCATTGGATTATCTAAAATGAAATGGGTGGAAGTAGATTCAAATTATGCACCCCTCACATTAAGTGAAGCCTTCTATATGGCTACGAAGGGTGGAGGCAAGTTCTTTGGTAAGGTTGGTAGCTTTGAAAAAGGTTGTGACCTAGATGCCCTTATCATTGATGATACATCACTATTTGACCCAAATGAACGCACCTTAGAGGAGCGGTTAGAGCGTTGGTTATATGTTGGTGATGATCGACATATCGTTAAGCGCTATGTAGGGGGCAGCGTATTACCTAATCCCCAAGGTTGATATTTCAGCTCTGATAACGCTAAAAAGAGGAACAAAATTTAAATAATAGCCAGTACAGGTAGTTTGTATATCATGCAAGCTACCTGTTTTATTTTGACCTCGTGTTGCGCTTCAATGCCCGTGGTGTATAATAAAAAGATATATAAATTAAGAAAGTGGGGTACTTGATGGATATATTAGGGGCAAGGCGCTCTATAGAACAGAAGTTACTTATGCAATCCGTAGGATTAATGGCCCTTGTAGCAGTAAGTGGCACTATAATGGGGATTGTTACAGGATCTAGCGCGGTCTTATTAGATGGGGTATTTTCCTTTGTCGATGTTGTAATTAAAATCATGATGCTCATGACGGCCAAGTTAATAGCCCGTGAAACGAGTAAGCGCTTTCAATTTGGCTATTGGCAGTTCGAACCTTTGGTACTTGCCGTAGAAGGCTTCTTTATATTACTAATTGTAATTTACGCTCTATCTAGTGGCATTACAGATCTTATATCGGGTGGCCGCCATGTAGATTTTGGACCAGCTATTTATTATGCCATCTTCTTCACCGTCGCTGACACAATCTATTACTTATATGTACGACGGATTAATAAAAGCTTACAGTCTAATTTAATTAAATTTGATAATGTGAGTTGGTATGTTGATGCTTTACTGGAAGCAGCTATCTTAATCAGCTTTGTAGTGGCTATTATGTTAGAAGGAACTGAATATGCTGATTGGGCCGCTTATATTGACCCGATTGTTCTCATTGTATTGGCCGTACAGATGATACCATCCGCGTTCCGCATTATTATCCCATCCGTAAAACAAGTATTGGGATGGGCACCAACTTCATTACATAATGAAGTGCAAGAAATTATGGATCGCTTTATGGAAAAGTACAATTTCAAAGATTACGTTTCTAGTGTACAAGTATATGGGAATACTCGAATTATTGAAATTGATATTTTAGTTCGCAAGAACTTCCCATATCAAACGATTGCTGAAATCGATGCAATTCGCAATGAAATTGACCAAGAAATCGGAGGGAACCCAACGGAAAAATGGGTAACCATTTCTTTCACAGGTACCCGAAAATGGATGGCTAAAGATTATTTACTAGAAGAAGATGATGATGAATAGCATAAAAATTAATTAGAAATCTAGTAGATAGCTTATAATTTAATGATAAATACACCAATATATGGTATACTTAAACGTATTGAATATATTGTTCGTAGCATAGTTGGAAGATGAGGTTTATAGTATGTTAGACTTGAAATTTGTCCGTGAAAATATTGATTTAGTGCAACAAAACTTAGATAATCGTCACACGAATGGCGATTTAGAAACCTTTGTATCCGCTTATGATGAACGTCGTCAGTTGATTGGTAAAGTAGAGGAGTTAAAAGCTCTTCGTAATTCCGTAACTGAAGAAATTAGCCAATTAAAACGCAATAAAGAAAATGCGGATGATAAAATCGCAGAAATGAAAAAAGTAGGCGATGATATTGCAGAGCTTGATAATCGTATCCGCGACGTAGAAGCTAAATTACGTGATGCGGCGTTGATGTTGCCAAATATGTGCGATGCATCTGTTCCTGTTGGTGCTGATGAAGATGAAAATGTGGAACAACGTAAATGGGGCGAACCACGTCAATTTGACTTTGATGTACAAGCTCATTGGGATTTAGGTGAAAATCTTGATATCCTTGATTTCAATCGCGCTGGTAAAATGAGTGGTGCTCGTTTCACAGTATATAAAGGTTTAGGTGCTCGTTTAGAACGTGCTCTTATTAACTTCATGGTTGATCTTCATGTAGATAAACAAGGCTACACTGAAATGATGACTCCATATATGGTAACTCGTGAGACATTGACAGGTACTGGCCAATTGCCTAAGTTTGCTGAAGATATGTACCATGTAGAGGATACTGAATACTTCTTGATCCCTACCGCAGAGGTTACATTAACTAATTATCATAGCGGTGAAATCTTGAGTGAAGAAGAATTGCCTAAATACTACACTGCATTTACAGCGTGCTTCCGTGCTGAAGCTGGTTCTGCAGGTCGTGATACACGTGGTCTTATTCGCCAACATCAATTCAACAAAGTTGAAATGGTTAAATTAGCTAAGCCTGAAGATTCTTATGCAGAATTAGAAAAGTTAACTGATAATGCAGAAGAAGTATTGCGTTTATTGGAATTACCATTCCGTGTAATTACACTTTGCACAGGTGATATTGGCTTTGGTTCTGCTAAAACATATGACGTAGAGGTATGGATGCCAGCTCAAGGCAAGTACAGAGAAATCTCTTCTTGCTCCAATATGACTGATTTCCAAGCTCGTCGTGCAAATATTAAATTCCGTCGTGGACCTAAAGGTAAACCAGAATTCCTTCATACATTAAATGGCTCTGGTCTTGCTGTGGGCCGTACAGTAGCAGCTATCTTGGAAAATTACCAACAAGCTGATGGTTCTGTTGTAATTCCTAAGGTACTTGTTCCTTACATGGGTGGCGTAGAAGTAATCAAGGCAGCAAAATAAGAGGGGGCATTTGATGAAGTTCTTTATTGATACCGCAGAATTTGATGAGATAAAAGAAGCGTATGCTTTTGGTTTTATCGATGGTGTTACTACTAACCCATCCCTTATCGTGAAAGCTAAACGCGATTTAAAACAAGTTATTTCTGAAATTGCAAATCTTGTAGAAGGTCCTGTAAGTGCAGAGGTTATTGCTTCCGATGCAGAAGGCATGATCGCTGAAGCTCATGAGCTTGTAAAATTAGGCTCTAATGTAGTTATTAAAGTGCCTATGACTCCAGAAGGCCTTAAAGCTGTTGCCGTGTTGAGCAAAGAAGGTATTAAAACAAATGTAACATTAATCTTCTCTGCTAACCAAGCTTTATTGGCAGCCCGTGCAGGTGCTACCTATGTGAGCCCATTTGTGGGTCGCATTGATGATATCAGCATGGATGGCCTTACATTAATTCAAGATATTGCAGACATATTTGCTATTCATGGTATTGAAACTGAAATTATTGCAGCTAGTGTGAGAACACCATTGCATATCATACAATGTGCTAAAGCCGGTGCTCATATTGCAACAGTGCCATTCAAAGTACTTATGCAAGCTATGAAACATCCGTTGACGGATGCAGGGCTTGAAAAATTTATGGCAGATTGGAAACAAGCTAATCAATAAGTTAAGTATTCGGCTCAATGTAAGAGTCATATTACAATACACACAGGACTTATAAGGAGGCCTATTATGGATCGTACATTATCTTTGGAATTTGCTCGTGTCGTTGAAGCGGCTGCTTTACGCAGTGGTCGGTTACTTGGCCGCGGTCAAAAGGATGCAGCGGATGGTCTTGCTGTAGATGCAATGCGTCAAGCATTTGACTCTGTTCGTATTTCTGGTACAGTAGTTATCGGCGAAGGCGAAATTGATGAAGCGCCTATGCTTTACATTGGTGAACATGTAGGTGCTGGTGGTCCAGAAGTAGATATCGCAGTTGACCCAATTGAAGGCACAAACTTGATTGCAAAAGGCCAAAATGGTGCGATTGCAGTTATGGCTATTGCTGAAAAAGGTGGCTTGTTACATGCACCAGATATGTACATGGAAAAACTTTGCGTTGGTCCTCGTGGTGCAGGTGCTATCGATATTACTAAATCTTTAACTGAAAATATCAAAAATGTAGCGGCAAAAATGAATCGCAATGTCGATGAAATTACACTTGTTATGCTTGATCGTGAACGTCATCATGGTTTGATGAAAGAAGCCCGTGATCTTGGTGCACGTATTATGTTAATTTCTGATGGTGATGTTAACCCAGCTATGGAATGTTGTATTGAAGGTTCTGGGGTACACATGGTTGTTGGTACTGGTGGTGCACCAGAAGGCGTATTGGCTGCAGCTGCTTTGAAATGCGTAGGTGGCGATATGCAAGCCCGCTTGAAACCAGAAACAGAAGAAGAAATTCGTCGTTGTCATGAAATGGGTATTACCGATGTAAATCAAGTACTTACATTGGATGATTTAGTTCGTACAGATGATGTTATCTTCGCGGCTACTGCTATTACTCGCGGTAACTTATTGAATGCTATTCAATACTTCCCAGGTGGTGCGCGTACACATACTATCGTAATGCGTTCTAAAACTGGTACTGTTCGTTTCTTAGACACAGTACATATGGATGAAAAGCTAAAATCCTTAAAAGCAAAATAAGAATTAAGCCCCTCAAATTGAGGGGCTTTTTTTCTCAGTATTTTCTCACATTCTCTTGATGAGATATATCGAAAAATAGTATAATAACATTTAGTATATGACGTTATAAATACAACGTCTTGTAGTTCATACAAGATGATCGATATAAAAGTGTAGGAGGAATTCTGTTGGAAAAGCTAATCATTCAAGGTGGCAACCGGTTGGAAGGCCGTGTACGTGTTAGTAGCGCTAAAAATGCGGTACTCCCTATTATTGCCGGTACTTTGCTAGCATCAACGCCTAGTAAATTACTTGAAATTCCAAATTTGGAAGATGTAGGTACAATTTGCCAAGTTATCGAGTCTTTGGGGGTTAAAATTACTCGTAATAAAGCAGATGATGAAATTATCTTCGATGCATCTACATTGACTGCTACGGAAGCTCCTTATGAGCTTGTACGCAAAATGCGTGCATCTTTCCTTGTAATGGGTCCACTTTTGGCGCGTAAAGGGGAGGCTAAAATCTCCATGCCAGGTGGTTGTGCTATCGGTGCACGTCCTATTGATCTTCACCTAAAAGCTTTCGAAGCGTTAGGTGCTAAAATTGAAATTACTGAAGATTATGTATATGCACATGCTCCAGAAGGCCTTAAAGGCACTCAAATCTACTTGGATTTCCCAAGTGTAGGGGCTACAGAAAATGTAATTATGGCCGCTTCTATGGCGGAAGGTAAAACTGTTATCGAAAATGCTGCGGAAGAACCTGAAATCGTTGATTTAGCGACATTCTTAAATGCAATGGGCGCTAATATCCGCGGTGCTGGTACTAATGTAATTCGCATTGAAGGTGTGCCTCAATTACATGGTGCAATTCATACGGTTATTCCTGACCGTATCGAAGCTGGTACATACTTGATTGCAGCTGCTATGGCTGGTGGTGACGTATTTGTAGAAAATGCATTGCCTGAACATTTAAAACCAGTAGTAGCTAAATTAAAAGAAGCTGGCGTTACTGTAGAGGAAGAAATTGATGGCATTCGCGTTATCAGTACTGGTAAAGGTATCAAAGCTGTTGATATCAAAACGTTACCATACCCAGGCTTCCCAACAGATATGCAAGCTCAATTTATGGCGCTTACTACAATCGCTGAAGGCACAAGTACAGTAACAGAGACTGTATTTGAAAACCGCTTTATGCATGTTGCTGAACTTCGCAAAATGGGTGCTCATATCGATATCGACAATCGTCAAGCGATTGTAGAAGGTATGCCACGCTTACATGGTGCTGTAGTTAATGCTACAGACTTGCGTGCAGGTGCGGCTCTTGTTTGTGCTGCGTTGACTGCAGAAGGTAGAACAGAAGTTGGTCGTTTACATCATATCGATCGTGGTTATGATGATTTCGTAGGTAAATTGCAAAGGTTAGGTGCTGATATTGTTCGGGTTGACGAATAAAAGTACAGAGCCAAAACAGAATAAAAAGAAACGAAGCCGGCGCTCAAAAGGGCCGGCTTTATACAACGAGCAACAAAACTTAGGTGCTGCTAAGGTTGAAAATGCTAAAACTAGCACTAATCGAAAGCCATTGCGTAGGACAAAACGCAAGTCCACAAAGCTTTCTGAGGGCGTAGCAAAGCAAGCTAGCCATTTAGCTTCCAATATGCGTGAAGCCATGGTTAGAGTCACGAAGATGCGCCGTGTGGAACGTCGTAATCGTGAGACTGTAGCTATTGCAAAAACTACACCAGCTATGACCTTGAAGCGCCTAGTTCGTCCTGAGCAGGTGGGCGATTTAATGGGACGATTAAATCGTTCATTAAACTTTGACTTGGGCATCGACTTAGGAACTGCGAATATTCTTATTTTCGCTAAAGGTAAGGGCTTAGTCTTAGATGAGCCAGCTTATATTGCGAAAGATGATAAAACAGGGGATATTCTTGCCTTAGGCGAAGCTGCACGTACTATGATAGGACGTACACCTAAAGGCATATCTGTTATTCGCCCTGTTCAAGCAGGTGTTATTGCAGATTATGATATGACCGAATTTATGTTAAAGTATTTTATTCGTTCAGTCGTGCCTGCTTCTAGATTGATGAAAACGCGTATTATCGTATGTGTACCATCTGGGATTACACCTGTTGAAAAACGGGCCATTTTAGAAGCTTTGCTTAGAACTGGGGCCAAGAAGACTGTCTTGATAGAGGAACCATTGGCGGCAGCTATGGGGACAGGTCTCAATGATGCAGACCAAGTTGGGGCCATGGTTGTCGATGTTGGTGGCGGTACTACGGATATTGCAGTTCTTTGTGATACGGGTGTTGTTGTAAGTGAATCCCTTCGCATTGGGGGAGATTCCTTCAATGAATCTATTATCCGTTACATCCGTCGTAAGAAGAGACTTGTTATTGGACCTTTAACAGCAGAAAAGATTAAGATTTCTGTCGGGACTGTAGATCGTCGTGCTAAGGAGCGAACTATAGAGGTTAGAGGGCGTGATGCAAGCTCTGGACTACCTAAGATGGTTGCTGTTAATTCCTTAGAAATTCAACGTGCCTTAGAGGCGCAAGTGATGAATATTCTAGAAGGAATTAAATCTATTTTAGAAAAAACGCCACCAGAACTTGTAGCGGCTATTAATGATCACGGCATCATTCTTACCGGTGGCGGTGCTCTCATCGATGGGTTAGATCGTGTTATTACACGTTCTGTAGGTATTGCATCGTATTTGGTAGAGTCTCCACGATATGCTGTTATCAAAGGGGTTGCTAAAGCTCTTGATGAAATGTCACAATTGCGTGATACCTTGGATGAATTACAATAAAATATTGTATTGACATACTATGTAAATTGACGAAGTTGCTATTTATAGTTAGGCCATTGATGATTGGAATAACTGTAGATAGTAACTTCGTTTTTTAGTGCCCTCTTTTTGTAATTTTCATCTTTATGATGTATACTATAGTAAAAGTATATTGCATAAAATTGATGTATAAAAATAAACCTTATTAATATGGTTTGTCGCTATAGAGGAATTGTATATGAAACGATATTTATATATGACTTTTGCTGTTTTAGGTTTTCTAGGCAGTACCATACCTTATGCTGAGGCTGGGAATTTAACAGGCGTACGTGTATCTAATCATGAAGGCACAAGTCGAATTGTATTGGATGTATCTGAAATGCCTGTATCTTGGACTAAGTCTTATAATGAGTCCACACATGCCCTTACACTTAACCTTGGTGGTACTACAAATGGATTGACGGGTCCTATAGCGCAAAATAATACAAAAACAGGTGTTTTAAAAGGCATTGGCTTACAACCTGTTAATGGATCTTTGCAAGTAACATTGACGGCTAACAAGGATGTACAACATCATGAATTTACATTGGAGAAGCCATCGCGTATTGTAGTTGATTTGTTTTCTAGCTATGCTCAACAAACAACAAAGGATGTAAATAAATCTGTTACGTATAGCAAGATTAATAACACTGTAGCAGAAGGAAAAATCCAAGCCTTTGCATTATCTGTGGACAATGATTCATCTATGGTGGTCGCTCATGTTTCGGAAGGTAAACCCTTATCATCTGTAGTTCAATCGCATACTGCTATAATTGGGGCAAAGGTAAAAGGTAGTAGTTTTGATCGCCCTTATTCGGTAGCAAGTGATGGAACTATTGATTTAGAGCGTATTTCTAACCGTGGCACCTTGCGATATACACCAAATCGTGGATATTTTATTGAAGAAAAAAGACCTTTACTACAGGCTAAAACACAGAAGGATACATTCCTGATTACCTCTGTTAATACAAGTCGTAAAGAAAATGCTTTGACTCTATATACATCAGCGTATGGGGCATCTACAAAGACTAATGACTTTGGATACGAAGTGACTGTTGCTAATGGCAAGGTGGTTAGTGGTCAAAAAGGGAATTCTAAAATTGGAGAAAACCAATACGTATTATCTGGTCATGGAGAATCTAGGGATGCGTTACGTAAATTAAAGGTGGGCACACCGATTACGATTCAAAATAGACCGGAGTTGGCACAAGTGAATACCACTGGTGGAGCAGCTTTACAAGCAGGTACTATGGTTTTGAAAAATGGTAACTATGTTGGTGCTGATGGGACCCATAATAAAGCTCGTAGTTTTATAGGAACTACTAAAGATCATAATTTGGTGGTTCTTACTGTTGATAAAGCTGGGCTTCAATCCGTAGGGGTTACACAACAAGAAGGGGCTCAACTATTATCCAAACTAGGCGTCGTGGATGGTGCTGAATTATCGAATCAAGGTAGTGTTGATTTAGTAGTCAATGATACATACGTTCATAAAGCGACTTCAAATCCTACGACCTATGAGGATATTGTAATTATAAAATGAATTCGTTGCATACAATTTTGTTTGAAATATTAGTAATAATTTAGTATACTATAAATACATAACTAATTTTGTAAAAGGAGGGATCGTTATGAAAAGAGTAGTGTTGGCATTAGCTGCTTTAGGCATTTTAAGTGTTAGCTCTGTAATGGCGGCCCCTGTATCATACCAAAGTGTATTAACAGGTAAAGTTGCTTCTACAGTTTCTGTTGGCTCTGCTGTAACAGAAGGTCAAACATTGGTAACTGTAGAGACATTGGCTGGCCCTATGGCTGCTGCTAAATCTACTGTAACTGGTACTGTAACGGCGGTTAATGTTACAGTGGGCTCAGACGTTTCTCGTGATCAAATCGTTGTCACAGTAGAAAGTAAATAAAGGAGAGAAGGAATGAAGTTTTCTCATTCTTGGCGTCGGTATAGAAAAGCGATACTGGCGCTTTTCTTCTGTACTTCACTTACAGCTGCACAGGCTGTTGATTTCATGCCTGTCAATGATGTAACTACAGGTATGGAAGGCATTGCAAAAACTGTAATTGTAGGAGATACCATTTCTACCTTTGATGTAAAGGTACTTGGTGTCATGAAGGATAAGGGACCATCTGGTCATCTTATTTTAGCGAAGTTCTCTGGTCCTGTTATGGAAAAAACAGGCGGCATCGCTCATGGCATGAGTGGTAGTCCTGTATATATAAATGGTAAGCTCGTTGGTGCTGTTGCTTATGGCTGGGGCTTTGCAGATGGTACGATTGGGATGATTACCCCTATCGAGGATATGGTGAAATTATGGAATATTCCATATGAGAAGAACTTATCCAAACCATGGGATGATAAACAATTGATCCCTCTTGGCACGCCACTTATGGCTTATGGCTTTGATGCAGCATCCATGGATTACTTCAAATCCAAGTTGCCACAATATAAATATGAAACATATGATACGGCTAGTGCTAGTGGTGATGAAATTGCTAAACCTCTAGAAGCCGGTGGTTCTGTAGCAGCATTACTAGTTGATGGTGACCTAAAACTGGGGGCCATTGGTACTGTTACCTATGTAGATGGGGAAAAGATTGTTGCCTTTGGTCATCCATTCTTAAAACATGGCTCCTCAAACTACTTCATGCATAATGCAAGCATCTTTACAGTAGTTAAAAGTTATGATGCTGCTTTCAAATTGGGCTCTATGGGCAAGGAAGTTGGCTCTGTAACTGAAGATAGAGGTGCTGGTATTGCAGGTGTTTCTGGTGTGATTTCTCCAGGGATCCCTATGCGATTCCATTTGAAAGACCTTGATATGGGGCGTGATAAAACTAGCTCTGTTAAGGTTATTGAAGATAGTGAGATGACACCGACTTTAGCGGCTACATCTCTATATAACATGTTGAATAAAACGTTGGATCGTAGTGGCGCTGGTACGGCTACCATTTCTTATACAATCACACCAAGAGGTAAAGAGCATAAACCGTTGACGCGAACTAATATGTTCTATAGCTCTGACTCTATCTCTGAGAAGGCTGTTGATGAGTTCTATAATGTTATCGACGTTCTTATGAATAACCGATTCATTAATTATGAAATTTCTGACATCTCTGTAGAAACTGAGGTGACACAAGATAAGAAAACAGCTAAGCTTGTTGATGCCTCTGCATCTTCAACCATTGTTTCCCCTGGTGATACAATCGTTGTAGATGTAACGTTGGAGCCGTTCCGCGGTGAGAAGGTCGTTAAACAAATCTTCTTTAAGGTTCCTGAGGATCAAGCTGTTGGCAAGTATACCTTAGAGGTGCGTGGGGGCGGTGAAATCCCATTACCTTATGTATTAGAAAAGCAAAAATATAATTTAACTGATGAAATTTTACGTCGCTTAAAAGTTCATAAAGATTTTAATGAACTTTATGATGAAATTCAAAAGACTGATACAAATAATCAAATCGTTGTAGAGTTTTTAGAAGATGGCATTAGTCTTGTTGATGAAGATGGTTCCCAATCTGTTAAAAAAGCTAAACTTAAAGATGTGGAATCAAAACCTATGCCAGGGGATGTAAAGAAAAAAACAGGTCAAGAAGATTTGAGTTCTAGTAAGGACGATGATAATCAAATAGAAAAAACTGCTATTGATACGGAATACATCGTTCAAGGTGATGGTCAATTTACAATTCATGTTATGAAACCAGCCGATCGCGATAAAGCATTAGCTAAACGCGTAAAAGAAGTTAAAAATCAAAGCAAGATGGAACATAAATTAGAATTGGAAGACCAATCCAAAAAGGATAAATCCAGTAAAAAAGATGTGAAAAAGTCTGATAAACAAGATGTGAAAAAATCTGATAAACAAGACCAAAAAACACCTGATAAAAAGGATGAATCTAAAGTAAATGATACTAATGCAGCTGAATAAGCTGAAAATGTAAGGGGAAAGGGCTAAACTGTTGAATTGGCTAGAATCGATAGGACGAGCTGTAATGAACGGCCTATCACAGATGGGGAGTGCTACATTATTGGTGTGGCACACAATTAGACAACTGAAAATGATTAATCTGTGGCATGTGTTTCAGCAGATGGCTCACTTAGGCGTAGATTCGTTGCCGATTATCAGTTTAACGTTACTCTTTGCTGGTGCAGTTATGACCTTACAGATTACAGATGTATTGATTACATATGGTGCACAAAGCACTGTAGGTGGTCTTATGGCTGTTGCTATGGGACGTGAATTAGGTCCCATCTTAGTAGGGGTAGTACTAGCTGGCCGTGTTGGCGCTGCCATCACGGCTGAAATTGGTACAATGAAGGTAACCGAACAAATCGATGCGCTTCGTGTTATGGCTGTCGATCCTATTGGTTATCTTGTGGTACCTCGTGTAGTAGCATGTATGATTATGGTGCCTATATTGGCGTTTTATGGTGTAGTAATTGGCATTGCAGGTGGTTACTTTGTGGCTACTGCAATTAAGGGTTTAGCGCCAAGTACCTATTTAGATTCTATTCAAATGTTTTCTACTATTTCAGACTTCACATTAGGCTTAGTTAAGTCCAGTGTGTTTGGTGCTGTTATTGCATTGGTAGGCTCCTATAAGGGGATGGAAACTAAAATGGGCGCAGAAGCCGTAGGCTTTTCCACAACTAGTTCTGTAGTAACTAGTATTATTTTAGTATTTGTATTAAATTACTTTTTATCTACCTTGTTATATTAGTAGATACGCTAGAGGGATTTATGATAGAACTACGCGATGTTGTAGTTGCCTATGAGTCACGTGTGATTTTAGACTCCATTAATCTTACTATCAATGATGGGGAGACGTTGGTTATATTAGGTGGTAGTGGCAGTGGTAAAAGTACATTGCTTCGATTATTAATTGGCTTGCAGCGCCCTACATCGGGACAGATTATTGTAGATGGCACAGATATTACAACATTATCTGAAGATGAATTTAATACAGTACGAAGAAAAATGGGGATGGTATTCCAATACTCTGCTCTGTTTGATTCTATGTCGGTAGGCGAAAACGTGGCCTTTGGCTTACGTCAACATACGGACTTAGGCGACGATGAGATACGACGCATTGTAGCAGAGCGACTAGATTGGGTCGGTTTGAAAGGGTATGAATCCTATATGCCTAACGAATTGTCAGGCGGTATGAAAAAGCGCGTTAGCTTAGCTCGCGCCATAGCGCTAGACCCAAGCTTAATCCTCTATGATGAACCTTCATCCGGCTTGGATCCTATTACATCTGGTACGATTAGTATGCTAATTAAGGGGATGCAACAACGGCTTGGTTGTACTTCTATTGTAGTAACACATGATATGCAATCCGCGTTTTACGTGGCAAATCGCATAGCTTTACTTGATAAGGGGAAATTTGTGGAAATTTCTGATACAATAGACTTTAAGAATTCTACAAATAAAAAGGTACAACAGTTTATTCATGGTGAAGCAGAACCAATTAATGTATCTGCGATGGGAGATGTGTAATGAAGTGGACGACGGAGGCCAAGGTAGGGGCTTTCACAATAATAGGTATAGCTCTATTTATTGCGGGAATACTTTTTGTAGGTCGCATTGATATATGGGCTAAGCCACAAATGACGATTACTGGCGATTTTGCTCAAGTTAATGGCCTAAAAAATGGCAATCAAGTTAAATATTCAGGTGTGGCCATCGGTAATGTCTCTGATATCGAGATTACTCCGCATGGTGTTGTAGTAAAAATGAAGCTTGATGAAAAAACACAAATTCCAAGTGATTCTACGTTCACATTGGGATCAGATGGTTTTTTAGGTGATAAATTTATTCAAATTTCACCAGGTCAATCTAAGGTGTTTTTACAAGATGGTGACTCTGTTAAGGGCGAAGGTGCAGACGCTATGGATAAAGCGATGCAAAGTGCTCAAAAGTTAATGGATGGCACCGAAAAAATGTTGCAATCTATCAATAATATTATTGGTGATCCAGCAACGCAAAATGCACTTAAACATTCCTTGCAATCTACTGCGACGATGGCTGATAATGCTGTAGCGATTACACAAAATATGGCTGATGTAACGGCACAGCTAAATCAAGCTGCTCAACAATTTAATGCAGATGGTAATGCAGGCAATGATATGCGTGCTATTTTGACTAACTTAAAACAAACTACGGATCGTGTAGATAATATGGCTCGTTCTATGGAGTCTACTGTAACTGATCCTAAAGCACAGGAAAATATTAAGGAAACATTACATAATACGGCACAGATTTCAGCTCGCATCAACAAATTGATGGGTGGTAAAGCATATCAAACTGATGCAAGTGGAAATGTAGTAGATGGAAATAATGTTGAAAAAAAGTCATCTACTAAAGTTGAGCCTTCTGTAGATTTGTTATATAACACAACAGATGATGAATTCCGCATCAATGGTCGTGTTCGTGCTTATAATGATAAAGGTATGGCTGAGCTTGGCCTTTCCAATATCGGCGATGGCACTAAATTCGATTTAAATGCAGGTCGATTCATTAGCTCTAAATGGCTAGTACGGGGCGGTATTTTTGAAAGTGAATTAGGACTTGGCGTTGACTATAATTTACGTGGTCCAGTTTCATTATCCGCAGCGGTATATGACCTTAACAATCGCAAATATCGTATTCGTAGTGATATACGTTTACATAAAGATACTTATGGGGTTATTCAAATGACCAGACCGTTCGGTTCCACGAATGGTGGTACCTACTTTGGTATCAAACAAGTATTTTAAAGACTAATACATTCACTTTAGGTGAGTATGGAGGTACATATTATGAATAAAAAGGTTTTATCCTTAGGTGTAATGCTCTCCTTAGCTACTACAGGTGCAATGGCTGCTGATGTAGTTACAACTTCCGTTAATAATGGAGACCAATTAAGCAAATATCAAAAAGAAGCGATTCAATTAACACAAAAGCAATTAGCCGAAAAATCTGTTCAAGATAGTAAAACATATGAGAGCAAATTGGACCTCGATGAGACTCGTACCATAGAGTTGGCGTTGGCGAATAACCGTACAGCAAAACAAACTAAATGGGGCTATGAAGCTGCTAAATCTGCAGTGAGCCAAGTAGCAGCAGGCAAGAACCCTAGTGTAAGCTATGGTTGGTCTGCTCAAAAAACAGGCGGTGACACTGGCCGTGGTAAATCTGGTAGTCATAACTTCTCCATTAGTGCTCCTGTATTTAATCCTCAACTTGATGCAAGTATTGATTCTGCACGTTATACCCGTGAAGGCACTGGCGCTAGCTATGAAGAAGCATTGCAACAAGCAAAATATGATGCTATTAGTGGCTACTATACATTGATCATGAATCGTAATCTTGTTGATGTGGCTCAACAAGCTGTTAAAGATTACCAAGGTCATGTAACAAATGTTCAAGCTCAATATAATGTTGGTTTGGTAGCAAGTTCTGATGTATTGGCTGCTAAAACAAATCTTGCTGATTCTGAAACAAATCTTGTAAAAGCGCAAAATTCTGCAAATTTAGCAGAGGCTAGCTTGAATCAAGTCATTGCATATCCTGCACAAACCGCTATTAACACAGCAGAACATGACTTACAATATAAACCTTATAATATTACATTGGAACAAGCTAAAGCATATGCGTTGCTTCACCGTTCTGCCCTTGTAAAATCTGCTCTTGATGTAAAATCTGCAGAAGAGGCTGTAAAATCCGCTAAATCTGGCTACTTGCCAACTGTAGCTGTAAAAGCTGGTCGTGGTTATGCCGATCCAGATGGTTACTTCGGAACAAGTACAAAATCCTGGAGTGTAGGTGCTACTGCATCTTGGAGCTTATGGGATGGCGGTGCAACACAAAATGCTATAAAAAAAGCAAATGCACAACTTGAACAAGCAAAAGAGGCTAATTTAGCTACTGTTGATGCTGTATTATTAGCAGTACAAAAAGCATACTTGAATTTGCGTTCTGCAGAGCAAACAATCCAAAGCACTCAAACTGCAGTTGCTCAAGGTCAAGAAAGCTTCCGTATTGCTACACTTCGCTATCGTGCTGGTGTTGGTACAAACCTTGATGTACTCGATGCGGAAACTAAATTAACAGATGCTCGTAATAACTATGTACAAGCTCTTTATAATTACAATATTAGCATTGCAGCTCTTGAACAATTGACAGGTGTTCCATTGAATACTCCAGTTGGACAAGGTGCAGAAATTATTGCAAACAGTGGTGCAGCTGAACAATTAGCACAACTTGGTGGCAATCAATAATAGAATACTAAAAAAGACGACTTCGGTCGTCTTTTTTTTGTTATAGATTTATAAAGCGTAAATTCATTGTATATTTTCATTTTTATGTTATGGTAATGTTTAAAATAAATTTATCTGTAGTTATTGCAGAAAATGATTAGCAAAAAATTATATTAGTTTTATAAAATTTACCCTTAAACTACTATAGTTATTACTGTGTGTGTGGTAAGATTAGTATATATATTTATTTTATTCATAATGTGTATGGGAGATCATTATGACCCGTAAAAAGTGGTGTCTCATAGGGGCTGCAATTTTAGGATTATCTGCAGTGGGTGCTAGTATAAACCCTATAGCTAAGACCTATGTAGAACCTATGGTTAAAGAACAAGTAAATAATACCATAAACGGATCTGTGGACTATGATTCTCTTCGTATCAATTGGAATGGTGATGTAGTTTTATCAGATGTGGTGATTAAAGATCGGGATGGTCACTTAGTAGGGACGGCACAAGATGTAGCCGTAGGGGTTAAACTATCTGCATTACCAAGCATAATTGGAGGTAATACATCAGGGGCAACAGCTATATCCAGTGTTACCGTGGATGCACCTGATCTTCACATATGGCAATTGAACGATGGAACTTGGAGTATAGAAAAGTTAGTTAAACCATCTGATCCGAATAAATCGGGCAGTTTTGATGGTGATATTACCATTAATAATGGCCATATAGCGCTGCGAACTAAAGATGGCATTAAACGCAATGTTGAAAACCTTGATGGCACCGTTGCTCTTAATATGAGTGGTATGTCCAAAGGGGCTTTTAATGCTGATGTAGATGGTTCATCTGTCCTTGTAAATGGCAAAATAGATATGGATGATTTGTCTAATTTTGATGTCTTTATACAAGCCGATGAAATTGATACTGCTGGTATTATGAGCTTTGTTCCGTTGCGCAAAGATCTTGTTGTAACGAAGGGGAAATTACAAGATTTACATCTCAATGTTAAAAGTGAAGATGGGCAATATGTTATGAGTGGCAATGTAGGCTTTAAAGGTTTAACAGGCACTTATAAGCGAGGCAATACGATGTATACCATTACTGATGGTGAAGGTCGTATTATGCTCAATCATGACCAAATTGTTATTAGCCATAGCTCTTGGCGTATCAATGATCAAGCAGCGAAGCTTAATGGTCTTATTACACTGGGGAAAGACGAAGAATATCTCAACCTTAATGTTGTAGCGGATAAGGTGAATCTAGAAGCCATTACCGATGTGGGGGTTACTGGTATTGTCGGTGGTCGTGTGCATATTGGAGGCACTACTGTAGCGCCTCGGGTAGATGCCACCATAGGTAGTGATGGTATTTCTTATAAAGGGTACCATGTGGACCGCGTGCAGGGAAATGTAGTATATGATAATGGATTGGTTCGTATCGATGATGCCCAATTATCTATTGGCGCTGGTAATGCTAAAGTTAAGGGTCAATACGTTGTAGATACAGGTGATTTTGACGCTGTTGCTAATGTTCATACCTTATCGTTGGATACTTTCACACAAGATTTGACGATGCCTATTACGGGAACTATTGATGGAGAAATCCACGTTTTGGGTAAGAATAATCAAGTTACAGATCTTGTAGGCGCTGTTCAGGGCCATCAGATTGGGGTCCGTGGTATAGTGTTGGATTCTGTAAAAGCGGATCTAACCCATAGTGACAATCTTACCAATATAACTATGGTTGGAAATATGGGAACTGGATCCTTTAGTGGATATGGTTCTATTCAAAATGGTCAAGTGGATGCCACAATTTCTGGTAATGCGTTACCGTTAACATCACTTAGTTCAATCATAGGTGACGATGTTGCTGGTACTGTTAGCACATCTATTAATGTAAAAGGCGCCTTAGATAATCCTAATGTGACTGGTACTGTATGGGGGCAAGAGGTTCTCTATAAGGGTGCTCATTTTAATGATATTCATAGTGATATTACTTTAGACAATCATGTTCTAACAATTACAAATGGTCATATTGGTGACGGTAGTGGTGGCTATGATATTACCGGTTGGTATAATATCAATACTGACGCCCTAGATTTAAATGCTAAAGCTCGTGCTGTACGTATTGAAAATCTAATTCGTCCTGTAACCGATATTCCTATTACAGGATGGTTTGAAACTGATAACCATATAACTGGGACTCTAGCCAATCCTATTGTAGAAGGCCGAGCTCATTTATGGGATGGGTCTGCATATGGCAAACTTATAACTAACGCTTTTGCAAAGTATAACTATAAAAATGAAAGATTAGAATTTTATCGCTTTGATATTGAAGGTTATGGTGCGACCATTACTGGTGGCGGTACTGTATCAAAAGATGCTATTAATATTGATTTTGAAGGTAAGAAAATCGATATGGGTAGATTGCTCATCAATACCGATTATAAGGTGGATGGTTTACTAGCAGGCCGTGGTACTATAACGGGTTCCATGGATAACCCTCAGTTTAATGGCTATATTTTATCAGATGCTTTATCCATTAATGGACAGCTATTGACGGATATTCATGGCCATGTTTATGCCGATAAGTCTGTTGTAAATGTACAAGATTTTTCGTTTGCTGAATCGAATGGTGGTCGTTATGTTGCTAAAGGTGGCATGAAGCTTGACGATAGCAAACAATTATTTGGCGTTTTAGATGTTACCAATGGTAGTGTAAAGAATTTGTTGGCATTACTAGATCGAGCCGATGAGCACCTCGATGGTCAATTGAATGGTTCCGTTGAACTTGGAGGTACGAAGGACAATCCAAGTGTTATTGTAAATGGTAAAATTAACGATGTTAGCATTGATGATAAGGTAGTAGGGGATGCAACAATTGATGCGAGTCTTGCAAATCGTAAATTTAAAATTACTACCTTAAAACTACCTGTTGGTGAAGGACTCATTGCAATGGGTGGTACTTTGGATCTTGATGGGCAAGCTGATTTACAAGTAGCTTTAAAGGATGTCGACATAGTGCCATTCCTACCACTCGTAGGTAAGGATATTCAAGCAACAGGCTGGGTAACAGGTGTTGTGAATGTTACTGGAGAAACGAAAAATCCTAAGGTTGAATTATCCGGTGCCGTAGAGTCCGGTTCGTTTAATGGAATTGGCATTGATGAAGGCTTTGCGTTAGCTACAATGCAAGATCATGTCATTCAAATTCAGCGTATTCAAGGTGCTAAGAGTGGTTATAAACTCAGTATTTATGGCAAAATTCCATTGGCGGCTCTTTATACATCTGGTTATTTAGAAGCTAGTGATGCTAAATCTATGGATGTAACAATTGACTTTAACGAAGCTGATATGGCTGTTATTCCTCTTGTTACTACTAGGGTTAAAGATGCAACGGGGCCGTTAAAGGGGGCGATTAGGCTTACGGGGACTATAGACCAACCTGAGGCATACGGCACAGTATCTGTACGTAATGGTACTATGAAATTGGCCAATGTAGATAATGAAATTACAGGCATTGACGGAGACTTAATCTTCTCTGGACAACAAGGGGATTTCCAATCTCGTATCAATATGGGGAAAGGTAGTGCTGGTTTAGCTGCTAAGGTAAATTGGTCTGGTCATGAGCTTACCAACTATAAGGCTGCCGTTCAACTTGATGGACTCGATGTTCGTAGTGAATATGTGAGAGGTCCATTAAATGGTGAACTTTACATTGCGGAACGTGATGGATTACCTACCTTGATAGGGAATTTGGACCTAGAAAACATCCAATTTAAGATTCCTCTTTCCTTGCAGTCTAGTGAAAGTAGCACCAACATGGGCGTAGATGTTAATATTCATGCTGGCAAGGGCGTACGCTTATATGATCGAACTCTATATAACATGTTTATCGGTGGTGATGTTCATTTCGGTGGCACATTACAAAACCCAACTGCTAGTGGCCAGTTCGATGTTAAATCTGGTACGTTCAAATACTTAAGTCATGTATTTAATATTACGAAGGGGAATGCACACTTTGTAGGTGGCTCTTATTTACCAAACTTACAATTAGAGGCTGAAACGAATGTAAGCAACTACAATATTATGCTTGGTGTAAAAGGGACTGTAGACCATATGGATCTTACTTTGTCGTCTAATCCTAGTTTGTCTAGAAAGCAAATTATTTCCATGTTAACCTTTGGTCGTGGTGCCGATTCTAATAGTAGTACATTGACAAATGATGATGTGAATGCTGTTGCTACAGCAGGCTTACAAATGTTTGCCTTTGGCTATGTGCAAGATGCATTACAAAATACATTAGGTTTAGATCGGATTAATATTACGACAGGTTCCATTGACCCTGATGAACCAACTAATAGGGAAACGGCAGGTAATTATAATATTGAAATTGGCAAGTATATTGTGCCAAAGGTAATGCTTACTTATTCTCAAGGTATCAATAATAAACAAAATAAATATGGTGTTGAGTATTCTGTAAAACGAAACCTCAAGTTTACTGCATGGCGTACATCGCAAGGAAACAATTATTTAGGTGGTCGTTGGACAAGAAGCTTCTAAGTTTATGGCTAGAGTGTGCAAATCCCATGGGTATGCACATTCTAGTCATATTAATTTCATAAAATTTGTTTAATATAGTACTCATTCCCAGTATTTTATGCTATAATAATAAAGATTTATTAGTCTTTATAAAACAAGATGTAAACTTTTTATGGGGATGAGTTCTAGGAGGAATTTATGTTTAAACCAAAAGCCTATAAAAGTATGCTTGCAGCATCTGTGTTGACTGCTGTCATGGGGACAGGCAGTGTATTTGCTGCAGAGGTACAAGCTGGCTATACTCCAGATTTAAATAACACAACAACAACTAGTGCAGCAACTACTAATGATGCTACTACTACACAAGCTGTTTACAATGCTGATGCAGCTACACCTGCAACAACACAAGATGAAACTGATGCAGCTATCTTAGCAGCTCGTGGTGATACAACTGTATCTAGCGATGGTACTGTAGTTAGAGGTTCTGACGGAACTGTTACAGTCAATAATGCTGCTTTGAAAACAGATGACAAACAAGTAAAAATGGTGTCTAAAACTACTGGTGGTACTGACCTTGATAAGGCTGCTGAAAATGGCCAAACTCAAGCTGTTACAACTGTAGAAGCTCAATATGTTACATCTGCTAATGCTGAGTCTATTAATCCATATGTAGGTAAATTGATTACTGGTTTATCTATCTCTGGTGTAACAGCTGAACAACAAGCACAATTATTGCCTATCTTGACAGAAAAAATCGGCGATGCTGTATCTGTTGATGGCGTATTTAAAGACGTAACTAACCTTGGTAATACTGGTTACTTCTCTGAAGTAAACCCTGTATTTACAACAGTACCTGAAGGCGTTAAATTGGACTTTGCTGTTACAGTAAATCCGATTACTACTGGCGTGGCATTCGAAGGTAATACAGTTTATACTTCTGAAGTATTGACTAAATTCATGGATCTTCAACCAGGTCAAGTTCTTAACTCTGTATACGTAGGCCAAAAGGTTCAAGGTATCAACGCAGCATACGCTCGTGATGGCTACATGTTGGCACACGTTGATGGTATTCGCGTAGATGACCAAGGCGTTCTTCATGTTCATATCGTAGAAGGTATTGTTGAAGATATCGTTCCTGCTGGTAACAAGAAAACTCGCGATAAAGTTATTACTCGCGAATTCGTTCAAAAGAAAGGTAAACCTTTCAATAAATTCTTGGTACGCCGTTCTGTAGAACGCGTATACAACCTAGGCTTCTTTGATGATGTAAATGTTCGCATGTTGCCAGGTGATCAAGACCCTAACAATGTAATCATTGAAATCGATGTTTTGGAACATAAAACAGGTACTATTACATTAGGTGCTGGTTACTCTAAATCTGATGGTTTGATGGGTATCATTGAATTTGGTGAAGATAACTTCCGCGGTACTGGTGATAAATTCAAAGTTCACTGGGAAATCGGTGGTAAGAAAAAATACAAAAACTACCAAATCTCTTACTTGAAACCTTGGATTGATAGCAAAGGTACATCCTTGGGCTTCTCCTTCTTCAACCGTGAAGATGAATACACTGATTACAACGAAGATGGTAATGAAGTAGCTGAATATAACAAGAAATCTCGTGGTTTCAATATTTCCTTCGGTCGTCAAACAGGGGAATATACTCGTGATTACTTGACTCTTGAATCCCGTAAAGATTCTTATAAATGGGATGATGATGACAGCTCCGGCTTCCGTTATGATAAAAATGCGGGCAAAGGTAAAAATTGGAATAATGGTTCCTACAACTTTGCAAATGATAAATATGTAGATAAAAACTTTGGCCGTATCAACTCCATTACATGGCAAAAGGTATACGATTCCCGTGATAATATTTATGAACCTACACGTGGTCGTCGTATTTCTTATACAGCACAATGGGCTGGTCATGGCTTAGGCGGTGACTTCGACTTCTACAAATTCACAGCAGAAGCACGTATGTATAAAAAACTAGGTGCTAAGAATGTATTGGCATTCCGCGCGCGTGGTGGTTTTATCCAAGGTGATGCTCCTTATAGTCAATTGTTCACATTGGGTGGTGCAGACTCCTTACGTGGTTACGAAGATGATCAATTCCGTGGCAAGTATATGTACAATGCTACATTGGAATTCCGCTTCCCAATCGTTAAAAAGGTTAGTGGTGTATTGTTCACTGATATCGGTGATGCATGGGATGCACCAAATGTATCTTGGTACAACAGCAAGAAAACATTTAACTATGGCGTTGGTGCTGGTGTTCGTATTACTACACCAATTGGCCCAGTTAAACTTGATTATGGCGTGGGTAAACATAAAAATAAATTCCACTTCAGCTTCGGCACACAATTCTAATATAGTAAATGTATATGGTGGAGGCCTCTTTTCTAAAGAGGCTTTCACCAATATCTCTATATGGCATCCTTTGATGCAGTAATTTAAAGAAATGAGGGCACTCTATTATGATGCGAATGATGAACAACAAGGCGAATGTGAAAATCTTTTCCATCGTCATTGCTGCTATTTTTATTATTGGTATTGGCGCATTAGCCTATACACAAATGGCTACACCAAGCGGTAATAGTGGTAATAGTACAATTGGTGTTATCGATACATCTCGTATGATGTCTCAAGATAATCCAATTTATATCTCTGCAGCTCAAGAATATATGAGCTATCAAAGCCAATTACAACAAGAAACACAAGCTAAAATTGATGCAGCACAAGATGATGCGACTAAACAAAAGCTCGCTGAAGAAGCACGTCAAAACTTAGCAAAAAAAGATCAAGAAATTGCTAAATCTGTTCAAGATAAAGCTATGGAAGCTGCAAAAGCAGTGGGCGACGCTAAAGGTCTTAGCGTTGTTATGACTAAAGACACAGTACTATACGGTGGCGTTGATATTACAGATCAAGTATTAAAAAAACTAGCTACTGATGCAAAAAAATAAACTGTAGTTCTATGTAAGGGAGAACGACAATGAACGGGAAAAAACGATATATCGGATTTGCCATATTTCTCGTTGTTGCATTATGTGCTATGGTTTGGGCCTATGGATTTGTGACAAATCGTCAGCAGAGTCCTGATGGGGTATCAATAGGTGTTGTACGTATTGATGATGTATTAGAATTTAATCCTTCTTATGAGGATTATAAACAAGCTAAAAATGAATTGGATCTTTTGCAACGTCAATATGAATTAGAACAACAAGCTTTAAATGCCAAGTCAGAGACACAAGAGGAACAGTTGAAATCTCTTGCATTAGATTCAACCTTGTCAGATGCTCTTACGGTGGAATTGCAAACTCGTATTGCAACAAAAGAAAATGAATTGAATCAGCAATTGAATGCAAAACGAAACGAACTTACTCAAAAATATTTGTCGGAATTAAAGGTTAGTTCCAATGAATATGATCTTGAAATCGTTAATCTCCAATTAGATTTATATGCTTATGATGCTCGTGTGTATATTGATGATGCACAAAAGCAAGCAGCTATGGCAGAGAAGGCTAAGAAAGAGGAGCGATTAAAGGAATTATTAGCTAAGAGAAAACCATCGAATCTTGATGTAGACTCTATTAAGGCTAAAGTACAGGCAGAACTTGCGCCTATGCAACAAAAAGGTCAAGAAGAACTTAACCAATATGCTGCATCCTTACAAAAGGAATTGGCGGCTAAACGAGATACTATGGTTCAACAACAAGCACAATCGATCATTGCTAATAATAACTTACCTGTAGCACAGGATTGGAATGATTCTTGGGCTAAAAAGCTTTCAGATAAAGAAGCTGAAGTGAGTGCACTTCATGAGGCTATTTTAGAAGATGTTCGTATGCGTGTAACAATTATTGCTGAGGAACAACATTTAGATTTAGTCATCATCGATGATGGTGGTAATATTAAAGGGCTTGATATTACTGATGCAGTGAAGGCGTCCTATCGAGTTCAATAAGGAGTTATATTATGAATAAACGTATTAAATCTTTAGTATTAGGTGCATCTTTAGTAGCTTCCATGGCTATTTTAGGTGGTTGTGGTTCTAATAATGTTGGTTACGTTGATAGCGTGAAAGTAGCAAATAGTACTGAAAAAGGTATTGAAATTACTAAAGAAATTAACGCTAAAAAAGCTGAGCTAGATGCTAAAATCGCCGCTGCTGATGAAGCATCTAAACAAAATGTATTTAACCAAGCTAATCAAGAATTAAATGCCTTTGCAAATGCAAAAGCTCAAGAATATCGTCAATATCAAGAACAAAAAGTTGGTGAACTTGTAAAAGAGAAAAAACTTGATGTAGTTATTGAAAAAGGTGCTGTTGTAGGTGGCGGTTCTGATGTAACTGACGACTTGATCGCTAAAATGGGTAAAGCTTCTGATGACCAAATTAAGGAAGCTGAAAATGCAGCTAAAGCGCAAGAACAACAAGATGCGCAACAAAATGCTCAACAATCTGGTCAAGCTACAGCAGTTAATACTGAAGAAAGTGCACAATAATTAAGAATTATCACAGGGGGAGGAGTTTACCTTGGAAAAAACTTTACAGGAACTCGCAACATTAGTAGGCGGTCGTGTTGTAGGTGATGGCTCTATTGTTATTACTGAAACACGTAGCTTTGAACAAGCAGTAAAACAATCCATAACTTTTGCAGTAGGTGAATATGTTGAACATATTGCGTTATGCCAAGCGGGTGCTGTGATCGTTGAATCTGAAGTGAAAGATGCACCGATGGCACAAATCGTAGTCGATAATGCAAAAGCAGCATTTGCACAAGTGTTAGAACTCTTCCATCCACCTGTTGTTGTTCCTAGAGAAGTGCATAGCACAGCTATTATTGGTAACAATGTAACAATTGGCAAAAATGTTGCTATTGGTGCCTATTGTGTTATTAATGATAATGCAGTCATTGGTGATGATGTAACAATTCGTCCATATGTTTATATTGGGCACAATGTGCGTATTGGTGAAGGTTCTGATATTTACGCTGGCGCTATTGTTCATGAAAATTGTATTTTAGGCAAACGCGTTGTATTACGTGCTAAAGCAGTAATTGGTGGCGAAGGCTTCGGTTTTGCTACAGAAAATGGTGTACATACACATATACCACAAGTTGGTAATGTTATTCTTGAAGATGATGTTGAAGTTGGTTCTTGTACAACTATCGACAATGCTACAATGGGCTCTACTTTAGTACGTCGTGGTACGAAGATTGACAATCTTGTTCATCTTGGTCACAATGTTGAGATTGGTGAAGATTGCTTCCTAATCGCTCAGGTTGGTATTGCCGGAAGTACTAAATGTGGTAATCATGTTATCTTTGCTGGACAAACTGGTTGTACTGGTCATATTACGATTGGTGATAATGTACAATTTGCTGGTAAAACTGGTATTACAGGTAATGTACCATCCAACTCTATTATGGCAGGCTATCCAATGAGACCTCATAAAGAATGGTTAAAATTGGCTGCTTATGAAAATCGTTTGCCAGATATGGTGAAAACTGTAAAACAATTACAAAAAGAAATTGACGCTTTGAAAGCACAGCTTAAGGAGAGCTAATAATCCATGTATAGGTTTATGAAAATCTTTAGTGCCTTTATTTGCTTATTACCTAAAGGTTTGCAATATGCTATTGGTACATTGCTTGGTGAAATTGCGTGGTTAGTGGTGCCACCTAAACGCAAGCGACTAGCGATAGGCCAAATTCTATTCTGTAATATTACAGATGATCCAAAAGAAGCTCGACGTATTGCGAAAGCTAGTACTACACGCTTTGGTCGCATGATTATTGATGTATTACGCTATCCAGAGATTAAGGATGGCGCATACAAAGATATGGTGGAGTTTATTAATCGAGAGTACTTAGATGATGCCTTGGAAAATGGTCGAGGTGCAATCTTAGCCGCTGTTCACAGTGGTAACTGGGAACTCCTTGGCGGTGTTCTTGCTTCGGAAGGGTATCCGTTGATTTCTGTGGCAATGAAACAGAATGGTGATGCGGACAAGTTTATCAATGAATATCGTCGTATCATGCACCAACATGTAACCTATAAAACTGGTGTACGAGAAATGATCAATGAACTTAAAAAAGGTGCTTTTTTAGGCCTTATTATGGATCAGGATCCTGGTGATGATGGTGTACTTGTTCCATTCTTTGGTTATGAAACTTTAACGGCAGCAGGTCCAGCTGTATTGGCTCGTATGCAAGACGTACCAATCATTTTTGTGACTATACATTATAGTCCGTTTTCTGAAAAATATGAGATTGAGGTACATCCGCCAATTTATGTGGAACGTACAGACGATAAAAAGCGTGATATAGCGGTTACCACAACTCTTTTAAATGAGTTTATTGAAGATTATATTCGTCGATATCCTGAAGATTGGTTCTGGCTTCACAATCGTTGGAAGTGGACACGTCGTTTCTATGGCGAACAAATTGAAACACCTCCAGATGTATTTCACTAGTTAATAAATATAAAGAGATTTTACATGCCTACTTATGTAGTATTGATTTAAATACCGCATAAATTAAGCATCGTAAAGTCTCTTTTATTTTTATGGTGCATAATACAGTATTTATAATTAAATTTATATAAATTTAATTATGTGAAAAATGCTTTCAAAATCACTGAATATATGGTAAATTTCTTGTATCACCTATGCAAATAGGGTATAATACATATTGGTGTATAGTAAACGTGAATTCAGATTATGAAAGGACTTTCTTATGAGTAAGCCACAACAAACAATTAAACAGGCTGTTTCATATCAAGGGATTGGCCTTCATAGCGGTGAACCAGTAAATATGGTTTTTAAACCTGCACCTGAAAATACAGGAATTGTGTTTGTCCGCACGGACATTGAAGGTCATCCTTCTGTGCGAGCACACATTGATAATGTGACGAACACTATGCGCGCTACTACATTGGAAAATGGTGAAGCGAAGGTTTTCACTGTAGAACATGTGATGGCTGCGTTCAGTGCTATGAATATTGATAACTGTTATATCGAGATGGATTCTCCTGAACCTCCTGTAGGTGATGGCAGTAGTGCAGTTTTTATAGGTCTTATAGAAGAGGCAGGCATTCAAGAACAAACAGCACCACGTCAAGTATATAAAGTGACACGTTCTCACGCTATTTATGATGGTGATCGTTTTGTAGTTATTTTGCCATATGATGGCTATCGCATTACATTTACATCGATTAACAGCCATCCGTTACTTGGTACGCAACATTGTGATTTTGAAGTTTCGCCAGAATACTTTAAAGAACACATCAGTGCTGCTAGAACTATCGGATTTATGAAGGAATTAGAACAATTACAGGCTATGGGCCTTGCAAAAGGTGGTAACCTAGATAATGCATTAGTCTATGATGATGAGAAATGTTTGTCTGTACCTCGCTTTGACGATGAATTAGTTCGTCACAAAGCATTAGATGTAATGGGCGACTTATTCTTATTGGGACCAATTGAAGGTCATGTAATTGCTTTAAAATCGAGTCATGAATTAAATTCAAGATTGGCTCGCAGTATAATGGAAGAAATAAGGGAGACACAGCCATGATTCTTAATCACGAAGACATTTTAGAAATTTTACCTCATCGTTATCCTATGCTTTTGGTAGATCGCATCGTTGAGTTAGAACCAATGAAACGTGCTGTGGGCATTAAAAATGCTACATTCAACGAATTGTTCTTCCAAGGACACTTCCCAGGTAATCCAGTAATGCCAGGTGTACTATTGACTGAGGCTATTGCTCAAGTTGGTGGTATTGCATTACTATATCCTGAAGAAAATCGCGGTCTTACACCTATGTTTACAGGTATTGATAAAGTGCGTTTCCGTCACCCTGTAAAACCTGGTGATCAAGTGCGCATGGAAGTGGATATTGTTAAAATCAAAGGTAAAATGGGTAAGGTTGAAGGCCGTGCCTATGTTGGCGACAAATTGTGCGCTAGCGGTGAATACATGTTTGCCCTTGTATAATAATTGAGGAGTGATTGTAGTGATAGTTGTAGGCATGGAAAATGCAGAATCCAACATCCATAGTACAGCCATAGTCCATCCAAATGCTAAATTGGGCAAAGATGTAATCGTAGGTCCTGGCGCCGTAATCGGCGAACACGTCGAGATTGGCGATGGCACACAAATCGGTGCACATGTTGTAATTGGTGGTTGGACAACCATTGGTAAGCGTTGTGAGATTTATCCTAACGCATCTATTGGGTTGGAACCGCAAGATTTAAAATTTAAAGGCGAAAAAAGCTATTGTAATATTGGCGATGAAACGGTTATCCGTGAATTCGTAACTATTAGCCGCGCTACTGGAGAAGGTGAAGAAACACGTGTAGGTAATAATTGCTTGCTTCAAGCATGTACACATGTGGCTCATAACTGTATCGTTGGCAATAATGTAATTATGAGTAACTGTGCAGGCCTTGCTGGTCACGCTATCGTTGAAGATCGCGTTGTTATTGGCGGCCTTGCAGGTATCCATCAGTTTGTTAAAATTGGTCGTAATGCAATGGTTGGCGGTATGGCAAAGGTGGTTCAAGATATTCCACCATATGTCATTGCTGATGGTCAACCAGCACGTGTTATTGGCCTTAACTCTGTTGGATTGTCTCGTGCGGGCATTTCAGAAGAAGTACGCCGAGATTTAAAACAAGCATTCCGTATTATTTATCGTTCTGGCTTTAGTTTATCTAAGGCTATCGAAGAAATGGAAATGCAACTTGATTCTTCTGTAGAAATTGAAAATTTATTACGCTTCTTACGCAATGCCGATCGTGGTATTATGCGTACACGTCGTGACTAATTCAAAAGACCTCGTACTATGTACGAGGTCTTTTTATGTACTTAATAAATATCATGCTTTTAATGGGATGTGAAATTTATAACATTAGGTCATACATATAAAATATTTTGATAAAATATTTGAAGTTTTTTTGCGTTCATAAGACGTAAAAAGAGGAATAAAAAAAATCTACTAAAATGTTGAAGAAATAGGCATAAAACATGGTGTTTTAATGGTAAAAAATGCCTATTTATAGTACAATATATTGTATATGATTATGTCTTTTTTGAGGCATTAAGTATTGTAAATTTGTAATCACTCATTGATATATAGGCCGTAGGTCATCTAGGAGGTATAGTCTTGGCAAAGGTAGGATTGATTGCAGGCATTGGTGTTTTGCCTGTAGAATTCATGCGCGCTGCTCATGTATTAGGTCATGAGGTAGTGGTTATCGGTGTAGTTCCAGATGTAGACCCGGCTTTAAAGGCTGAGGCCGATGCTTTCTATGATATTGGTGTTGCCAAATTAGGTAAGATTTTTAAAACCTTGAAAAAAGAAGACGTTGAAGAATTAACTATGTTAGGTAAAGTGACTAAGGAAATTCTCTTCAAAGGTCTTACATTCCCTGATTTAAAAACCTTAGGTGTTCTTAAACGCCTTAAAAATCGTAAAGATGACACTATCATGCTCGCTATCGTAGATGAAATCGAACGAGAAGGGTTTAAAGTGTTAGATCAAACTGTATACCTTAAACCATTTATGCCAAAGGTGGGGGTGCTTTCAAAAACACAGCCTACTGATGAACAATGGGCAGATATTTGCTTTGGCTTTGAACTAGCTAAGCAAATGGGTGGACTTGATATTGGTCAAACAGTAGTTGTAAAACATAAAGCGGCTATGGCTATTGAAGCTATTGAGGGCACTGATAAGTGCATTTTGCGCGGTGGTGAATTAGGTCGTGGCGATGCGGTTGTGGTTAAAACGGAAAAGCCAAATCAAGATGTTCGTTTTGATGTTCCTGCTGTAGGGATAAAAACATTAATGTCCATGATTGATAGTGGGTGTAAAGTCCTTGCTGTAGAGGCTGAAAAGACTATTTTTGTTCAACAACAAGATGTACTAGATTTGGCAAACCGTCATGGTATTGTTATCTGTGCTGTTGACCAAGAGTTTGTAGATTCCAGAAAGGATGCATAATGAAAGTCATGTTTTCTGCCGGTGAAGCATCCGGTGATACTCATGCAGCCAGTGTTGCTAATGCACTGAAAGAAATAGATCCTTCGGTTGACATGTTTGGTATGGGCGGTACCTTGATGGAACGCGCTGGTGTTCGCATCGTATATGATATTAAAAATTTAGGCGTTATTGGGATTGTAGAGATTGTAAAATCACTACCGAAATTCTTTAAACTTCGCACCTACTTAAAACGTGTCATGATGAAGGAAAAACCAGATATTCTAGTTTGTGTAGATTACCCTGGTTTTAATATGAAACTTGCAGCTGTAGCTCATGAATTGGGAATTCCCGTTCTCTATTACATTGCTCCTACGATTTGGGCATGGCATAGTAGCCGTGGCAATACAATTCGTAAGTATGTCACTAAGGTGGCATCCATATTCCCCTTTGAAGCAGAAGCGTATCGCAAATATAAATGCGATGTAGACTTTGTAGGCCATCCACTATTGGATATCGTACATCCTACGATGAGCAAAGAAGCGGCTGAGGAATACTTTGGAGCTCGTAAAGATGCTAAAAAAGTATTGCTCATGCCAGGTAGCCGTAAGCAAGAGGTACTATCCTTGCTAGATACGATGTTAAAAAGTGGCGAGCAATTGATGGCGAACCATGAGGATATTCAATTCTTCTTGCCTCGCGCACATACCATCGACCGTAGTGAATTAGAAACTTTCATCGATGCTCACAAAGTGCCGGTGACGATTACAGAAGATCATACCTATGATTTGATGCAGATTTGTGATGTATGTCTAGCCGCATCAGGTACAGCTACATTAGAAACAGCTATGATGGAGTTACCAACTATTTTATTGTATCGAGTATCTCCAATTACATATGGCATTGGGAAGATGGTCGTTAATGTGACCCATGTAGGTTTGCCTAATATTGTAGCTGGCAAAGAAGTAATCCCTGAGTTATTACAAGATGCAGTGACACCTGAGGCTATTGTATCTCTTGTGGAACCTCTTCTAACTGATGTTGAACGCAATGAAGCGATGCGTAGCGAATTGCGTGAAGTACATCATAAATTAGGTGAACCAGGTGCTGTAAAGCGTGTAGCAGAGCTGGTATATAACCTCGGTAAGGAGAAATGTAATGAATAGTTATTCTAGGCTCTTATATTTTGTAAAGCCTTATTATAAGCGCATGATTTTTGCAGTGTTCTGCATGATCGTCGCAGCTGCGGCATACTTGGTAGTGCCTTGGCTTATTAAAAATGTAGTAGACCAAGTATTAGATGATAAGAATATGTTTATGTTGAACCTCATAGTAGGGTCTATCATTCTTATATTCTTAATTCGTGGCTTTGCTACGTATGGTCAAACCTATAATATGTCTTACATTGGACAACGTGTCATCATCGATGTACGGGAAGCCATCTTTAATCATCTACAAAAATTAAGCTTATCTTATTTTGATCGCCGTAAGACTGGCGTTATCATGAGTAATCTTACCAATGACGTTGCTGCACTTCAGACTGCTGTAGTTGATAATTTGATTTCTTTTATTACGGAATCTGTAACATTGATAGGTTCTCTCGTGTCTATGCTTCTAATTGATTGGAAATTGACACTTGTTACCTTTATTACAGTTCCTGTAGTGCTTGTGATTATCAATGTATTTGGTAAAAAGCTTCGTGTAGCAGGTCATGATGTACAAGGCCGTGTGGCTGATATTACAGCACTTTTACAAGAGGTAATCAGCGCTATTCGAGTAGTAAAATCATTCGCTCGTGAAGATTTTGAACGGAAGCGTTTTGAAGATGAAAATGATCGCAACTTTAAAGCTGTTATTAAAGCGACTAAGTTAACTAGCTTGTTAAGTCCAATGGTTGAGTTTTCTGCAGCCATTGCGGTGGCAGTCATCCTTTGGTATGGTGGCTATTCTGTAGTAACAGGGACTATTACAGCAGGTTCTTTGATTGCGTTCCTAATTTATGCAATCAACTTGTCTAACCCAGTTAAACGCTTGAGCCAAGTGTACGGCAATATTCAAAAAGCATTGGCTGCAGCTGATCGTGTATTTGAAATTTTAGATACTAAAACTGACGTTGTGGAAAAACCTGATGCTATTACGTTGCCATCTATCAAAGGCAATGTAGAATTTAAAGATGTTTCATTCTCTTACGATGGTGAAAAAACAGCGCTCGAAAACTTTACTTTGTCTGTTAAGGCTGGTGAAAGCGTAGCTCTTGTTGGTCCATCTGGTGCTGGTAAAACGACTCTGGCGAATTTGTTACCTCGCTTCTACGATGTAACCGGTGGCGCTATCACGATTGATGGTTATGACGTAAAAGATGTTACATTTAAATCGTTACGTGAACAAATCGGGCTTGTACCACAAGAAACTGTGTTGTTTAATGCCACAATTAAAGAGAATATCTTGTATGGTCGATTAGATGCTACTGATGAAGAAGTATATGAAGCTGCTAAGGCTGCCAATGTACTTGAATTCGTAGAAAAGATGCCTGATGGTCTCGACACAGTGGTGGGCGAGCGAGGCAGTTCCTTATCTGGTGGTCAACGTCAACGTGTAGCTATCGCACGTGCTATTTTGAAAGACCCACGTATTCTAATTCTAGACGAAGCGACATCTGCATTAGATACTGAGAGTGAAAAGCTTGTACAAGAGGCGCTAGATCGCCTTATGAAAGGGCGTACTGCATTTGTAATTGCCCATCGATTGAGCACAGTTCAAAATGCTCATCAAATTGTTGTACTTAATCAAGGCCACTTGGTAGAGCAGGGGACTCACCAAGAGCTATTAGCTGTTGATGGCGGATTGTACAATCATCTCTATTCCGTTCAATTCTCCAACAAAGGATAACCATGTACTGGATATATAACGTATTGCTCATATTTTATTGGATTGGCTTGATCCCGGTTATTCTATACCGCCTTGCCTTTGAAGATGGATTTTATGAGCGTATCAAACAGAGTGCAGGCTATATGCCAGCCTCACTACTAAAAAAAATTGAAGGACGTCGTGCTATTTGGATTCATGCTGCTTCTGTAGGGGAAATTGTAGCTACTAGTCCATTAGTGAAGGAAGTAAAAAAGGAATTTCCTGAAGCGGTTGTTGTGGTGTCTGTTGTAACTGCAACAGGCCATGCAATGGCCCATCGCATCATACCAGAGGCTGAAGGGATTATTTTCTTCCCTCTAGATTTACCGTATTTGACGCGTAAGATTTTGCAAATTATTAAACCTATTGCTATCTTGCTTGTAGAAACAGAAATTTGGCCTAACTTCTTGCGTATCGCTCAATCCGAAAATATTCCTGTTATGATGGTTAATGGTCGTATTTCTGATCGCAGTATGAAACGCTATAAATATATTAGTGCGTTCACAAAAGAAATGTTACGTTCCATTGAGCGTTTCTGTATGCAATCAAAATTCGATGCTGCACATATTGAAGTATTAGGTGCACAAACATCTGATATTACCGTAACAGGTAATATGAAATATGACCAAACGTATGCCACGGTATCAGCTGAAGAAAAACAAGCTCTTCTTGAAGAGTTTGGCTTTGGTAATAATCATCCCATCATCATTGCCGGTAGTACACATAAGGGTGAGGAAGAAACAATCTTTGAGACCTTTAAACAAGTTTTACAAGAATATCCTCAAGCGCGCTTGTTAATTGCACCACGTGAGATATATCGCGGTCATGATGTTCAAACGCTAGCGAAACGTTATGAATTGAATGCTATTTGTCGTAGCGATATGACAGAGCCAGTTCATGAAGGCATACCAGTAGTTGTTTTAGATACTATTGGTGAACTAGGTCGTTTATATAGCTTAGGGGATATTATTTTTGTAGGCGGTTCTCTTGTAAAAACTGGAGGCCATAATATTCTCGAGCCTGCCGCACATGGTAAACCAATTCTTGTAGGACCTTATATGTTTAATTTCAAAGAGATTTTCGCATTATTAAACTCTCGTCATGCTTGTGAACAAGTGAAGAATGGTAAAGAATTAACCGCTATGGTGTTGCGCTTATGTAAAGACAAAGGTTTGGCAACGGAAATGGGTCAAAATTGTCTTGATATTATTCGTGAAAATCGCGGTGCAACACAACGTAATACACAAGAGTTACGTCAACTCTTTGAAAAACACCATATTGTTCCATAAGATCGATATGATTTATTAGATTCATCTATGATATTACATAATAGGAGGAGTCACCTATGAGTGGGGAAGCATTATTCAAATCCATCGTTAGTGGTGAAAATCAATCCATATTAGGTGATATAGCTCGTTCTAGCTTGGGCTTTCTAAGTAAAGGTTACGAAAAGGCTGTATCCATACGAAATGCTCGATTTGATGCGGGCAAGGGGGTTACTAGAGTTACCGTGCCTGTTATCAGTGTTGGTAATATTACTGCCGGTGGTACTGGCAAAACGCCAATGGTGAGATTTATATGTGATGTACTCGCCCGAAAAGGACTTCATCCTACCGTACTTAGCCGTGGCTATCGAGCTGAGGACAATAAGAAAAATATCATTATTTCCAAAGATGGTACGATGTTAGTAGAGCCATCTATCAGTGGTGATGAAGCGTGGCTATTGGCTAAGGTATTACAAAAGTCCAATGTAATTATCGGCCGAGAACGGGCTCTATCGGCAAAAATTGCTATAGATGAGCTCGGAGCAGATTGTTTAGTTATGGATGATGGTTTTCAACATCGCGCATTAGCCCGAGATATTGATATCGTTCTCATTGATGCGTCTAATCCATTTGGTTATGACCATGTATTGCCTAGAGGTTTACTACGCGAACCGCTTAGTGGTTTACAACGAGCTAATATAATTATACTGACCAAGGTCGATCAAGTGGCGCCTGGTGTTGTTTCTGGAATTCGTAAGCGTCTAGCGCATATGTTACCTAATACACCTGTATATGAAACAATCCACAAGCCTCAATCTATGTATACCTTAGAAGAGTGGGCTAATGGGGAACCTGGTTCTTCTGTCGATGCGTATCAAGAGCATCGAATTATGGCAGTTAGTGGTATCGGAAATCCTCAATCCTTTACACAAACGATGACCGATATTGGGTACAATGTTGTTCATACAATGCCTTTTGGTGATCATCATAATTTTGAAAATGATGATGTCGTAGATATTTGGAAAGAGGCATTTGCTCATCAAGCGGATGCTATTTGTATCACTGAAAAAGATGCGGTGAAGTTAAGTCAGTTGCATGCAATTGAAGACTTGAAAATACCGATTCTCGTGCTATCCATAGGGATTGAGTTTGTCGCTGAAAAGCAAGAATTCATAGAAAATTTAGAGATTTAGTGTATAATAATAAGATACACGAATAACAGAAATGGGGTTTTATTGTGAAGTTTGGATGCGTTATTCCTGCTCGTTATGGTTCTACAAGATTACCAGGTAAACCATTGGCGGATATTGCGGGCAAACCAATGATTGAACGGGTTTATGCAAGGGTATCACAAGCGACAAAAACGGAATGTACTATTGTTGCTACAGATGATGATCGTGTTTATTCTGCTGTTCAAAACTTTGGGGGAGCTGTTATGATGACAGATCCTAATCACCCTACTGGAACTGACCGATTAGCAGAGGTTGCTAGTCATTATACAGACTTAGATGTCATTATTAATGTTCAAGGTGATGAACCTATGATTGAGCCAAAACTCATTGATGACTTGGCTCAACTTTTTGAAGAAGATCCAAACTTACAGATGGCAACTGTTGCGACTCCTCTCTTAGAGGATGAATACGATGAGCCATCTGCAGTAAAGGTTATTTTAAATAATCGCAATGATGCGATGTATTTTTCTCGGTCCTTAATCCCGTATCCACGTCATGATTTTGTACGTGCTCCACTAAAACATATTGGTATCTATGCATATCGTAGAGATTTCTTGCTAAATTATGCAAAGATGGAACCAACACCAGCAGAGCAAACAGAATCGTTAGAGCAATTGCGCGCTCTTGAAAATGGCTATACTATTCGTGTTATTCTTACAGATAAACGATTTATCGGTGTTGATACACCGGAAGACTTAGCTCGTGTAAATGCAATCTACGAGCAAGAGGAGAAATAAATGAAAACAGTTCAAATTAAAGATATTACAGTTGGCGGCGGCAAAGGTCTTTTCGTCCTTGCTGGGCCATGTGTTATTGAAGATTATGATCGCACATTGGCTATTGGTAAACGCGCAAAAGAAATTTGTGAACGCTTAGGTATTCCATATATCTTCAAAGCTTCTTTTGATAAGGCCAATCGCTCTAGCTACGGCTCCTTCCGTGGACCGGGTCTTGAAGAAGGTCTAAAAATCCTTGCTTCTATTAAAAAGGAACTCAATGTACCGGTGGTAAGTGATATTCACTCCATTGAGCAAATTGAACCGGCTGCTGAAGTATTGGATGTTTTACAAATTCCAGCTTTTTTATGTCGTCAAACTGACCTTGTATACGGTGCCGCTAAAACTGGTAAATGCGTAAATGTAAAAAAAGGTCAATTTATGGCGCCTAAGGATATGGAAAATGTCCTAAATAAAATGAAAGAAACAGGCAATGAAAATCTTATGCTTACAGAGCGTGGATTTAGCTTTGGCTATAATAATCTCGTTGTGGATATGAGATCTTTCCCAATTATGCGTTCCTTCGACTATCCTGTAGTATTTGATGCTACACATAGTGTTCAATTACCAGGTGGTGCAGGTACAAAATCCAGTGGTAATCGCGAGTTCGTACCAAACTTGGCACGTGCTGCTGTTGCTAGTGGTGTAGATGGTCTGTTCTTTGAAGTACATGATAATCCAGAGGAAGCATTATCCGATGGTCCAAACATGTTATACTTAGATAATTTTGAAGCTTTGCTAAAAGATTTAGTAGCTATTGATAAAATCGTAAAAGGTTAGGGGCGGTTATTTGTGACTATTTTAGAACAAGCGGCACAGGTACTTCATGAGGAAGCACGTGCTATTGAAGAATTAAGTTCTCGTTTGGATCACAATTTTGTAAATGCTGTAAATATGATTTTGGCTTGTAAGGGCCGTGTAGTATGTACTGGAATGGGTAAATCTGGTCATATTGGTCGTAAAATTGCGGCTACTTTGGCTAGTACTGGTACACCAGCACTCTTCATGCATCCTGGTGAAGGTGTGCATGGCGATTTAGGTATGATTACAGAAGATGATGTAGTATTAGCCTTCTCCAATAGTGGTGAAACAGGCGAAATCATCAGTATCTTGCCATCCTTACGTCGCATTGGTGCTAAATTAATCTGTGTTGTAGGGAAACCAGAGTCTACACTAGCTAAGAATTCTGATATTGTATTGCTAGCTGAAGTAGAACGTGAAGCTTGCCCATTAGGATTGGCGCCGACTACAAGTACTACAGTTGCATTGGCTCTTGGCGATGCATTAGCAGTTTGCTTATTAGAACGCCATCACTTTACACCGGAAAACTTTGCCGTATTCCATCCAGGTGGTTCTCTTGGCCGCAAATTATTGTTGACCGTAGAAAACATTATGCATGGTGGTGAAGATAATCCAACGGTATTCAAAGGTGCGACCGTTCGAGATGCACTCTTTGTGATGACAGAAAAAGGATTGGGCGCTACCAATGTTATTGATGAAGATGGTCATTTGTTAGGCCTTGTTACTGATGGGGATGTTCGTCGCGGCCTAGATTCTGGCAGTAATTTCCTAGAATGGCCTGTAGAGGATATGATGACATCTATGCCTCGTACGATTACAAAGGATAAATTAGCGGCGGAAGCTCTTCATTTAATGGAAAAAAATCAACCGCGCCCTATTACTGTATTACCAGTTGTAGATACAGATAATAAATGTCTAGGCATTGTTCATATTACGGATTTATTGCGTAGAGGCATTGTATAATGAATATTCAATGGATTGTTCTTGATGTTGATGGCGTACTATCTGATGGAACTCTAATCTATACATCGAGTGGAGAAGAGCTTAAGTCTTTTTCTGTGAAAGATGGCCTAGGATTAACGGCAGCTCGAAAAGCAGGACTTAAGCTTGCAATCATTACAGCACGGATATCTCCTATGGTTGAGCGACGTGCTAAAGAGCTTCATTTTGATGCACTGCTTATGGGGCATGCTAATAAAACAGAAGCATTAAGAAATCTCTGTAATGAGCATCAAATCAATTTAGAGGAAATTGCCTATATGGGGGATGACTTAAATGATTTAGGGGCTCTTCAAATTGTAGGATTACCGATGGCACCCAATAATGCGGTACCAGAGGTCAAACAATTAGCTAAATTTATATCTACCGTCAATGGAGGCCATGGTGCCGTTAGAGAGGCTGTAGAATATATCTTGAAGAAACAAGGACTATGGGAAACTGTTGTAGCAGATTATGCACGAGAGGCCCATGCTCATGGACAATAAAGGAGGTGGGCAGAATGAATAACGAATGGCAATACCATTTAGTTAAAGGCATTAGTTGGCTTGTTTGCCGACTGCCATACAAGCTCATTTTGCTCATAGGCGCTAGTCTAGGGCCCGTATATGGCCTCATAGCGAAGAAGCAAAAACTTAGAGGTATAAAAAATATAAAGATTGGCATGAACATGAATGATCAAGAGGCAGAACAATTAATTGAAAAGTTGTTCAAGAATCTTGGCCGTAGTGTTATGGAAGTCTTATATATGCCAAATCTGACAAAGTCCTTTATCAATAAACATATTGAAATGCGAGGCGTAGAACATTTAGAGAAAGCCATCGCTGAAGATAAAGGTGTCATTGTTCTTACTGGACATGTTGGCAACTGGGAATGGATGGGGGCTGCCATGGCTGCTCATGGATATCCATCTACTACAATTGTTAAGAAACAACCTAATGCACAATTTACACGTCTCATGAATGAATATCGTGAGATGGTAGGTCTTGATGTGTTTGCTAGCGGTGGTAATGAAATCGTTTCTGCTGCTAAGGCGTTAAAAAAGAAAAAATTACTTGGTTTTTTAGCTGACCAAGATGGTTATATTAATGGCTTACCTGTTCCGTTTTTGGGGCAGGACTCTTCAGCGGTTATAGGACCAGCTACATTTGCAAAAAAATTTGGCTCTCCAGTAGTTCCAATTTTTGCATCTCGTAAGCCTGAAGGTGGTCATATTGTACATATTTTACCAGCCTTACATTATGTTGATACAGGTGATGAAGATGTAGATATGTACCGCTTGACTGAAGAATGTGTATGCGTTACAGAAGAATTTATTAAGGAACATCCAGATGAGTGGCTATGGTTCCAACATCGTTGGATGACTAAGATGGATCAAATTATTGATTATGATAAGAAGGTAGCTGCACGGGAGAGGGCACATGAAAAACAATAAAAAATTAATTGCCATTGTGGCCGCTATAGTGTTGGCTCTAATTGGTCTTATCGTATATATTATGAAAGACTCTGGTGATGTTAGTACCACTCAAAATCAGAATGGACAACTTGTTAACTTCCAAGGAGCTGACTTACAAGAGGAAAAAGATGGCAAGCTAGTGTGGGCTTTATCAGCTGAAAAGATTGAATATGACCCACGTACAAAAGCTATTGTCCTGACTAATTTAAAAGGTCTTTTCTATCAAGATGATGTTACGACAACAATTACAGCACCTCATGCCGTATTGACAGGCGATCGCAATTCCCTTGATATTGATCAAGGTGTTACAGCCACAAATACTGATGGTGCCGAGTTTAAAACCGATGCACTTCATTTTGATAATAAGACAAAAACGTTGACATCTAAATCTGCTTTTACTTATAACAGTAAAGATATAACATTAACTGGTGATAAACTTGAAGGCAACATGTCCTTGAAGAAAATTAAAGCTATTGGTAATGCGAAGTTAACGAAGAAGTAATGCGAGGAAATATAATGAATAAGAAAAAACAGATTGGTATGGCTATCTTAGCTATGCTTATGACAGCATCTGTTACAGCTTGGGCCGCAAATGATCCTTTGACTATTAGCGCGGATACATTATCTTATGATGGCAATACAGGGCGTGCTGATGCAAATGGTAATGTGGTAATTACACAAGCTGATAAAACAATGACTGGTGCTAATGGTTGGTACAACACAAAAACTCAAGAAGCAAACCTTGATGGTGGCGTATCCATGATTGGTTCTGATATGGCTATGTCTGCTCAATCAGTGCATAGCTACAATAACAATAAGTTCATTGCTGATGGTGGTGTTCATTTACAACGTAGTGATCGTCAAATTTTTGGTGATAAAGTTGAATACAATACAGATACAGAATATGGCCTTGTATCTGGTAACGCTCGCTTGATTGCAGAAGGTACTACATTGACAGGTAATCAAGTAGAAGGTTGGCTAAAAGAAATTCGTGCAGTGGCACAAGGGGATGTAACATTCTCTAACCCAGAACGAAATGTATCTGGCTCTGCAGAACGTGCTACCTATACACAAACACCAAATCAAAATGATGGCGTTGTACTTTTATCTGGTTCTGCTCATGCTGTTCAAAACGGTAATGTGCTCAATGCACCAGAGCTTAAAATCCGTCTTGCCGATGATTCTGCTGAAACATTAGGTGGCCGTAGTACACTTATCATTGTTCCAAATCAATAAGGATTAAATATGTATATAGAAACCAAAAACTTAGTCAAAACCTTTAACGGGCGCAATGTAGTAGACGGGGTTAGTCTACGCGTTGATAAGGGGCAAGTCGTTGGGCTCCTAGGTCCTAATGGGGCAGGGAAAACTACATCATTCTATATGATTGTAGGCATTGAACGACCTAGTTCTGGTATCATTACCGTTGATGGCAAGGATATTACGAATATTCCAATGTATAAACGCGCTGCTGAAGGTATTGGGTATCTTCCACAAGAGGCATCAATCTTTCGTTCTATGACCGTTGAGGATAATATTCGTGCAATGTTACAAACAACGTCAAAGAAATCTGATGAAATTGAAGCAATTGTGGAATCCCTCATTGAAGAATTTCATATTGGTCACGTTCGGGATCGTATGGGGATGCAACTATCTGGCGGTGAACGTCGTCGTGTAGAAATCGCTCGTTGCCTTGCATTAGAACCGAATTTTATTCTTCTCGATGAACCTTTTGCTGGTGTCGATCCTATAGCGGTTGCTGACATTCAACAAATTATTTTGCATGTTAAAAATCGAGGTATTGGTATCTTGATTACAGACCACAATGTACGTGAAACATTGGGGATTGTAGACAAGGCTTATATTTTGAGTAGTGGTAAAATCCTCCTAGAAGGTACCCCTGAAGAAATCGCGAACAATCCAATTGCTCGTGAGCACTACTTAGGGGATAACTTTAGATTATAGGAGGGGACTATGAGATTATTAGATAAATATATACTAAAAGCCTTTGTAGGCCCGTTCCTATTTGGGGTATTTGCTTTTACTAGTATCTTTATTGGTACAGGCACATTATTTAGAATTGCTCAATATATTACTGAATATGGGGCTCCATTATTGCTTGTTATGAAAGCCTTTGTATTGGCTTTACCAAGCATTGTTATCTTAACATTCCCTATGTCAGTTTTATTGGCTTCTCTTATGACATTTAGTCGTTTGAGTAGCACCAGTGAAATTGTTGTTATGCGTGCCGGTGGTCTTAGCTTTTTACGTTTAGCGATGCCGGTATATATCATCGCTCTTATCATCTCAATTGGGGCTGTCGCATTTAATGAATTTGTTGTACCACGTACAAATAATATGTATCAAACAATTGTACGGGAACAGATTATGAAAAATGCATCACCTCAAACACAAAATCATATCGTTTTAAAAACGATGAATGGTAATGATTTAGGTACATTGATGTATGCTAAAAGCTACAATGCAGAAACTAAAAAGTTAAGCATGATTACGGTGCAACAATTTGGTGAAGGTGGCAAGCTACAACAGGTTGAAAATGCAGATACTGCCGTTTGGAATGGTCAATATTGGGTAATGCAAAACGGCATCATTTATGATATTTCCGCTGGTGATGGTGTAGAACGTACAATGAAATTCAAGGAGCAATCCTTGCCAATTAAATCTGCACCAAAGGATATTCAACAAGATCAACGTAAACCAGAAGAATTAACAATCAAAGAATTACGTCATCAAATTAAAGCGTATAAGGCGGCGTATACGAATGCAAATAAACTAGAAATGGAAATGTACCAACGTTTTACAATTCCATTAGCTAGCTTTGTATTTGCTCTTGTAGGTGCTCCATTAGGCCTTCAAAAACAACGCTCTAGCTCATCTATTGGCTTTGGTATCAGTATTTTAATCATCTTTATCTACTATGGTGTGATGACATTTGCTGGTGCATTAGGTAAAGGTGGTGCATTGCCGACTGTATTTGCCGCATTAATTCCAGATACATTAGGTATCATTGCCGGTTTATATTTAAATTGGCGTGTATCCAAGTAACTTAGCGTATAAAGAAATAAATTTGACTTACGAAATATCGTATTTTTGAACAAAATAATTGTGTAATCTTAGGAAAGGAGGGACTCGATGTTAGTAGGTGTTAAAATATTAGTTATTATCGCCCTTATGGGTGGACTTATTGCCTACATGGGGGATAAGTTAGGCACCAAAGTTGGTAAGCGTCGCATGTCCCTCTTTGGATTAAGGCCTAAGCATACATCGATTATTGTTACTATCGTAACAGGTTTATTAGTTGCTGCTGCTACAGTAGGGGTATTAACCATTACTTCTCAAAGTGTAAGAACAGCACTCTTTGGAATGGACCAGTTGCGAGCAGATATGAAGCAACTCAATGATGAGGTGGCTGCTAAGACACAAGAGCTCATTCGAGGTCAAGCATTGCTTGAGCAAAATAAGCAAGAATTAGCAGAACGCATGGCTGAAATTGAACAAATTCGCAGTGAAGTTGAAGCTACCAAAGCGGAATTAGCTAGTGCACAAGCTGCTAAAGATGCGACTGCAGCCGAGTTAGCAACACTTCAAGCCTCATATGATGAAGTATCTAAAAAGTTAGCTGACTTAGAAGCTACAAGAGCTAAGATGGAAGCTCATATTAAGGATTTACAAGCAACGCAAGAACAATTGCAAAATGGCATTATTCATTTGCGTGAAGGAACTATTCTTTTCCAAGTTGATCAATTGTTGGCACAAGCTGTTGTTCGACCTGGGTTAAGTGAAGAAGATAGCCAAGCAGCCATCAAAAATATTATTGATGATACCAATAAATTGGTGCTACGCCGCCTTGGTATCGAAGATCAAGGGCAAGCTGTTGTATATGTAGAGCGTCAAAATATTGAGGTGGCTACACAAAAGCTTAATAGTGCAAAGACACCTATGGTCGTTCAAGTTGTAGCGGCTGGCAATATCATTGCTGGCGAACCTGCAGTGGCTATTATCCAAGTATATCCACAACAATTTATTTATAAAAATGGAGAAGTAATCCATTCTGCCGTAATGGATGGTGGGCCTAATGCTCAATCAGCTATGCTTCAATTCTTGAAGCAAGTAAATGAAAAGGCGAGAGCGAAAGGCATAATTCCAGACTCCTTATCTGGTGATATTGGAACTATACCAGGGGATGATTTATTTACTGCTATTAGACGTGTTGCTACTATACATGGCAAGGTTCATGTAGAAGCATATGTTGATGGTGATACATATTCATCTGGTCCTGTACATCTTAAGTTGCGTATTACTCAAATGCCTGTCTTTAATGATAAGGCAAAAATGCCAGCTTATTAAAAAATAGTACTTTGGTTTTATATACTTTAAATAAAGGTCTTATGTAATTTTTTACATAAGACCTTTATTTTGTGTTAAAATATAACTGCTGTATTTAAAGCGAGGATAGTTATATGACTGATACTACATACATTTTAGCCGTAGATCCAGGCAATGAGAAAACTGGTGTAGCAATTGTAACACCTTCTGGTACTATGGTGTGTCGTAAAATTATTATGACAAAACAGTTCAATGATGAAATTGAACGTACATTAACTGAATATTATGGTATTGTTCATATCGTATGTGGAAATGGTACAAATCATAAATATTTATATCCATCTCTTCAACAAATTGGACGAAATCACAGAATCACTACTAGCTTAATTGATGAATCCCATAGCACAGAGGAGGCTCGTAAATTATATTGGAAATATAATCCTCCTACAGGATGGCGTAAGATTATCCCTACATCTATGCAATTTCCACCGGAGCCAGTAGATGATTTAACAGCCTTTGTTATTGGCTTACGGTATACAAAACAGTTACGTCAAGCTGCTAACGATATACAAGGGGACATCATAGACGCTAGTGAGTTAGAAGAAAAGCGATTACATGCTATGGAGCAGTTGTACGGTAAAGGAGAAGTGCATGACAAATGAAACTTCAACGCATAACTGGTCAAACTTTATTATGCGTTGCTTAATGATGATTTTAGGGGCCTTAATTTACACCATAGGCTTAGATTTATTTTTAGTACCGAATAGCATCATCGATGGTGGTGTAGTTGGTATTTCCTTGATGGCTGCAGAGCTTTCAGGAATTTCTTTCAGTATTTTCGTTGTGCTCTTTAACTTGCCTTTCTTGTATATTGGCTATAGAGCTAACGGTAAAAACTTTACATTCTCTACACTGTTCTCTATCGTATGGATGGCTATTTTTTCAACCTTTGCTCATGATTTCACACCGATTACATCGGATCCATTTTTAGGATCTATCTTTGGTGGTATCATCTTAGGTATTGGGGTAGGCCTCATTATACGTAACGGTGGTTCTTTGGACGGCTCTGAAATCGTAGCCATCATATTTGATAAACGTTCAACCTTCTCTGTAGGTGAAATCGTAATGGCCATGAATCTTATTATTCTCGGCGCAGCGGGTTTTGTATATAGTTGGAATAGTGCTATGTACTCCTTGATTGCATACTTCATTGCCTATAAGATGATTGATATTACAATTACAGGCCTTGATGAATCTAAAGGGGTCATGATTATTACAGATGCAGAGAATTCTAAGAATATTGCAGATGCATTAAATGCGAACCTCAATCGTGGTGTTACCATCATGTATGGTGAAGGGGGCTATTTAAAGCAGCCTAAACATGTTTTGTATTCTGTGGTGACAAGACTTGAGATTATGAGGTTAAAAAATACTGTCTATGAAGTAGATCCATCGGCATTTATTACGATTCAGGATGTACATGATGTATTCGGTGGTAGATTTACAAAAAACGGTCATTAAGGGGTTAATATGAGTAATAAAATAGTAAAAGAAATATTAGATTGGATTTATGCCATTGTATTAGCATTGGTTATTGCTATGGTAATCCATATCTTCTTGATTCAACCAACACGTGTATCTGGTGAATCAATGGAGGATACACTACATAATGGTCAATACTTAATTGTAACGAAGTGGCATCATATTATGAATGAAATGCCAAATTATGGACAAATTGTAATCATTGATAGTCGTGTTAATCGTGCACGTAGTTGGGTAGATGATGTAGAAGAACCATTGATGAACTATGCATCTGTCTTTAACAAAGCTGCTCAAACAAATGATGTATGGGTTAAGCGCGTTATTGGTCGTCCAGGTGATGTATTAGAATTTAAAGATGGTCATGTATGGCGTAATGGTGAACAATTACAAGAACCATATACTAAAGATACAATAATGAATTATACACGTTCTACACCGGTTACTGTTCCAGAAGGTCATGTATTTGTGATGGGGGACAATCGAAATCACTCTAGCGATAGTCGTTTTATCGGTCCTGTTCCAGTTGATCATGTATTAGGTTTTGTATCATATGCAATTTAATGCTTATAAAAGCCTCCCTATGGTGTTACTATGGGGAGGCTCTTTCTATTTAATATTAGGTATTGAAAGAAATATATTAGTAAAATATATTAATATTTGCATTTTATATTATATATAATAATTAAAAATTATGAATTTTGTGTCTGATTTTATCATAATTTTAAGAAATAAAATGAAATTGTGTAAAATTTAATTTTGAAAAATACAGATAAAATCTATGTTTATAAGCTCATTTTTATTCATGAAAGAAATTTCATAAAATTTAGTTGTACAAAATGCTTTACAAAAAAATTGGACGGTGATATATTCTAATCACAGCAAGGCACCACTAATAAAGAGGTGAGACTGTAATAGAAAATATAGTCGAGGAAACGTGGACACTCCTAATATTTCTTTCATAGTTATACCACTTATACAGTGAATGTCTTCTGATAATATAAATTCTTATTTATAAGAAAGAAGGAATTCATTATGAAAAAACAATTCGCAACAATTTTTGCAGCAACAGCAGTATTAGGTGTAACAACAGCATTCGCTGCAAACCCATTCTCCGATGTAACTCCAGATAGCTGGGCATACCAAGCTGTATCCCAATTAGCACAATCTGGTATCGTTAATGGTTACCCAGATGGCACTTTCAAAGGCCAAAACAATATCACTCGTTATGAAATGGCTCAAATGGTAGCTAAAGCAATGGCTAACCAAGATCGTGCTAATGCAGAACAACAAGCAATGATTAATCGCTTGGCTGACGAGTTCTCCAATGAGTTGAACAGCTTAGGCGTTCGCGTATCTCGTTTGGAAGACCGCGTAGGTAATGTAAAAGTAACTGGTGATGCTCGTATCCGTTACCAAGGTTCTGAAGATAAAGGCGTTTACAAAAATAACAGTAAATCCTTAACAGATGGCCGTGCACGTGTTCAATTCAACGGTAAAGTTAATGATAAAACAGAAGCTGTTGTTCGTGTAAAAGGTAATTACGAATTCGGTGATTCTACAAAAGGTGCTGATGCAACAATCGATCGTGCTTATGTAGATCACAAATTTGGTAATCATGTAACCGCAAAAGGTGGTCGTTTCCAACAAACAATTGGTGGCGGTTTAATGTACGATGATACATTTGATGGTGCTCAATTGAACGTAGGTAATGACAAAGTTCAAGTACAAGGTGCTTATGGTTATATGATGGATGGCGCTGCTGATGGCAACTCCAAATCCGATAATCCTTCCGTTGCATATGTAGGTGTTAAAGGTAAAGTTGGTCAAGAATCCACAGTTGGTGGCTTCTACTCTAAATTATCTAGTGGCAACTTGAATCATAACGGTTCCACAGTTAACTCTGATAGCCAAGACGTATACGGCTTCAATGCAGACTTCCGTAAAGACAAAGTTTGGGTTGGTGGTGAATGGTTGAAAGCTTCCAACGTTAATGATTCCCAAGCTTGGACAGCAGGTGTTGGTTATGGTAATTACGACATCGCTAAAAAAGGTACATGGGATGTAAAAGGTCAATACTTCAACCAAAAAGCTAACGCTCCAATCGTAAGCTCCACTTGGGATCAAGCATATGACTTAACAAATACATCTAATGGTTACAAAGGTTATATGGCTAGCGTAAACTACGCAGTACAAGATAACGTAGGCTTATCTGCAGGTTATGGTTTCAACTCTAAAGACCAAAAAGGTAATGATCTTTCCGATTTCTACCGTGCAGAATTAAACTACAAATTCTAATTCCCTCACAAACAAAAAAAGACTTCTTCGGAAGTCTTTTTTTGTTGTATATAAAGAGATGATATTTTCTTTTGTATATAATAGTATATATATAGTAAAATAAATCTATATATAGTAAAAGATAAAAATTTATTTGATTAGTATGTATATTGATATATTCCACAATATATTGTATGAGGTGTTTATGAACTATTTATGCATAAAATAGCCTTCGGCTAATTAATATATATATTATTAATTAGTATAACTTAATAATATATATGATAATAAATCTCATTTAATACAAAAAAAGATAAATTTGATATTTTTAGCAAAAAAAAATATATCTCATAAACGTAGATAATAAGTGAATTTTAGGGCATTTTAAATTATAAAATTTTTATAATGAGAATAAAATTGAGAAAAAAGGGTTTACACGAAAATTTGGTTATGCTAATATCACCCTACAAGAAGTAACAAACACATGAAACGAAGAACTTCGATGTAGAATGTGGCGAGGAAACGTGGACACTCCCAAAGATTCTTAATCTGAAGAACTGAGTAGAATGTGAATGTTATGACTTGTAACATTTTATTTTCTATTTTTTTCAGAAAGAAGGAATTCAACTATGAAAAAACAATTCGCAGCAATCTTTGCAGCAACAGCAGTTTTGGGTGTAACTACTGCATTCGCAGCTAACCCATTCTCCGATGTAACTCCTGATTCTTGGGCATACCAAGCAGTTTCTCAATTAGCAGCTGCTGGTATCGTTAACGGTTATCCAGATGGCACTTTCAAAGGCCAAAACGATATCACTCGTTACGAAATGGCTCAAATGGTAGCTAAAGCTATGGCTAACCAAGACCGCGCTAACGCTGAACAACAAGCTATGATCAACCGTTTGGCTGATGAATTCTCCAACGAATTGAACAACTTGGGCGTTCGTGTAGCTCGCTTGGAAGACCGCGTTGGTAACGTAAAAGTTACTGGTGATGCTCGTCTTCGTTACCAAGATGCTGAACATGCTAAATCCAAATTCGACGCTCGTGCACGTGTACAATTCAACGCAAAAGTAAACGATCGCACTGACGCAGTTGTTCGTTTAACTTCTGGCAACTTCGAATTGGGCAACTCCCAAAACGGTGGTAATGCAAACGCTACAATCGACCGCGCTTATGTAAACCATAAATTCGGCGAACGCGTATCCTTGAAAGCTGGTCGTTTCGGTCAAACTATCGGTGGCGGCTTAGCATTTGATGGTACTTTCGACGGTGCTCAATTGAACGCTGGTAACGACAAAATTATGGCTCAAGCAGCTTACGGTTATATGGTATCCGGCGAAGCAGCTGGCTTGACTAAAGCTCAAAACGTAACTAACACTTACCTTGGCTTAAAAGGTAAAGTAGGTAAACACACTATGGTTGGTGGCTTCTACGATCGTGTAAACCAAGATAACTCTAATGGTTACAAAAATATCTATGGCTTCAACGCTGATGCTAACTTCGACAAAGTTTGGGTTGGTGGCGAATGGTTGAGAGATTCTCATGTTGATCATTCTCAAGCTTGGACTGCAGGTCTTGGCTTTGGTAACTACAACATCGCAAAACAAGGTACTTGGGGTGTTAAAGGCCAATACTTCAACCAAAAAGAAAACGCTCCTATCATTGATTCCACTTGGAACCAAAAATACGGTGCTGACTCCAAAGGTTGGTTGGCAACTGTTGACTATGCATTGCAAAACAACGTTGGCTTGTCCGCTTACTACGGTTTCGACTGGAAAACTCAATCCGGTAACGATCTTAACGACTTCTACCGTGCAGACCTTAACTACAAATTCTAATTTGATAGTTAACCATATAAAAGAGACTCCTTCGGGAGTCTCTTTTTTTATGATTAATATATATTCCTATAATAAATTGATATGGAATACTCTTTATTATGCAATTTTGGTAATGTTAGACAATTTTAGATATTACATTTATTAGCTGTTATATTTATAAGTCATAAATTGTATGATTTATAAATACTGTTATTGGGGTGTGCAAATATTTTTATGTTAGTGCATTACTGCATATTCTATCTATATAAGCACTATAAATGGTATAATAAAGAGTATTAGATTTTCTTGTAAAGGAGGTAAGAATGAATCCTTCTTTTTCTCATATAAAAATGGTCGCCATAGATTGTGATGAAACCTTGGTACGTAGCGATAATACGGTTTCTGAGTATACGGTAAATGTATTGCAGCGTTTACAGCAGAAGGGGATTAGTATAACTATTGCTACGGGGCGCATGTATCAGACAGCAAAACCAATTGGTACTGCATTACAGCTTGGTAATGTACCGATGATTTTATTTTCCGGTGGATTAATTCAGGAGTTAGAAACGGGATATAAGCTATTCGAACAAACGGTTCCTATCGATGTAGTACATCGCATTTTTGAACTCGGTCAACACTATGATTGGCATATACAATCGTATGTAGATGATCATTTATTATGTCATCATAGAAATTGGCAATCTGATCGTTATGAACAGCAGACTGGAGCTGTAGCTGAGTTTTTAGGCGATAGAATCTATACGCTTTCCTCGGAACCTAACAAGCTTATTGTTATCGATACAGAAGAGGGTATTGATCGAATTATTGATATCTTAACGCCTTCAGTTGGTAATGAAGTTACATTGGTACGCAGTCAACGAGATTTTCTTGAAATCACTGCCCCTAATGTATCAAAAGGACGTGCATTAGCCCAATTAGCCATGGATAATAACATTGGTTTAGAACATATAATTTCTTTTGGTAATGCTGAAAATGATATTTCTATGCTCAGTGAAACGGGGTATTCAGTAGCTGTTTCAAATGCTACGAATCATGTAAAAGCTGTGGCTCATGAGGTATGTGGTCATCATAATGAAGATGGTGTAGCTCACTGGATAGAAAAGAATCTTTTATAATGGAGTAAAACTATGGAAGCATTTCGTTTATTAATTGTTACAGGTATGTCAGGTGCCGGTAAAACGCAGGTTCTTCAAGCATTAGAGGACATGGGTTATCTATGTATTGATAATATTCCGCCTGTACTTATTCCTAAGTTAAGTGAGATTTGTCGACAAGGTGGGGAACGTACAAACCGTGTGGCTTTGGTTGTAGATATTCGGGGCGGTGAATTCTTTGAAGCTCTTTCCTCCTCTCTTGAAACATTGAGAGAAATGAAGGTGGATTATGAAATCGTCTTTATGGATGCTACTGATGAGACTTTAATTAGACGATATAAAGAAAGTCGTCGTAGCCATCCGTTAGCTCCAGATGGAATGATTACTACAGGATTAAAAGAAGAACGTCAAATTTTAAATTCTGTACGTCATAAAGCAGACTTTATTATTGATACAACTAATATGAAGACAGCTAGCTTGAAAGAGTATTTAAAAACTCGCTTTACTCAAGTAGACGAAGGTCATGGCATGTCTATTACAGTAGTGAGCTTTGGTTTTAAATATGGAATCCCTTTAGATGCTGATATGGTTTGGGATGTTCGATTCTTACCAAATCCATTCTATATTCCAGATTTCCGTCATAAAACAGGCCGTGTAAAAGCTGTAAATGAATATATTCATTCCTTTGAGGTTACAGAGGAATTTAAAAAGCGATACTTTGATACCATAGATTTTCTTGTGCCTAATTATGAGCAAGAAGGAAAATCTCAATTTATCGTGGCTGTAGGTTGTACTGGCGGTATGCATAGATCTGTAGCCATGGCAGAAGCATTATATTCCCATCTATTAGAAAAGGGGTATCGTGTTTCTGTAGAACATCGAGATATGATGAAAAATAATGTAGAAGAAGATTATAATCCTCATGAAATTAAAACACTTGGTAACTAGATAGGGGTTCTTATGTTGCGAAAAAGATGGTTTCGGTGGCTTATACCGGGCCTAAATATAAAACGTTGGCTTGCCCTATTTAGTTGTGGTGTAGGTCTTTTAATCATTGGCATATCATTGATGTTTAACTATCAATGGCTTGCCGTTCTTGAAGATGTTGTACTGGCCTTTTCTTATAATATGACGGGCTTTTACAATTATAATGTGCTCATTGCTGTGGGTGCAGTTATATTATCGATTGGCGCTGTTCTAATGCTAATTGGTACTAGTAAGGTTATTAAAACGATTATTCGTGCTGTATTGCCTAATCCTGATAGTAAGGTATCAGATATTATCTTCCAAAATATACGACTTGATAAAGGTCCTAAAATCGTTGTTATCGGCGGTGGTACAGGATTGTCTAATCTATTGCGTGGATTGAAAACACACACATCTAATTTATCAGCTATTGTTACAGTAGCTGACGATGGTGGTTCATCAGGTCGTTTACGGGAAGATTTTAAAATGATTGCCCCTGGTGACTTACGAAACTGCTTGGTCGCATTAGCAGAACAAGAAGGGGTTATGGAAAATCTTTTCCGCTACCGCTTTGAAGGGGAAAATGAGCTATCTGGACATAGTTTTGGCAATCTCTTTATTACAGCACTTGCTCAAGTATACGATGGCGATGTGGAGGAAGCACTTGAAGCAGCTAGTAAATTACTACGTGTACGCGGTCGTGTAATTCCTTCATCTACAGAGTTCATTAAATTGGTAGCTGAGATGACAGATGGTACCATTGTAGAAGGTGAAAGTAATATTCCAAACTCTGGTAAAACCATTCGCCATATGTATAGCGAACCGGCGCAACCAAAGCCGGAAGGTGCTGCGTTACGTGCTATCGATGAAGCAGATGTCATCATTTTTGGACCTGGTAGTTTATATACAAGTATCATTCCAAACTTGTTAACTGATAAAATTGCATCTCATATACGTGCTAGTAAGGCAAATAAAATTTATATTGCCAATGTTATGACTCAACCTGGAGAAACTTCAGGTTATACGCTTAGTGATCACGTAGAGGCACTCATCGCTCATGGTGGGGAAGGTATTGTAGATACTGTACTGGCAAACGATGGTCCACTACCAATTCAAATGGTAGAACAATATAGTGCCGTAGGTTCAGAGCCTGTAGCATTAGATACTAAGAAACTACAAGCTAAAGGGATTCGCACGATTCGGGCTACTTTAATTAGTCCGAAAAAGCCAGCTGTTCATGATCCAGAACGGTTGGGTAAAGTAATTATGGATATTGTTCACGCCATGCAATCGGATACTGAACCACATATCTTAGAGTATTATCTCCAACGAGATGATCATTAATGAGAAGGGATACCTATGTCATTTGCTGAAGATGTAAAAAATGAATTATGCCAATATGAATCCTCTAGTGATGCAGATGTGGCCATGAAAATTGAAGCGTCTTGCTTATTGCGCATGGGTGGATCTATCATTTTAGGGATGAAGGGCGCTGTTGGTATTAGATTAGCTACTGCAAATAATGCAGTAGCTCGTCGCTTGTTAGGCATCTTAAAGAAACAATATGAATTGCCTACCAATGTATTAGTACGACAAGGGCTTAACTTGCGTAAGAAAAATATGTATACCTTATCTGTGGAGCCATCCATAGAAGGGCGACAGGCTTTAGAAGATCTTGCTTTATGGCCTGTAACTGAACAAATTCCTCGTAGTTGGCTTAAATCTATGGAGGCACGACGTGCCTTTTTACGGGGCGCTTTTTTAGGTGGAGGCTCTGTTAATAAGCCACAAAGTGATTATCATCTTGAGTTTATGACCGGTAATGAGAATTTTGCAAAGGAAATTATTCACGTATTGCGACTCTTTCACATTCATGCAGGATTGACGGAGCGTAAAGAAGAATATGTGGTATACCTTAAAGAAGGCGACGCAGTAACGAATTGCTTGCAGATCATGGGCGCTCAATCAGCCTTGATGGAGTTTGAAAATGTGCGCATTATGAAGACTGTGCGAAATCAAATCAATCGGCAAGTAAACTGTGAGACCGCCAATTTACAAAAGGTTGTAGATGCTGCAGTACGTCAGGTAAAAGCAATTCGAATCATCGATAGAGAAATTGGCATTGATGCATTGCCTGACAAGTTGAGGATTGTAGCCAGACTGAGATGGGACAATCCAGAAGCGAGCTTAAAAGAGCTAGAAGAATTGATGGATGGCGAATTATCCAAGTCGGGTATTGGCCATCGTTTAAAGAAAATCGAAGCATTAGCACTTACGTATGACCCTATGGGGCTTGAAGAAATATAGAGGTATTAATATATGTTTTCTTATAAATCAAAATATTGTGTAGCTGCGGCCATGGCCGCCATGGCTGCGCTTACAGGCCATGTAGAGGCTCGTGATATAGATTTACAATCAATTGGATATTTTCAGTTTTCTCCGTTGCCACCAAGCTTGGTGTCTCAAACGGATACATTGCTATTATCGGATAGCCCTGAATATGTAGGACCAGTAGGCGGTACACTTAGTGCTGGTACTATTAATGGGAATGGCCGCATTTATTTTTATCACGTAAATGAAATGGATCAGCCCCATAAGATTGCTATCGTACTAGAAAATCAAACGGCATATCCTAATACTGTTCATGTAATGAGACAGTTAAAATCTGTGGCAACGCCAGATTATTTTGCTGCTGGTCGCGATTTATCCCGCAAGGATTTAGAGCATCCTTTAGATGAAAGTCCAAATGCGAGACCATTATACTCGCTAAGCATTCCTCCCCAAGGGCGTCAATTAATCTTTACTGATTTGGAAAATACACCGGTATATCAAGATGCGTTATTTACAGGCATTGTAGATATTAAAACAGAGGCGCCAATCTTTGCCCGCGTTATGATGCTACCTATGGGTATGGATGCCGTCGATGCATCACATTGGGCTAAGAACTTACCTATTGATGAAATTCAATTGCGCGGTACATATACTGGTTCAAAGCGTAATATGGAGGTTACTACACCTTTTGATACTGCCTTAGGCGGTGCTTTTGTTGAAGTTGGTAACGACCGTGAGGATGCCTTTATCAATGGTGTAGATGAAATGCAAAATAAAGCATTTGTTCGTGACCGTGGTAACTATGGTGTTTCATATACTTTAAAAATTCCTACAAAGGGTAATGAACCGTTTAGATTGTATTTTAACCCTCTTGGTGGGCCTTATTCTGGCTCCTTTACGGTAAAAGCACTTCATCAACAAGGTGCCCGTAGAGGTCAAACCGATACGCGTACCTATCATATCGGTGGTGCTGATGGGATTACTGCACTAGGGGACGGTACTATATTAGATAGCCGTCTTATGGGTAATTATAATGCAGGCGATTTGTTAACATTAAACTTCATGCCGGCAGGTGCATCTAATTTGCCAATACGATTCTTATTGATTCCTGAATCTCTTGCAAATCCACAAAAACATCAGACTATTGCGGTCAATGTACCAAAAGATGTAACAGACAGTTTGGGTCATCCAACTCAAAGTGGTACACAAATTCCTGTAGGTCCTATCAATGGTAAAGATAGCAATAAGGGTACTGTAGATACATCTAAATCTACTATGACTCCTGCAAAACAGGCAGAAACAATTGCTCACGAAGAAACAAAAAAATTGAGCGATAAAGCAGCTGCTGATGCTAAAAAAGAGGCACAACTTAAAAAAGCGAAAGAAGCTGAGGAAGCATTAGCTCGTAAAAAAGCGGAAGAAGCTAAATTAGCTGCCGAAAAAGCAGAAATAGCACGCAAGGCTGCAGAAGCTAAACATGCTGAAATTGAGCGTAAAATGGCTGAGAAAGCTGAAGCTGATCGTAAGGCTGCCGAGTTGAAGGCTGCTCAAGAGGCGCAAGCTGCTAAAGACAAAGCGGCCTTAGAAGCGAAAAAGGCTGAGGAAATGCGACAAGCAGAAGAGGCTAAACGCTTAGAGGCAGAAAGAAAAGCTGAGCTTGATCGAAAGGTAGTTGAAGCTCGTAAGGCTGAAGAAGAACGTAAAGCTGAAATGGCGCGTATTGAAGCTGCTAGAAAGGCGGAAGCCGATCGTTTAGAGGCAGCACGTAAAGCGGAGGAAGCTCGTGTAGCGGCTGAAGCAAAACGTCTTGAAGAAGAACGCAGAATTGAAGCGGCTCGTATTGAAGCAGCACGAAAGGCAGAAGAAGCTAGACAAGCCGCTGAAGCTAAGGCACGTTTTGAAGCACAACGGGCAGCAGAAAAGGCCGCTTTAGAAGCGAAAAAAGCTGAAGAAGAACGTTTAGCTGCTGAAGCAAAAGCACGTTTAGAAGCACAACGAAAAGCGGAACAAGAAGCATTGGAAGCACGCCGTGCCGAAGAAGCACGTAAAGCAGCCGAAGCAAAAGCAGCACTAGAAGCCCAACGTGCAGCTGAACAAGCTGCATTAGAAGCGAAACGTCAAGAAGATGCTCGTAAAGCAGCAGAGGCAAAAGCTGCCTTAGAAGCACAACGTATTGAAGCAGCAAGAAAAGCTGAGGAAGCGCGTCGTGCAGAGGAAGCGCGCAAGGCAGAAGAGGCTCGGATCGAAGCCGCTCGTAAAGCTGAGGAAGCGCGTCGTGCAGCAGAGGCTAAACGTGCTGAAGAAGCTCGTAAGGCTGAAGAAGCTCGAATTGAAGCGGCTCGTAAAGCTGAACAAGCTCGTTTGGCAGAAGAAGCACGAAGAGCAGAAGAAGCACGTCGTTTAGAAGCGGCTAGACTAGAGGCACAACGCAAGGCTGAACAAGAACGTCTTGAAGCGGCCCGTAAAGCCGAAGAAGCCCGCGTTGCTGCTGAAGCAAAACGTCAGGAAGAATTACGTAAGGCAGAGGAAGCTCGAATCGCAGCCGAAGCGAAACGTGCAGAAGAGGCTCGTAGAGCAGAGGAAGCTCGTCGCATAGAAGAAGCTAGACGAGCAGAAGAAGCTCGTAAAGCCGAAGAAGCTCGTATAGCTGCTGAGGCACATAAGGCTGAACAAGCTAGATTGGCTGAAGAACGAGCAGAAGCTGAACGTCAAGCAGCAGAGGCAAAACGTATTGCTGAAGAACGCTACCAAGCTCATTTAGAAGCGGAACGCAAAGCAGAAGAAGCTCGTCAACAGGCACTTGCACAAGCTGAAGTGGAACGTAAAGCAAAAGAACGAGCTGAAGCAATTCAACGTGTCAAAGAACAGCAAGAAAATGCTCGTCGTCGTGCAGAGCTTGCACGTCAACAAATTGAGGCAGAACGTAAGGCTGCCCAAGCAGCTAAGACAGGACCTTCCTTCAGTGAACTTGATGACGTCCACGAAGATACTCCTTCCGTAACCATTCCGAATGCTGTATCTATTGATGAATTGACTAAACCAAGGCCGACTGCATCTCAAAATACACGTCGTCGTGATCAACGTCAACCTCAACAAAATCAACAATATGCACAACAAAATCCAATGACTAATGGTCAACAAGGTCAAGCACCTTATGGTTCACAGCAAGATCAACAAAATGATGATCAAAATCCACCAAAACTGTATCCTATGAATCGATAATTCATGATCATAATAATAAAAACTAGTAATGTCTAATTATAGTTTTTGGGGATTCGGATAATGATGTAAGTATAGAGAGGACAAGCCACTTTACTGGGCTTGTCCTCTTTTTAAAATACTTATGAACTTTCGCTTTTACATTGACTTTCAAGGGCAGATTCAGTACAATAAATAAAGAAAATGCACCTATGGTACGAGAGACCATTGCATAGTACAAAACCTTTTAATTTAGTCCAGAGAGGCTGAGAAAGGAATATAGTTGAAGCGCCCCCATAAGGGCTTCTTTGTGCAAACTATTTGACCTTTTGCCCTGGGCAAAAGGTCTTTTTTGTTACGTGAGTTAGGAGGAAATCATGGGACAAGTTAGCCTAAAAGGCAAACATTTATTGGGTTTGCAAAATGTGTCACCTGAAGAAATCAAATTGATTTTGAATGTGGCAAAGAAAATGAAGAAAATCGTTCTTTCTGATGATAAGAAGGTTCCACTTTTAAAGGGGAAATCCATTATTAACCTTTTTATGGAGCCTAGTACTCGTACCCGTAGTTCCTTTGAATTGGCCGGTAAATATTTAGGGGCTGACGTTATTAATCTTTCTCCAAGCGGTTCTTCCATGGGGAAAGGTGAAAGCTTCCGCGATACCTTGCTAACTATGTCCTATATGGGCACAGATGCTATCGTAATGCGTCATAGTGCAGAAGGGGCTCCTCTATACGCGACTAAAGCAGTGGATCCTATCATTATCAATGCTGGTGATGGTGCTCATGAACATCCAACACAAGCTTTGTTAGATATGTATTCCATCTTAGAGAAAAAAGAATCTATTGAAGGCTTAAAAATTGTTATCTTAGGCGATATTATGCATAGCCGTGTAGCAAGATCTAATATTTATGGCCTTACTAAAATGGGTGCTAAAGTACATTTGGCTGGTCCTCGTACTATGGTATATCCAGAGCTCGAAAAATTAGGTGTCACCGTACACCACGATATTCGTGAAGCAGTGGCTGATGCAGATGTGGTTAACGTACTTCGCATTCAATTAGAACGTATTCATTCTGCGTTGTATCCTACAAATAGAGAATATGCACGTATCTTTGGTATTAACAATGATGTATTGAAATTGGCTAAAGATGATGTGATGGTAATGCATCCAGGTCCTATGAACCGTGGCCTTGAAATTGCACCAGATGTAGCATATTCTGATCAATCCGTAATTCAAGAACAGGTACGTAATGGCGTAGCTGTACGTATGGCTGTATTGTACTTAACTATTATCGGAGGTGACGGTAGTGAGCTTGCTTATTAAAAATGGTACGGTAGTTAATCCGGCAAAAAAACAAAACGAAGTAGCAGACGTTCTCGTAAAAGATGGTAAAATTGCAGCCATCGGTCAAAACTTGAGTGCTGAAGGCGCTGAAGTATATGATGCAACAGGTCTTATCGTAGCACCTGGTCTTATCGATATTCACACACATTTGCGTGAACCAGGCCAAGAAGCTAAAGAAGATTTCCACTCTGGTACACAAGCGGCTGCTGCTGGTGGTTTCACACGTGTAGTCACTATGGCTAATACAAACCCAGTTGTAGATAATGCTGCACTTGTAAGAGGTTTACAAAAACAGGCTGAACTCACTGGCGTTGTGAAAGTAGAATTTATTGGTGCTGTATCCAAAGGTCTTGAAGGTAAGGAACTTGCTGAAATGGGCGATATGGCAGAAGCTGGTGTAGTAGCTTTCTCCGATGATGGCCATTATGTAGAAAATGCTGCATTTATGCGTCGTGCCTTAGAATACTCCTCCATGTTTAATAAAATGGTTATCGACCATGCAGAAGATATTACATTGACTAAAAATGGTCATATGCATGAAGGTATCGTTTCCTATGAACTAGGTGTTATTGGTCGTCCTGCAGTAGCTGAAGATTTAGCGGTTGCTCGTGATATTTTGTTATCTGAAATGACAGGCGGTCACATTCATATTGCACACGTAAGTAGTAAAAATACAGTGGACATGGTTCGTCGCGCAAAAGCAAAAGGTCTTAATGTAACATGTGAAGTTACAAGCCAACATTTATCTTTCACAGATGAATATTTACGCGAATACAATCCAGCGTTTAAAATGGCTCCTCCAATTCGCTCCGAAGATCATCGTCAAGCATTATTAGAAGGCTTGAAAGATGGCACAATCGATGCAATTATTACAGACCATGCACCGCATGCATATGAAGAAAAAGACCATGAGTTCTGCTGTGCTCCTAATGGTTTCAGTGGTCTCGAAACATCTTTAGCAGCGGTTATTACCAATGCGTATGGTCCAGATAAACTCAGCATTGACCAAGTTGTGTACTATATGAGTACACGTCCAGCTGAATTAATGCGTCTTGATGCAGGTGTTCTTGAAGTTGGTAAACCAGCAGATATTACTGTATTCTCTACAACTGAAGAATGGACAGTAGATCGAAATAAATTCTATACAAAAGGCAAAGTCAGCCCATTTGATGGTATGACTGTTACAGGTAAGGCCAAACTCACAGTAGTTGATGGCAAAGTAGTTATGAAGGAGGGCGTAGTCTTATAATGAAAGGCAAGTTAGTTCTTGAAGATGGTTCCGTGTTTGAAGGTTCCTTATTAGGTGGCGCTCCAACAGTAGGCGAAGTTGTATTTAACACAGGTATGACAGGGTATCAAGAAATCTTGACTGATCCATCCTATGCGGATCAAATTATTACATTAACATATCCTTTGATCGGTAATTATGGTACATTGAATGCTATTACTCAAGGCCCTAAACCATATTGTAAAGGCTTTATCGTAGGAGAACTGTGTGATTTCCCATCTAACTGGCAAAATGAAGGCTTATTTAGCGAGTATCTTCGTTTACACGGCATCCCTTGCCTTTATGATGTAGATACACGTGCTATTACACGTGTACTTCGTAACCATGGCGTAATGAAAGGCGTACTTGTACGTTCTGATTACCCTATGGAAGATATTCAAAAATTATTTAAACAAGACTTGCCAACAGATCAAGTTATGCGTGTAACTACAAAATGGCAAGGTATGCGTGGCGATAAAAATGCAGAGTTCCATGTAGCTGTAATGGACTATGGTGTAAAGGAAAATATCCTTCGCTCCTTAGAAGCAGCTGGTTGTCGTCTAACAGTATTCCCTGCAGATGCTAAGGCTGAAGATGTATTGGCAGCAAATCCAGATGGTGTATTCTTATCTAACGGCCCTGGAGATCCTCAAGATCTTGGCTATGCTGTAGAAGAAGTAAAGAAATTATTCGGTAAAAAGCCTATCTTCGGCATTTGCATGGGCCATCAAGTATTGGCTCAAGCCTATGGTGGTACAACATTTAAATTAAAATTTGGTCACCGGGGCTCTAACCATCCAGTACAAGATTTACGTACAGGCCGCGTATATATTACATCTCAAAATCATGGCTATGCAGTAGATGATACTTCCTTGCCAGACTTTGTAGAAATTACACATCGCAGTGTAAATGATGGTACTGTAGAAGGTATGCGTCATAAAGAATTACCTATCTTCTCTGTACAATATCATCCAGAAGCATCCCCAGGACCTACTGATAATCTATATTTATTTGACGAATTTGAAGACTTAATGAGAAAGGGAAAATAATATGACCACAGAAGCAAAAAAAGTACTTGTAATTGGTTCTGGTCCAATTATTATCGGCCAAGCTGCAGAGTTTGACTATGCTGGTACACAAGCATGCCGTTCCCTTCGTGAAGAAGGTTATAAAGTAGTATTGGTTAACTCCAATCCTGCTACAATTATGACCGATACAGATATTGCAGACCGCGTATATGTAGAACCGATTAGTCTTGAATTCGTAACAGAAGTAATTAAAAAAGAACGCCCTTGGGGCTTATTGGCTACATTGGGTGGCCAAGTAGGTCTTAATATGGCCGTACAATTGTCTGAAGCTGGCGTATTAGAAGAATACGGTGTAAAACTTCTAGGTACAACACTTGAAGCTATTAAACAAGCAGAAGACCGTGAACTCTTCAAAGAAGCGATGAAGGAAATCAATCAACCAGTTCCTGAATCCGATATCTTTAACGATCTTGAAGAAGCGGTAGCCTTTGCTAATCGCATTGGTTATCCTATCATTATCCGTCCTGCTTACACATTGGGCGGTACTGGTGGTGGTATTGCGCATAATGAAGATGAAATGTATGAAATTACACGCCGTGGTTTGAAACTTTCACCAATTCACCAGATCCTAGCAGAACGTTCTGTAGCAGGCTGGAAAGAAATCGAATACGAAGTAATGCGCGATAGTGCAGATAACTGTATCATCGTATGTAATATGGAAAATATCGATCCTGTAGGCGTACATACTGGTGACTCCATTGTTGTGGCACCAAGCCAAACATTAAACGATATTCAATACCAAATGCTTCGTACTGCTTCTGTAGAAATTATTCGTTATTTGAAAATCGAAGGTGGTTGTAACGTACAATACGCGTTGAATCCAAATAGCAATGAATATATCGTTATCGAAGTAAACCCTCGTGTATCCCGTTCCTCTGCATTAGCATCTAAAGCAACTGGCTATCCAATTGCGAAGGTAGCTGCAAAAATTGCAGTAGGCATGACATTGGATCAAATTACAAATGCTGTAACAGGTGAAACAAAAGCATGCTTCGAACCTACACTTGACTATGTAGTAACGAAATTCCCACGTTGGCCATTTGAAAAATTCAATTTGGCAGACCGCACATTGGGCACTCAAATGAAGGCTACTGGCGAAGTTATGGCTATCGATCGCTCCTTGGAAGGCTCCTTGCTTAAAGCAATTCGTTCCTTGGAAATTGGTTTAGACCATATTGAGCTAAAGAAAATCTCTCATGAGTCTATGGAACAATTGATTGAACGTTTACATTTAGTAGATGATGAACGTATCTATGTTGTAGCAGAAGCACTTCGCAAGGGCATTAGTGTAGAGAAAATTCACTACATTACAAAAATTGATACATTCTTTATTGAAAAAATCAAAAACATTGTTAATGAAGAAAAGGCATTGGCTGAACATGGTTTAACAGAGGATGTATTGCGCAAAGCAAAACGTTATTCCTTCACTGATTCTGTTATCGCCCGTTATGCTAATACAACTGTAGAAGAGGTTCGTGCAAAACGTAAAGAATGGAACATTCTTCCAACATATAAATATGTAGATACATGTGCTGCCGAATTCGAATCTAAAACACCGTACTACTACAGTGCTTATGCACAAGAAGACGAAGTTAAACCACTCGGTGAAAAATCCGTTGTCGTACTTGGTTCCGGTCCAATTCGTATCGGTCAAGGCGTAGAGTTTGACTACTGCTCCGTACATTCCTCCTGGGCACTTCGTAAAGCGGGTTATCAATCTATTATGATCAACAATAACCCAGAAACAGTGTCTACTGACTTTGATATTTCTGATTCCTTGTACTTCGAACCATTAACAGTGGACGATGTAATGGAAATCATCGAGAAAGAGAAACCAGCTGGTGTTATTGCTCAGTTTGGTGGTCAAACAGCAATTAACTTGGCAGGTCCATTGGCTAAGCGCGGTGTAAAAATCCTCGGTACATCCGTAGATAGCATCGATATGGCAGAAGACCGTGAACGCTTTGATGAATTGTTGGCAAAACTTGGTATTCCACGTCCAGTAGGTGCGCTTGTAACCTCTGATGAAGAAGCACAAGCAGCAGCTAAAAACTTGAAATATCCATTGATTGTACGTCCTTCCTATGTATTGGGCGGCCGTGCTATGGAAATCGTATACAACGATAAAGAGCTCGATGTATACATGAAGGAAGCTGTAGTAGCCTCCAAGGAACATCCTGTTCTTATCGACCGTTATATGGTTGGTATGGAGGTAGAGGTTGATGCTATTTCCGATGGTACTGACGTATGTATTCCTGGTATTATGGAACAAATCGAACGTGCTGGTGTTCACTCTGGTGACTCCATGGCCGTTTACCCAGCTCAACATTTGAGCCAAGAATTGATTGATCAAATCGTTGACTATACACGTCGTATTGCAGTAGGCCTTAATGTTAAAGGTGTACTTAACATCCAATATATCGTGGCTGATGGTGAACTTAACGTAATCGAAGTTAACCCTCGTTCTAGCCGTACTGTACCATTCATTTCTAAGGTTACAGGCATCAATATGGTAGAATGTGCAACACGCATTGCTCTTGGTGAAAGCTTAAAAGATTTGGGCTTGCCACTCGGTCTTGTACCTAATAAACCATATGTAGCTGTAAAAGCACCTGTATTCTCCTTCTCCAAAATGGGCCTTGTAGAAATCGCTCTTGGACCTGAAATGAAATCTACTGGTGAAGTTATGGGTATTGGTCGTACTTATTCTGAAGCATTGTTTAAAGCTATCAATGGTGCCAATATGCGTATCCCAGAAGATGGTACAATTCTTATGACCGTAGCAGACCGCGATAAAGAGGAAGCTAGTCAATTGGCAAAAGGCTTCATCGAATTGGGCTATCACATCGAAGCAACTGGCGGTACTGGTAAATACTTCAAAGAACATGGCGTTGACTGCAAGGTAGTTAACAAAATCTCTGAAGGTGATGACAACTGTGCTGACCACATTCGTCAAGATAAAGTAGATCTTGTACTTAACACACTGACTGCAGGTAAACGCCCTGAACGTGAAGGCTTCCAATTGCGTCGTCTTGCCGTAGAAATGGGTACACCTTGCTTAACAAGTCTCGATACAGCACGCGAAGTGTTGCGCGTTGTAGCAAATCGTAAAAATAATGCAAATTATACTGTAGAAGCGTTACAGGATTTTGAATTGGAGTAATAACCATGAGTGGATATGTAGAACAGGGCGAAGTCGTTCGCAATGAGCAAATAGGCTCTGATGTGTGGGTAATGGATATCCACGCACCAAAACAGGCAGCAGAAGCAAAGGTAGGACAGTTTTGTAATGTTCGCGTAGCGGACTCTACGGCACCATTATTGCGCCGTCCTATTAGCTATGCAGGCTTTGATGCACAAAAGGGGACGATTACCCTTTTATATCGTGTCATAGGTAAAGGGACTGAGATTATGACTCGCCTTGTTCCCGGCGATACTCTAGATTGTTTAGGTCCTTTGGGTAAACCATTTGTTACATCTAAGAATATGCTTCTTGTTGGCGGTGGTGTAGGTATTGCGCCCATGTTATGCATTGCATCCCATTTGAAAGAAGGGGAAGAAGCACAAGTTATTCTCGGCTTTAGAAATGAAAGCGAAACCTTCTGGGCAGCCTTATTTAAGGATACGTCTGTTAAAGTGCATATCACCACTGATGATGGTAGCGTAGGTGCGAAAGGGTTCCCTACAGCAATCATGCCTGAGCTGATTAATGGCAATACTTTCACATCTGTTATGACTTGCGGTCCTACACCGATGATGAGAGGTGTGGCACAAGTAGCTAAAGATCTCAACGTTCCTTGCCAAGTATCTCTTGAAGAACGTATGGGCTGTGGCACTGGTGGTTGTTTAGGTTGTGCTTGTGATGGTGCAGGTGGCAAACGTTACAAAGTTTGTAAAGATGGTCCTGTATTCCCAGCTGAGGAGGTGTTCTTTTAATGAGTGAACGCGATTTAAATAACACCGTTACGCCTAATCCAAAGCTTGCTGTTGATTACTGCGGTATTAAGATGAAAAATCCTATTATCGCTGCATCTGGTACCTTTGGTAATGGTCCTGAGTATGCTGGTTATTTAGACCTTAGCAATGAGGTAGGTGCTATTTCCGTAAAAGGTTTAACACCTAAAGGTCGTCACGGCAATCCTGGAACTCGTATTGCAGAAACACCATCTGGTGTACTAAACTGTATCGGCCTTGAAAATCCTGGGGCAGAACATTTTGTTACACATATTTTGCCGGATCTCAAAAAATATGACGTACCATTGCTTGCTAATATGTCTGCAGGTACAATTGATGAATTTGCATGGATGGCAGAGACCTTATCTGTAGACGGTATTACAGGCCTAGAGGTTAACGTATCTTGTCCAAATGTAGAACGTGAAGGTATGGCTTTTGGAGTGGATCCAAAGGTGGTTGAACAGGTAACGAAGGCCGTTCGTAAGGTCAGTGATAAACCTATTATCGTTAAGCTTTCACCAAATGTAACAGATATTGTGGAAATTGCAAAAGCCGTTGAAGCTGGCGGTGGTAATGGGGTAAGCCTTATCAATACATTGTTGGGTATGGCTATTGATATTCACCGACGTAAACCTTTATTGGGAAATACTTACGGTGGGCTATCTGGTCCAGCTGTAAAGCCTGTTGCACTTCGCATGGTACACCAAGTATATAAAGGGGTAAATATTCCTATTATTGGCCTTGGCGGTATTATGACTGGCACGGATGCTATCGAATTTATGATGGCTGGTGCTCAAGCCGTTCAAGTTGGCACTGCTACGATGGTAGATCCTACGGCGATTTCACGTATTGCCCGTGAAATGAGTGACTATGTAGAACAATATAATCTTAACAGCATTACTGATATAGTAGGTGCTGTCCATCAAGGATAGTAAAAAGAAGACCTAGTACATTATGTACTAGGTCTTTTTTATGTATGGTATTAATGTTCATAACTGTACAAAATCTTATACGATAAGTTATAAATACAATATCATAAGTTATAAATCCCATATCATATGAATTTCTATCACATAGTTTAAACATATGCTTTGTAGAAATCAATAAATTGCTGTGCTACAGGGGATAAGGCATGCCCTTTGAGAGTAATAAATGCTTTTTTAAAATCTCCTGAAAATTCTGGCAACTTGATACGGGCCATTTTACGATGGTTAATAAGCTCTTTTGCATCCATAGGAACTAAAGAAACAGTTCTACCAGAGGATGCCCATTCGATGGCAGAGCTCTTAGTTGTAGTGATGGCAACAGCATTCAGTTGATCCATGTCCGTTAAACTAGATTGCATAATCATTCGCACAGATCCACCAGAGAGGGATAAAGGACACTTTTTGATATCATCCCATGTGATGGTATCATGTTCACGATCTATCCAGAATACATCACGGCGGAAAATAGCGTATAAATGTTCCTCTTGAGTAAGAAGGATATCAAATTTATCAGTGTCTACCATTTGAATGTTTGCAATTCCCAGCTCTGCATTACCATTAATAAGTTGATTGACCACATTAGTCATTAGTCCTTCGTAGATTTCGAAGTGAACTGATGGGTATTTCATGGAAAAGGCTGGTAAGTATTGTTGTACGATTGGTGTGGAGCGCGATGCAGACGTAGCGATTCGCAATGTACCTTCAATACGTGAGTTCAACTGTTGTACTGCATTGTATGTTGATTCTTCAATGGAGCATAATTGTTGGGCTTTTTGATAAAAAATTTTGCCCGCATCAGTTAGTTGTAAGTTTGATCCTCGTTGGCCGCGCTTGATATTGATGAGTTGAGCTCCAAATTCAGCTTCTAAATACTTTAATTGTTTACTTAAAGCTGGTTGTGTAATATGAAGAATCTCTGCGGCCTGCGTCATATTGCCCGTTTGAACGAGGGTAATAAAATTGTGGTAGTAAGATGTATCCATAGAATCTCCCTATTATACACAAAATAAGATAAATAAAAATTATAACGAACTAAGTAACAGTAATTTCACATTTGATAAAATAGCGTATATACTATATTCATCAAGGAAAGAGAAAGAATAATGTGTTTAAAATAAACTTTCTATCCTTATCACAATTTTTAATATAATAACAGTGATTGAGAAAGTAGGTACTATCATGGGCGTAGTAAAAAGAACATTAAGTAAAGCAATTCGTAACTGGGAAGCACGTAGATTAATGACTGCACATAATGCAGGTGTTAGTCGTAAAAAACAACTTGAACGCGTATGGCCTCATCCATTAACTACAGAAAAACGTCATGAACTTGCTCAAGGCGTAAGTGGCTTAGTTCATAGCGAAAACTAATTACTATGTGTGTATCAGTTAGATTATTGTTCTAGCGGTAGCACCACTTCAATAGAATCTAATATAGTACAAGTAGCAGCTCCATGACTCATGTCTTGGAGCTCTTTTTGTATGCGCTCTACATCAGTAGGAGGTACTAAGATAGTAATATCTACATGTTCGCCAAAACTTGCTTCATAATGTAGTTTTTGATCTTGCACATATCTTTCTATAGCTCCATACATGGAATAGTCGATGGTAGCCTGCAACTGAGTTCGTGTTGTGTGTAGTTCTTTAGGGGCAAGATGTAAAGTTTCCGCAACGGAGTGTGAATATGCACGAATCAAACCACCTGCGCCTAGCTTAATACCTCCAAAATAGCGCGTTACTACGACAGCTACATTGGTAATACCTGTTTTTTTGAGTACTTCTAACATAGGTTTACCAGCGGTACCAGATGGTTCACCATTGTCAGAAGAGCGTTGTTGTTCTTGTTTTGGTCCTAATGCAAAGGCTGTACAATTATGGCGTGCATCCCAAAATTCTTTGTTGATACGTCCAATAAAAGCCTGCGCTTCCTCTTCTGTAGAACAAGGGCATATAGTTGTGATAAAACGCGACTTCTCAACAACATATTCATGGCGAAATTCCTTCGCTACTGAAGTAAATTCTACTATAGGGCTTATTGATTCACACATAGTTTCACCTCCTTTGGAATCAAAGTTTATGTTTATTCATCATCACTTTATTATAATCTATTTATGAATGTTGTGTATAGGTGGGGAGATGTTAAATCCCCTATAAAAAAGGAATAGTCCTCTAGATTTAGTAGGATATTGACGTAATGAGAATTTATGTTATTATAGAATAAACACGTATGAATGAATACTCATGTAAATGTGTTCATATAATAAACTATACGTGTTTATAAAATACTCTGTTACCGATGTATGATATGTCTACTATGAGTTTCTGACTTATATAGATATATAGAAACATATATTTTTGAAAATTCTAGTAGAAAGAAGTGATATGATGAGTAAGAAGAAACAAGAGTTTGATATTACAGGTATGCATTGTGCTGCTTGTGTAAAGCGCGTTGAAAACGTCGTTTCTAAGATCGATGGCATAGAATCTGTAAAGGTTAATCTACTCACTCGAAAGGGGAGTGTAGAATACAAAGATGGCTCTACTGTAGAGCCACAACAAATTATCGATGCTATTACGAATATTGGTTTTGGTGCTACGGAAGCAGATGAAACGAAGCAAGAAATAGAAAAGGTTAATTTAAAACCTCATATTACGCGTCTTATCATTGCTGCTTGTATGGCTGTACCGATGATGATTAACATGACATTACATCGCTTTGGTATTCAAGCCTTGCCAGTATGGGTAGAGTTCATTCTTGCTACCATTGCTCAGTTCGGCCCTGGCCTTATGTTCTATAAGAGTGCGTGGAGTGCGGTAAAGAATGGCGCCCTTACCATGGATGTTCTCGTTGTAATGGGTACGACTGTTGCTTATCTATTCAGTATTTATAATTGGCAGTTCCATCCAGAACTTGGGCCTCATGGCATTTACTTTGAAACCTCTGCGTGGCTCATTACATTCATTCTTCTTGGCAAACTTTTAGAGGAAATTGCTAAGGGGCGTACCTCTGAAGCACTTCAAAAATTGATTGCCTTACAACCTGCAACGGCTCATGTATTGCGTGATGGTGAGTTTGTAGATATTCCTACTTCTAAAGTAGTAGCCGGCGATATTTTACAAGTTCGTGCAGGCGAAAAAATTCCAGTAGATGGTACTATTACTGAAGGCTATTCTACTGTAGACGAAGCTATGCTTACAGGTGAAAGCTTGCCTGTAGAAAAACAAGTCGGCTCCGAGGTAATTGGGGCGACTATTAACTTGAGCGGTGCTTTCACGATGGAAGCAAAACGTATCGGCTCTGATACAATGCTCTCTCAAATCATCAAAGTCGTAGAGGAAGCTCAAACCTCTAAAGCAAGTATTCAACGTATTGCAGATATCGTAGCTCAATACTTCGTGCCTACTGTTATCGGCCTTTCTGTTTTGACCGGCCTCGTATGGTACTTCATTATGGGCGACTCTATTAATGTAGCTCTCATTAATGCTACAGCAGTGCTTGTTATCGCTTGTCCTTGTGCGCTTGGCCTTGCTACACCAACATCTATCATGGTTGGATCTGGCTTAGGCGCGGAGCATGGCGTCCTTATCAAGAGTGCAGAATATCTTGAAAAAGCTGGTAAACTCGATGCCATCGTTATGGATAAAACTGGCACACTTACACAAGGTGTTCTTGATGTAACGGCTTTCAAAAACTATAATGGTGATGAAAGTAGAAATATGTCCCTTATGATGGCTCTTGAAAGTGGTACATCTCATCCGATTGCAAAGGCTATGGTTTATTATGGCGAAGATCATGGTTATAAAGGTAAAGCGGTAGAACTTGAAAGCTTTGGTGATGTACCTGGTAAAGGTTTGCAAGGCGCTTATCAAGGCGTGTCGGTACAACTTGGCCATAGCCGATGGATGTCTGAATTAGGTTATGATTTAAGTGCAGTACAAGATGATATTTTACACTATGAAGAACAAGGTGCATCTGTATCCGTTCTTGCTGTAGATGGCGTTATCAGTGCATTATGGGCTGTAGAAGATGAATTACGTCCAGAAACAATTGATGTTGTAAAAGAATTACATGCTCAAGGTATTGATGTGTGGATGCTTACAGGTGATAATCGTCGTACTGCCCAATATATTGCTAAACAAGCAGGTATCACTCATGTAATTGCAGAAGTATTACCGCAAGATAAGGCTAGCAAGGTAAAAGAGTTGCAAGATAAAGGCCTTGTAGTGGGGATGGTTGGTGATGGTATCAATGATGCACCAGCTCTTGTAACGGCAGATATTGGCTTTGCCATTGGCAGTGGTACAGATATTGCCGTAGAGGCAGCAGATATCGTTCTTGTAAGAAATGATTTACACACACTAGTACAAGCAGTACGCCTCAGCCGTAAGACAATGACTAATATTAAACAAAATCTATTCTGGGCATTGATCTTTAACTGCATTGGTATTCCATTGGCTGCTATCGGTGCATTAAATCCTATGATTGCAGGCACAGCAATGGCATTTAGCTCTGTAACCGTTGTGGGTAACTCTCTTCGTTTGAAACGAGCTAAGATTTAATTTAATTTGTATCTTATAACATATAATATTTGATAGAGTTGATTAAAGTTTATAAAGCACCTATACCATGGTATAGGTGCTTTATTTTAAATCTGACTATATATTTAAATCCTATGAAATTAGTGTTTTTAGACAGAGTGAGATTTGTTATACTAAATATAGTTATTCAGCTAAAAGAGAGGAGCTAGATTATGAAATTAAAGACGCGCGATATTGTATATATCGGATTTATTGCTGCCTTATGTGCAGTAGCAACAACAATTCGCATCGAAATACCAGGTGGTGCTATGGTTCATTTAGGATCTGCCGCATTATTTACATCATCCATTCTATTTGGTGGTTTATATGGTGGTTTAGGAGCGGCGATTGGCTCCGCATTATTTGATCTTTTTGGTGGTCATACACAGTATATTGTATTCTCGTTCTTTATTAAAGGTATTGCGGGCCTTATTGTTGGCGGTATGACAGCAGGCTATTTGCCACCATCTATCAATAAACCGACAGCAGCTTTTAGTCGTATTTTAGTAGCTCTCATTATCGGTGCTATTTGGACTGCCTTTGGCTACTTCATTGCTTGGTGGTTTGTTCTTAACAGCGCGGCTGTAGCAGCTAGCAAGATCCAATACTCCTTGATTACTAGTGCGGCTGGTATCATTGTAGCTATTGTGTTGACACCAAAACTACAAAAGGTAGTACGTAGATTATTTACAAAAAATTAATCATTTTATTTTTAAGGAATTAAATATTAATAATTGTTAATATTTATTGAGGCACATAAATGAAATTTCAAGTTTTATCTTATGTCAGAGAATTAACCCCAAGTTTTGTAGAACACTATGATGCTAGATATTTTTTAGTTAAGGATAATTGGAATGATTATGACTTTTATACCTTATTTAATCTTTATTCTTGGATAAATCGTAAGTTGCAATATATTGGTATTGTTAAAATTGGTCGATTTGGTCTTGAAAAAGGAAAGGTTGAAATTCCAGATTCTTTTGATGAATTATCAAAGGAATATTTTTCTTTAGGGCAGTCTATAGAATACTATGAGTATTTTGCAAATATAGAAGATGGTAAAGAGGCTTTGTCTGCACTTCGGGATTATGTAGTTGAAAGTAATCAAACTAGGCTGAGAAATATAAAGGAAGAAGAAGTTTTTAGAAGATCCTTAAGACGTTGGGATGAAAATAAAGAGCAAACTATAATAGAGTATAAACAAATTTTAGATGTAGGAGTAAAAACAAAAGATTACTCATTCACATATACAAATAAAAAAGGTTTAGATATAGAGTTTACTGTTGAAAAGGATAGTTTTCCACAAACTAATTTGCATGCTTTGACTGGTAGAAATGGTGTTGGTAAGTCAAGATTGCTTCTTGAAATGGTTAAAACATTAATTGGGAAATCTAATGAGTTGTTATTCAAAAATAATTATGGTATTCAAAGTTTTTCTAAGGTTATACATATTAACCTTAGTCCTTTCTCATTTAATAATATGGAAAACTACAGTATATTACCCTATCATTATTTAGGGGGAGAATGGTCTAAAATAAAGCATCCAGAAAAATCTATAAATGAAAATAATCCTAGACTTATAAATAAAGCTATTAATGAGTTGTACATAGAAAAATTTAAAGATTATTTAATGCTTATTGGTAAAGCTAAGAAGTTTGATTTATGGACTGATTTTTTGGACCGCTTGGAATCAGATCCTGTTTTAAAGTCTATTAATTTATCAGAAAGGATTTTGAAAGAGGAGTTATTTAATCATAGCAATACTGATATCGTATTACAAAAAATATTTTCAGAGTTAAGTGATGGACATAAGGCATTGCTATTAACTGTTTCCTGTTTGATTGCACATGTTTCTGAACGGACTATTGTTTTTATAGATGAACCAGAAGCGCATCTACATCCGCCTCTAGTTTCAACCTTAATTAGGTCAATTATAGATGTTTTAAAAACACAAAATGGTGTTGGAATAATAGTTACACATTCTCCTATTGTATTACAAGAGATTCCTAAAGAGTGTATTTGGATATTGAATCGTTTGGGGAAAGTGCTAGTTCCTAAGCGACCAATATTAGAAACTTTTGCAGAAAATATAAATAGTATAATAGCAGAACAATTTGGCCTCCAACTTCAAAACTCTGGGTTTTATTACTATATAAAAGAAGCCGTTAAGTTATGTGATTCAGAGGAAGACGCTTTAAAATTGTTTAAAAATAGGTTGGGATGGGAAGGTCAAATATTAATAAAAATGTTATTTTCAAATAAAGGGAAATAGATATGATTGTTAATTGTCCAGAGCTTGAATATGATGAGATAATCATAGCAATTAAGTCACACATGAGAGATAGTAGCATGCTCCAAAATATTGAGTTTATGCATAAGATTTATTGGAGATACTTTATTTATGAGTATTATGCAAGAAGTCATCAGTTATACAACTTACCATCTATAATTAGGAATGATAATGAGCGGCGATTTTTGATTGGTTTATATAAGAATCACCTGTCAAAAAAAAATAAAAAAGTGCCTTATGCGTATTATGAGCGACTTATGCATAGTGCAAAAAATAATTTATGTCCATTGTGTGAGTTAGATACTGCTTGTGAATTAGATCATTACCTTCCTAAAAGTGTATATCCTGAATTTTCTGTTTTTCATAAGAACTTAATACCTATTTGTCATGTTTGTAATAATATTAAGAGTGATAATACAAGTGTTACGTTTATTCATTCATATTATGATAATACAAATGGAGTAGAAATTTTAAAAGCCCGTATAACAATAGTTGAGCAAAATGTAATATGGGATTTTTATGTGGATGAACAAGATTATGGCTTTTTAAATGCATATAAAGAAATGTTTTACTTCTTAAACCTTGCTGAAAAATATAATATGCGAGCTACTGATATGTTTACTGGCATACAGTGTAGTATGAGGGGGATAATGCAAACTATGAATGAAGATTGTAAAAATATTTTAGAATCTATTATTATCCAGCAAATTGAAACTTATAGAGAAGCTTTTGGTATGAATCATTGGAGAACAGTAATGCATAAAGCCATTCTAAACTATTTAGATGATTTATTAGCAGCTAAATGTTTTTGATATTAATAATAGTCCTTTAGAAAAAGAGATGTTAAGTCTATTTACCTAACATCTCTTTTGTGTTTTGTAATTTAATGTGTGTAAAATAATATAATTTAACTTTAAAAATGGAAGTAATAGAAGCCTATTTAGTTAGAAGTGTTTTATTTTCTATCCTATTATTCAGACCAAAAATATACTTCGATAATATTTTTAGTAGATTTTACTGTTTAGGCCATTTATTTGTGATATTATATCAGTCGTTTAATAATTTAGAAATTACAAAGGTCGTTTAAGTTCTCTGCCATGGTAGGATGTGTGAAGATTTGATTCTTGAAATATGTATATGGAATGTTGTTGTCCATAGCCATTTTAATGAGGTTAATTAACTCTTCAGCACCTTGAGAATAAAGTGTAGCACCAAGGATTAAATCGTTATCTGCATTTACTACAATTTTAAAAGCACCTTTTAAATAGTCGTTTACATGAGCTCTTGGCATGGTGGCTACGAGCATTTCTTTAGTTTTAACTGTATATCCTTTGTTGATAGCATCTTCTTCTGTAAGACCTACACGAGCCAGTGGCGGTGTTAAGAATGTTGAGTAAGGAATATTTTTGCGATCTTTTAATGTGTATTGGACATTTCCTGTAAGTGCACCAAATACAATGCGGAAATCATCGAGAGAAATATACGTAAATTGAGGACCACCGTTTACATCGCCTACTGCATATACGCCAGGAACGGAGCTTTCACATGTATCATTCACTACGATAGCGCCACGTTCGTTAGTAGTAATATCCGTATTTTCTAAACCGATGTTAGCTGTATTTGGTTTGCGACCTGTAGCATATAAAACAGCATCAAACGTATAGTTTTGACCATTTGCTGTGATAACAGGTTTGTTGCCATCATTAGATACAGAGTTTAATGTTACATCGTTGAGAATAGTAATACCTTGCTCAGTCAAGTACTCATTAGCTAATTCTTGTACGATCGGTTCCTCCCGTTTTAAGATACCAGATTCAATATTAAATACTGTTACCTTTGTACCTAGTTTAGCATATAGGCTGGCAAATTCAAGGCCGATAGGGCCCGCGCCGATGACGCCTAGAGTACTTGGTTGAGGGGATAATTGTTGGATTTCTGTGCTATTATAGAAGCCTGTTGCTGTGTCGATGCCATCAATGTTAGGCTTAATCGCTACAGCACCAGTGTTAATAATAATTGTGTCACCAGATAAAACAATTTTATCTTCCCCAGCTGTGACATCGATTTCTTTATTACTAATGAATTCGCCATGTCCAGTATATACATCGACATGTTCATTTGTATCTAACATACCGAAGTTTTTATTACGTAAACGAGATGTAACAACCTCTCGTTGGTTTAGTACTTGATCGTAAGATAAGCCTTTAGATGCGGCCACAATCATCGTCTTAGTAGGAATACATGCAATATTAATGCATGTGCCACCATACATGAGTGGATTTTCTTCAATCATGGCAACGGCTTTGCCCATAGAGCCAAATTTAGCAGCCAATGTTTTACCAGCTTTGCCGAAACCTAGAACGATAAGATCATATTGTTTGGTATTCATAAAATACCTCCTGTCTTTATATTGAAAATATTAGATATCTATATTATAGCACTTTATTATAGATATAAAAGTAAAAAATAAAATTTATTATCATTAAAGTAATTATCATAGAACACAAAAGTTGTTGAGTACAAGACTATAATTGTGTGTTAAGTATTTCTACTTGACACATCTTTTTTTATACTGTACCATATGTAAAGTAATATGACTTGACAGTGATGGAGGTGGCGAAATGGAAGAACGAGTGCTTATAAGTTTGCTCTTGGATTTCTATGGGCCATTATTGACGGACAAGCAACGCATGTCCTTACAACTTCACCACGAAGACGACATGTCCCTTGGAGAAATCGCTGAGGAACTAGGCGTATCACGGCAGGCTGTACACGATAACTTGCAGCGTGCTCGACACATTTTAAATGATTACGAATCAAAGTTGCACTTGGTAGAACAATATGAACAGCGTGAAGGTTTGCTTTCACAGTTGAAAGAAACCTTGCCTGAAGAGGTTCTAGCTGAAACTAAGGTGCAGAAAGTATTGGCGCAAATGGAGGGATATTATGGCATTTGATAGCTTGTCAGAAAAACTGCAAGAAGCCTTTCAATCCTTGAAGGGGAAGGGCAAAATTACTGAAGATGATGTCAATCTTGCGTTGCGTCAAGTGCGTACTGCATTACTAGAAGCAGACGTTAACTTTATGGTGGCGAAGGACTTTGTTAAGTCCATCAAGGAAAAGGCCCTCGGTGAAGAGGTGTTCGGTTCTTTAAATCCAGCTCAAACGGTTATTAAAATCGTAAATGACGAGTTAACAGCGTTGTTGGGCGGTACACAAAGTCGTATCATGATTTCCAGTAAGCCACCAACAATTATTATGCTCGTTGGTTTACAAGGTGCTGGTAAAACTACAACAGCTGGTAAGTTGGCAGTATACCTTCGCAAACAAGGTAAACATCCAATGCTCGTAGCGGCCGACGTATATCGTCCAGCTGCGATTACTCAATTGCAAGTTGTAGGTAAGCAAATCGATATCCCAGTATTTGCTGATGAAACACCTGGTGCCAATCCAGTAGACATTGCACGCCGCGCTGTAGAGCAAAGCACGCATATGTTGAAAGATGTTGTTATCATCGATACAGCTGGTCGCTTGGCTATAGATGAAGTCCTTATGGATGAGTTATCCAACATTAAAGCAGCTGTTCGACCTCATGAAATTCTACTCGTTGTAGACTCCATGATCGGTCAAGATGCGGTAACAACGGCACAAACGTTTAATGAAAAATTAGGCGTTGATGGTGTTATCCTCACTAAACTCGATGGTGATGCGCGCGGTGGTGCTGCATTATCCATCAAAGCTGTAACAGGCTTGCCAATCAAGTTCACTGGTGTGAGCGAAAAAATGGATGGTTTCGATGTATTCTATCCAGACCGCATGGCTTCTCGTATCCTCGACTTGGGCGACTTTAAAACATTAATCGAAAATGTACAAGGCGCTATCGATGAAGAAGAAGCTCGTGAAATGGCTAAGAAAATGGCGAAAAACAATTTCACCTTGGATGACTTCTTGAAACAGATGAACCAAGTGAGAAAGTTAGGGCCATTACAAAATATTATTGGTATGTTGCCAGGCATGGGACAAATTAAGGATCAATTGAAAGACCTTGATTTGAACAGTAAAGAGGTGCGCCGTATTGAGGCCATCATTACATCCATGACGGCAGCAGAGCGAGAAAATCCAAGTATTCTTAATGGTTCTCGCCGCAAGCGTATTGCATTAGGTTCTGGTACTCAGGTACAAGATGTAAATCGCTTGTTGAAACAATTTGAAGAAGCGCGGAAGATGATGAAGCGCATGCAAGGTTTACGTGGCGGTAAGGGCGGCTTCCCTGGAATGCCTAAATTACCGTTTATGTAATACATGGGCAGGGGCGCTGAACCTGTCCACCCATATCAGTATAAGGAGGTGAATTTCACATGTTAAAAATTCGTTTGACTCGTTTAGGTGCTAAAAAAGCTCCTTTCTACCGTATCGTTGTTGCTGACGCACGTGCTCCACGTGAAGGTCGTCCTGTTGACACTATTGGTCAATATGATGCTACTAAACAACCAGCTATCGTTAATGTAGACGAAGAAAAAGCTTTGGCTTGGTTAGCTAAAGGTGCTCAGCCTACTGACACTGTTCGCTCCTTGTTCAAAAAACAAGGCGTTATGCAAAAATTTGCTGACGCTAAAAAGTAATTAATAGAGAGGCATACTGTGATGATAGAATTAATTTCATTAATTGCGAAATCATTAGTGAAGCAGCCTGATGCCGTATCTGTTACCATGGTCCAAAAGGGGAATATGGAAGTTTACGAACTTCATGTAGCCCCAGAGGATATGGGCAAAGTCATCGGAAAGCAAGGACGAATAGCGAAAGCGATTCGCGCTGTGGTGAAAGCGGCGGCTATTAAAGAGAACAAAAAGATATCTGTTGATATTGTCTAAAAGGGAGTATTCCAATGGAAGAAATGACATTACGTGTCCCTGTAGCAGTAAAAGCAAAAGTAACAGAAGACTTGAAAGCGAAAATTGTATCTGATCTTGAAACTCGCCTTGATATGGTGAATAAAGATTTGGAAGCAATTGAGTTCCAAGCTCAACGTATTTTGGCTGATGCGGCTAAAGTTGATGCTACAAGCCTTACTGCAATTCGTCAACAAATCGACGAAGAGAAAAATAAACGCTTGGCTTTCAAAGAAGAAGTAACAGCTAAATTGAAAGACGCTCAAGAATTGTCCTTAGGAACTGAAATTCCTCAAGGTACATTAGAGCAAACAGTTACCGTTAAAATCGGGGATAATTTGGATGCCATGATGGGCGCTGAAATCCTATTAGAAGACGGTAAAATCGTTGCGTTTCGTCAATAATGAAGCCTAACGATTTCATCACAATAGGTGTTATCATCGCCCCGCACGGCGTGCGGGGTGATCTTCGTATTATGCCTAGAACCGATTTTCCAGAACGGTTCATGCATATGGATGCCTGTTACATCGATGGTAAAGAATACCACGTTGCATCCGCACGATTTCATAAACAATTTGTACTAGCATCCTTTAAGGAAATTCCTGATCGTAACGCGGCTGAATTATTCGCTAAGAAAGAGATTCAAGTACGTCGTGAAGATTTGGTAGAATTACCAGAAGGTCGCTACTACATCTTTGATATCATTGGTCTTGAAGTACAAGATACAAAGGGGAATGTGCTTGGCACAGTGACTGATGTATTGCAACCTGGTGCTAATGATGTTTATGTGGTTTCCAAAGATGGGGAACCAGATCAATTATTTGCAGCCATTGAAGAGGTCGTTAAAGACATCGATGTGGAACATAAATTAATGATCGTAGATCCGCCTGAATGGATATAATCCTTTAGGCGGTTTTATTTTATCTACATATAGGTATATTATGGTAAAAGTTATATAATATAGCTATATATAGATAATGCTAATGAGTTTATGTGAGTTAATAAGTATAGGGGACGGTCTATGCGTATCGATATCGTATCTTTATTTCCTGAGTTTTTTGATGCCTTTTTTAGTCATTCCATCATAAAACGGGCTATCGAAGCGGAACGATTGTCTATGGGTGTAACTAACCCTCGAGATTTTAGTCACAATAAACATGGTCAAGTTGATGATACACCGTATGGTGGTGGGGCTGGTATGCTCATGATGGCACCTCCCATTTTTGAGGCGGTGGAATCTGTTATTGCTCAATATGACAATACCCTTAACAGTACCTATACTACCGATGAGATGTGTGATGAAATGAGTCTTATTGGTAATCCTAGTGAAAGTATACGACGTCGTATTATTTTCATGGGTCCTACAGGCCAGCCTTTCACACAGGAGAAGGCTCGTGAACTAGCTACATACGATCAAATAGTCCTCATTTGTGGTCATTATGAAGGTGTAGACTACCGTGTAGAGGAACATTTAGTAGATGAAACGATTTCTATTGGTGATTATGTATTAACTGGTGGTGAGTTGCCAGCTATGGTTGTAGCCGATGCAGTAGCTCGCATGATTCCAGGTGTACTAGGTGCAGCGAGTGGGGCACAGGAGGATTCTTTTTATGAACCTTTGTTAGAATGTCCTCAATATACAAAGCCCCCTGAATTTAGAGGCTGGGCTGTTCCAGATGTATTGAGAAGTGGTCATCATAAAAATATTGCTACTTGGCGTCAAAAAGAAGCTCTTAAAAGAACTCGGTTGTTACGTCCAGATTTATTGGAACGTCCATTAACAAAAGAAGAGATTAAGCTTTTAAAAGAGATAGTTGAGGAAGAGTCTGTAAGACTTAAAGGTGAAGAATGAAAGCGTTAGTATTAGGCGCCACTGGTGCAGTCGGTAGTCATATTGTAGACACGTTAATTGATAATCATGAGATTCAAGATATTCATGTATTTGTACGTCGTCCAGTAACATATACATCTCCAAAGGTAACAGTTCATATTGTTAATTTTGATGAACCTCGTGAATGGGCACACTTAGTGACAGGGGATATTTTATTCTCTGCTATGGGTACAAACCGTAAACAAGCGGGCTCTAAAGAAGCACAATGGACCGTAGATTATACGTATCAGTATGAAATGGCACGCATTGCAGCTCAAAATGGTGTGAAAAAATATGGTTTAGTATCCTCTTTGGGAGCAAATCCAAAGTCTCCATTCTTCTATATGTCCATGAAAGGACAATTGGAAGAGGTTATTTTAGAGTTGCCCTTTGAAGCGATTGTTATTGCTCGTCCAGCTACATTGATTCGAGAAGAACCTAAGTTGGTAGAACGCATTAGCTGTGCTGTATTTGGTGTTATCAACAAAGCTCATATATTAATGAGCCAAGAACCCGTAAAGACGGTTGACGTAGCAAATGTCCTTGTAAAAGCTACAATAGGGCAGCAGTATGGTATTTCCATTATTGAAAATGAAACGATTCATGAGCGGATAGGCTATTTTAAAGCTTAATTTCATTAAATCCCGTTTTGGAGAGGGAATAGGCCGAGATCCATATGATTTTGCCTATTCGAGCGAGGTTATGTATGGAGTTTAATTGTTGTGATGTCCTTGAGGTACAGGGCAGTCGTTATGTAATAACTGAAAAAATTAAATATAATGAGATTATTCCAAAAGCAGATCAGGAACAGGCCTATAAAGCTAAGCCGTCAATGCAAAAATCACCTGGAGATTATTGGCACGAATATGGCCTCGAGGATGTTGAGGGGACCGATAAAATATGGGTTACCATTGAATACAATGATAATGAATGGTGCACAGTTTCTAGAACATCTTATCGTAAACGAGCACCGAAGGGCTTTACATTACATCAAATCGGTTTAGAGAAGGTTGTAGCTGTAGATGGTGATAGTGGTGCTTCTGTAGGTGACCGGGCTGGCTACAAGGAATACCAATTGCCTTGTGAAGGCGGTGCTAGTGTATTCTTTGAAGAAAATTGGTTCAAAGGGGAAAAGATGTTCGCCGAAGGGGCACGTGTTCCTTTGAGGAATATTCGTCTCTGTAATGATGCAGAAGCTAATGCTATTAGTAAAAAGAAACGGAATCAACGGCTGAAAAAACGCTTTGAAGGAGTTGCTACTTCTATAGGGGTCGGTGTATTATTTTTACTATTTCTGTTTTGGTCGGACAATGATTTGTCTTGGCATAGTATACGCACTATGTTTGGAGTGCCTTATACGGCAAAAGAACATATGCATGACACATCTGCATATTATACAAAAACAGATTCGGATAGCGACTATGTATACACGTCTACACTAGATCCTGTTAGCACCGCATTAGACTTGATTGATTCTGTGAATGGTGATATTAAGAATGAGCGGGACAACTTAGAAGAGGGACATGAAGTTATTGTATTTTATTCTGGGGACTTGGTGTATATCATTACCAATACGGATGGACAAACTAAGGTTAAGGTATGTGAACAATCAAAATTGACACAAGAGGATTGGAAAATTATTGATCGTACATTAATCAGCTCTCATATACTCGATAACTATGCGACCATGGTTCGCCTAGGGGATAATACGGGACGCGAACGCTTGTATCCTACCAGCAACTCTAACAACACATCCAATACAAAATTATATTATTAGGAGGCTTATTATGATTTATATACCAGATGTATTATTGACGATTTTTTATGCTTGTTTTGGAATTTTTCTAATGTTAACAGCTAATACTGTTATTGATTTCTTTGTACCCGGCAAATTCAGCGAAGAAATTAAACGTGGTAACTGTGCTGTAGCATGGCTCTCAGCGGGTTCATTTATCGGTATTGGTGAAATTTTGCGCGCTGTCATCATGTCTCCTGTAGTGACTACTGCTGATACATCTTTATTGCATGGTGTGGTGGCCAGTATCGTATATGCTATTTTAGGCATTATATTGTTTGTAACAGGCTATATGTTTATTAATTTATGGCATCGAAAATATAATTTATCTGAAGAGATTATGCGTGGTAATACTGCAGCGGGTATCCTCGTATTTGGTATCTTTGTAGGTCTTGCTCTCGTTGTTAGTGGTGCTGTGCACTAAGGGAGTGTCCTATGTATAAGCCAAGTAAGAAAACTCTATACATAACGAGTGCTTTTGCCGCTGTAGCGGGCCTCGTTGGTGTGTATTCATACTGGAATGACATTGCTTATGTTGTATGTGATAAAATCTATCCTGAAGCAAATGACGGGGAAGTTCGATTAAAGGATAATCAAGGTAATCGTTATTCTCTATTAAACCATGGAGATGGTAAAGAAACAGCGTTATATGATGATAACCGGTCTGTTACCTTTCACCGCGATACTAGTGGAAATTTAGTATGGGACGCTGGTTTAGCGGGGCTGTTACCTAGTATTGCAGCAGGCTACTATATTTTTCATGGATTTAATCCACCTACAGCACGTATGGATGGACGAACTATGACCTATCGTGTGGCAGCCCCTTTAAAACCCTATGAGGAGCCTAATGTATATACAACAACAGGTTCAAATACGCATAGTTCTTTAGGACGACGTACCTATAAAGACTATGAGAAGCGTAGAAGTCAAAAAGCCTCTTCTATAGGTCAAAAGTCTGGTTTTGGTAGTGCAGGTGTACGTTCTAGTAGTTCCTAATGGAGGCCGATATTATGAAATCGTATATAGATGAACTTGATACGAATATATTGCCCTTTGTAGATTATGAGGGCTATGATGATCGGTATCCTGCGCTTTCTACACAATCTTTTCCGGCTGATTTTTATGATGAAATTCGACATGCGTCGCGCATGTTATTTCAAATATTTTGTAAAGCCGCTAAGGTATTTCAACAGGCACCTGATGAGTTTGCTCTCAATATGGATATGCCCGAAAATTTGATTCCCTATTTACATCGTGGGAATCCATTGGGCTTACCTACATGGTTATCTCGATTTGACTTTGTCCTTGATGATAGAGGACAATTGCGCATGGTTGAGATTAATGCGGATACACCCTGCTTTCTAATTGAAAGCTATTATGCTAATGGTGTAGCGGCACGATATTTTGATAAAGTAGATCCTAATATAGATGCTTATAATGAACTTAAACGTTTTTTGAAACGCGTATATGAAGGAACGTCTCGTAAAAAATATAGTGTGACTAATAAACAACATAATATGATGACGGATAATGAAACAGAGCCCTTTGTTTTCGGGTGCTTTCATGATTATTTAGAGGACTATGGAACTACACAGTTTCTCTTACAGGCTATGAAATCAGCATGCCCAGAAGCAGATGTTCGATTCCTATCCTTTTATGATATGGTCATTGATGATGAGGGTATTCTATTATCTGACGGTAGTCATGCAGCCAATCTGTATCGTTTACATCCTATGGAACTATTGATTGATGAAACTACAGCAGATGGTGAACCACTAGGTGAAATGTTTTTAGATTTGTATAATGAATACCGCTTTAATCTATTTAATCCACCAGAGGCGATTATTTTACAGAATAAATCGTTTATGTCCTTAGTGTATGCTCTATACTTAACAAACCAATTTTTTACTGCCCCTGAGCGAGATATTATCGAGCGCTATTTGACGCCGTCCTATTTTGAAAGTGATTTCTCGAACCTTGATGATGGACTTTATATTCAAAAGGAAATTTGGGGGCGTGAAGGGCGAAATATTCAGGTTGTTCAAAAACGTGGAAATCAAGCTGAACTATACATGGAGAAATTTGTAGATAACTATGATGATATAGTTTGTCGGGACAGTAAAAAGGTTATGCATCAGGAATTCATTAAGCAGAAACACTTTACTCATACCGTAGATAGTGGTACGAAAGAAGGCTGTTTGACGTTATCTTGCTTTATGCTTGGCGATCAAGCTTCTGCAGTCGGTTGTCGTTTTTCTCCAGAAGAGATTGCCGGTACTGAAGCTTATTTTGTACCGCTTTTAATCGATTAATTTTATTTTGTATTTTTTATTGTTGTGGAGATATAGGGCTTTGGCTAATTTATATATTGGACTTGTTCATTATCCAATTATGAACAAGCATAAAGAGGTCATTACGACGGCCATTACAAATTATGATATTCACGATGTTGCACGAGCATCTATTACCTATGATGTATCTAAATATTTTGTGATTCACAATATACCTGCTCAGCGTGAGTTGGTGCGCACCATCATTGAACATTGGAAATCTGGATTTGGTTCTACTTACAATCCAGATCGCAAGGATGCTTTCACCGGCGTGGAGTTGGTTAACTCTATTGCAGTAGCAGTGCGAATGATTGAAGACCTAGAAGGTATGAAACCTATTGTGGCGACAACAGATGCGCGTACCTATGATAATACAATTTCCTATGCACGGATGCGTGAACATCTTGAAAATGAGGGGCGCCCTGTGTTAGTATTATTTGGTACCGGTTATGGTATGACAAAAGAAACGATGGAAAGCTTTGACTATATTTTAGAACCTATATATGGCCATGGTGAATACAATCATTTATCTGTGCGTAGTGCCGTTTCAATCATCTTGGATCGATTACGGGGCGAAGCATGGTGGAATAAATAGGAGGCGTCTATGTCAGGACATTCAAAATGGGCAAATATTAAACATAAAAAAGGTAAAACCGATGCATTGAAGGCTAAATTGGCTACGAAAATCGGTCGTGAAATTACTGTAGCAGCACGTATGGGTGGTGCCGATCCAACAGGTAATATGCGTTTGAAATTGGCTTTACAAAAAGCTCGTGAAAACAATATTCCTAAAGATAATATTCAACGTGCTATCGATAAGGGCGTTGGCGCTACGGATATGAACGCATACGAAGAAATCGTATATGAAGGTTATGGTCCTGCCGGTGTTGCCGTTACTGTAGAAGTTATGACGGATAATCGTAACCGTGCGGCTGCTGATGTGCGTCATGCTTTCTCCAAACAAGGTGGTAATCTTGGTGAAAGCGGTTGCGTAGGCTGGATGTTCAAATCTAAAGGCGTTTTCGTTATCGATAAAGAAGGTCATGACGAAGATGAATTGACTATGCTTGCTCTTGAAGCAGGTGCAGAAGATCTTAAGTCTGAAGATGATGTATTTGAAATTTATACTACTCCTGAAGACTATGATGCTGTAGAAGCAGCTCTTGCTGATGCGGGCATTGAAACAGAAGTAGCTAAAATTACCATGATTCCAGATACAACTATTGAGTTGACTGGTGATGATGCTGTAAAAATGCAAAAAATGCTCGACGTATTGGATGATCTTGATGATGTACAAAACGTATATCACAATGGTATCTTGCCAGACGACGAAGAAGAATAATAATTATTATAAGGAGCACGTTAAAGGTGCTCCTTTTTTATGTATTTTTTAAAGAACCATTGGGAATATGAAAATTAATGAGTTTCTTATAAATTTTCTATGGAAATTCATGAACTTCGATGTGGTATTGTGCTATAATAAAATAGATTATGTAATGGAGGTAGGCGACAGCTTATCTCATTTTTAAACTAAGGGGGTTAAGGTGCGAATTATAGGTATTGACCCAGGCACGGCTATATGCGGTTATGGCATTATTGACGTGAAGGGGAGCAAATTAACACCTGTAGCCTATGGGGCTATTACAACTCCTAAGGAATTAACAGATTCACAGCGGTTGGAAATTTTATTTAATGACCTAAGTGATATTCTAGAGGAATTCAAGCCTGATAAGTTCGGGGTAGAAGAATTATTCTTCAACCGCAATGTAACGACGGCCATCAAGGTCGGTCAAGCACGTGGTGTTATCTTATTAGCGGCTGAACAACAGCGTATTCCTATTTATGAATATACACCGCTACAAATCAAGCAAGCCGTTACAGGTTACGGCAAGGCTGATAAGAATCAGGTCATTTATATGACAATGAATATTTTGGGGATTCGTGAGAAAATTAAGCCTGATGATACGGCAGATGCATTGGCTGTCGCTATTTGTACGGCTCATAGTTCTCACAATGATAGATTGAAGAGGTTGGTATAATGATAGGGTATGTACGGGGCATCGTAACACATCTCTTTAAAGAGTCTTGTTATGTAGATGTACATGGCGTAGGGTATCGTGTATATGTGCCGACCACTACGCGACAACAATTGATTGAAGGTCATGAGGCGATGCTATTCACGTATCTCAATGTACGTGAAGATGCGATGCAACTCTATGGCTTTTGGACGGAAGAGGAGTATGAGTTGTTTATTTTACTCATTTCTGTTTCTGGTATAGGGCCTAAGGTGGGGCTTGGCATCTTGTCTGGCATGACACCAGAGGCTTTCAAATTAGCTGTTATCAATGGCCAAGTGCAGCAATTAACGAAATTGCCGGGCATTGGTAAGAAGTCTGCAGAGCGACTTGTTCTTGAATTAAAGGATAAGTTAGCGAAGATGACGCATATATCTGCAGAATCACCAGCAGCTATACAGCCGATTGGCGTTGCCGCTAGTGGTGCTACCGGTGAGGCTATTGAGGCTCTTGTGTCGCTAGGTTATTCAGAACGAGATGTGGCTGACATTGTAGAGTCTTTAGATGATGGTAAGCGCGATGTATCTGAGTTGATTAAGGTCAGCTTGATTGAGCTTGGGAAAGGACGATAAGGATGAACGAAGAAGTACGCCTTGTCGGAAATGGCGAGCACGAAGAAGATATGTGGCAATATAGCCTACGACCAAAGTTCTTTAACGAGTATGTAGGTCAAGAAGAGGCTAAAGGCAATCTAAATGTGTATATTCAAGCTGCAAAGCAGCGTGGTGAAGCATTAGACCATGTATTGCTCTATGGTCCACCAGGTCTTGGGAAGACTACACTGGCAGGTATTATTGCGAATGAATTGGGTGTTAATTTTCGCATAACCTCTGGTCCTGCTATTGAAAAGTCTGGCGACTTGGCTGCGATCTTAACGAATTTAGATGATCATGATGTATTATTTATCGATGAAATTCATCGCTTGTCTCGCAGTGTAGAGGAAGTATTGTACTCTGCTATGGAGGACTATGCAATTGATATTATCATCGGTAAGGGCCCAAGTGCTCGAACGGTGCGTATTGATTTGCCAAAGTTTACTTTGGTAGGTGCCACAACACGGGCGGGGGCTTTGGCGGCACCATTAAGGGACCGCTTTGGGATTATTAACCGGTTGGAATATTATAAACAACCGGAATTAGAGTTTATTGTGACTCGAGCGGCAGAAATACTCAATATTGGTATTGAGCCGACTGGGGCCAGTGAAATTGCGCGACGTTCAAGGGGAACACCGCGTATCGCAAATCGTCTACTTAAACGGGTACGTGATTTTGCACAAGTCATAGGTGATGGGGTTATCACTCAAAGTATTGCAGATGATGCGTTACAACGTTTATATATTGACAAAGAAGGACTCGATCGAATCGATCGACGTGTGTTGGAGTGTATTATTGAAAAGTATGATGGTGGTCCGGTAGGGATAGATACTATTGCGGCAGCTATCAGCGAAGAGAGAGATACCATCGAAGATGTGTATGAACCATATTTGATGCAATTAGGATTTTTAGGACGTACACCGCGTGGGAGGGTGGCCACTAAACTTGCCTATGAGCATTTAGGTATTTCACAGACAGGGAAATAACAATGAAAACGAAACGATTACAATTGATGATAATGGCAACTTTGTTTTTAGGTGTAAATATTGGCGGTGCATCTGTTGCACAAGGGGCTACATTGCAACATAAAAGTGCAGTAGTGACTAAAAAGCCAACGCCGAAAGCAACAGTATCTACAACAAATGTATCGAAAGTAAATACGACGAAGCGGTCAACTTTTCGACCACTTGTAACTAAACCGGCTCCAAAGCCCGTGGCAAAAGTGACTACAAAGTCTAATGCAACTAAGGCTGCAGCAACAGCTCAAAAGCCTGTTGCAAAATCTACAGTTATTAGTGCCAAGGCTACAACGGTAAAGCCAGCTGCATCTAAGGCTGTAAAAACTTCTGATGCCAATAGTATTAAAGCTAATACGGCTGCTATTACGCGTAATAAAGTAGGTTCTGTTGTTACACCTGCTACGGAGCGTGTAGAAAATGTACCAAATGTACGCGTGTTATTGGGTAGTCGCAGTTCCGATGCTACAGTTACATCTACTGCTAATCTGGTTGTGTTAAATAGTGCTAATGGTCAAGTAAGTACAATCAGTGCAAACCGTGGTACCTCTGTTGGTATTCGAAGTGGGAAAATTGCTGTCAATGGCAAGGCCATTGATACGGTAGTTACATTAAAACCAGCCAATAGTGATGCACCATTCTTGTTTGAAGGCAAAGGCTATCGTGGAGGACTTACATTACGTGCTAATAATGGAAAGATGATGGTCATTAATTCTGTACCTCTTGAAGATTATCTTTACGGCGTAGTTCCGCAAGAAGTCGTTCCATCTTGGCCAGCAGCTGCACTAGAAGCACAAGCTGTAGCTGCTCGAACTTATGCTCTTCATACTATGGAAGAGAATAAAGGTAAACTGTATGATGTAAGTACGTCCACAGATCACCAAGTCTATAATGGGGTTAGTGGTGAAACGCAAGCTACCACAAATGCAGTTAATAAAACAAAGGGTATGGTTATGTTATATAATCAACGCCCTATTAATGCTTTATTCCATTCTGATGGTGGCGGTTATACTGAAGATAGCGTCAATGTTTGGGGTAGCGATGTACCGTATTTGAAAGGTGTAAAGGATTTTAGTACTGGCACATCTACATCGAACTGGACAGTGACTACTTCTCGTCAGGCCCTTGAAAGTAAGCTTAACGCAGCTAGTAAAGGGGTTGGTAAATTAAAGAGCATTCAATTGACACCTCTTGGCAAGCCAGGTCAACAAACATCTGACCGCGGTGTATCTGGCCGAATTAAGAGTGCTACTTTCATAGGTACCTCTGGCAAAACGACCATTGATGGAGATTCTTTACGCAGTATTTTAGGCTTGAAATCAACACTATTTGATTTTTATGTAAATTATAACCCAGCTAAAGGTGCGGGTAAGGCGTATCATAATTTTACTGGTAGCAATGATACTGTCTATATTAAAGGCCACGGTTGGGGACATGGTCTTGGTATGTCTCAATGGGGCGCTGCAGAAATGGCTAAGCGTGCGACACCAGGGGATACAAATTATTACCAAACTATTTTGCGTCACTACTATAGTGGCATTACATTAAAGAAAATGTACTAATAAGGATTGCGATGAAAGTTACAGATTTTGATTATGAATTACCAGAGGAACTAATTGCTCAACATCCTGTAGAGCCTCGTGATACAGCGAGACTGTTGACCTTAGACAAGGTTACAGGTGAGGTTGCGCATAAAGAGCATTTTTACGATTTGCTAGATGAACTTCACGAAGGGGATGTACTTGTATTTAATAATACAAAGGTTATTCCTGCGAGATTATATGGCCAACGTCAAGGCTCTGGTGGCAAGGTTGAGGTATTGCTCCTCACACCATGTGGTGAAAATCGCTGGGAATGCCTTGTTAAACCTGGTAAAAAATGTCCTATTGGTCAAGTTATCGAATTTGATGACCGATTAAGTGGGACCGTTATAGATAAAACTGAGTTTGGAGGTCGTATCATTGAATTCACTTGCGATGGTGTATTTGATGATGTGATACAAGAAATCGGTGAAATGCCATTACCTCCATATATTCATGAGAAGCTAGAAGATAAAGATCGTTATCAAACCGTTTATGCTAAGGAGAAAGGTTCAGCTGCAGCTCCAACAGCAGGGCTTCACTTTACACCTGAACTATTAGAAAAGATAAAAGCGAAAGGTGTAGAGCTAGAATTTGTTACTTTGCATGTTGGTCTTGGAACATTTAGACCTGTATCAGCAGAGACAATTGAGGACCATGAAATGCATAGTGAGTTCTTCGTGGTATCTCAAGATACAGCTGATCGTATTAATGCAGCTAAGCGAAACGGACGCCGTATTATTGCGGTAGGTACTACTTCTGTGCGTACCCTTGAGTCGGCTACCAATGATGATGGTGTCCTACAAGGCATTAGTGGATGGACACAAATCTTCATCTATCCTGGCTATAAATTTAAGATGATTGATGCATTGGTAACGAATTTCCACTTGCCTCAATCTACATTATTAATGTTGATTAGTGCATTGGCTGGTCGTGAACATTGTTTAGCGGCCTACGAAGAAGCTGTACGCGAACGTTATCGTTTCTTTAGCTTTGGCGATGCTATGTTTATACGTTAGGAGGGACTATGCCGAGTATTACTTATGAATTACAAAAGACATGTCCTCACACGGGGGCTCGTGCTGGTTTATTGCATACGCCACATGGTACCTTCCAAACGCCTATGTTTATGCCTGTAGGTACACAAGCTACAGTTAAAACTATGACGCCTGAGGAATTAAAGGCGATGGGTTCTCAAGTCATCTTGAGCAACACGTACCATTTATTCCTTCGTCCTGGTCCTGAACTCGTAGAAGAAGCAGGTGGCTTACATAAATTTATGAACTGGGATCAAGCTATTTTAACTGATAGCGGTGGCTTCCAAGTATTTAGCTTAGGCGATATGCGTAAGATTACTGAGGAGGGTGTAACCTTTAGATCTCATATTGATGGGTCTAAACAGTTTTTATCTCCAGAGGTGGCAACAAAGGTACAAGAGCAATTAGGTTCTGATATTGCGATGGCCTTTGATGAATGTATTCCGTATCCTGCGGACCATGATTATGCGAAACGCTCAACAGCGCGTACCACACGTTGGGCTCATCGTTGCCAAGAGGCTCGTAAAGCCCATGACTGTCAAGGAATGTTTGGTATTGTCCAAGGTGGTATGTACAAAGACTTGCGCAAACAAAGTGCGGAAGAGCTGGTAGCTATGGACTTTGAAGGCTATAGTATTGGTGGCTTATCCGTTGGGGAACCTCATGATTTGATGAATGAAATCTTAGAATATACTACGCCACTATTGCCAACTAACAAGGCTCGTTATTTAATGGGCGTTGGTACGGCGGATTGCCTTGTAGAAGGCGTAGCACGTGGTATTGATATGTTCGACTGCGTATATCCTACACGAGTTGCTCGAAATGGGATGGCCATGACTTGGAACGGTCGCCTTAATATTCGAAATGCGCAGTTTGCTCATGATTGGGGTCCGTTAGAAGAAGGCTGCCAATGTTATACATGTAAAAATTATTCTCGTGCTTATATTCGTCACTTGTATAAGGCGGAAGAAATTTTGGCATTGCGTCTCGTAACATACCATAATCTTTACTTCTTGCTTGAGTTTATGCGTCAAATGAGACAAGCCATCTTAGAAGATCGGTTCCCACAATTTAGAATGCAATTTTGGGATAGCTTTAAAAAATAGTAATTAAGTCTAGTCAAATCTATATTAGGTGGCTATACTAGAAAAGAAAAACATATTTATTACATTAGGAGGATAAAATGGAAGATATTTTACAAGTGTTGCAAACTAGCTGGCCTATTTTGTTGATGGTCGTAATCTTTTATTTCTTATTGTGGCGTCCACAAAAGAAACAACAAAAAGAGCGCGCTAATTTGTTAGGCAGCTTGAAGAAAGGCCAAAAAATCGTTACTATCGGCGGTATTTATGGCGAAATCGTTGAACTTGATGATGAAAAAGTAAAGGTTCAAGTATCTGAAAAAGTAGAGTTAACATTTGCACGTTCTGCAATTGCTAACGTTCTTTCCAAGAAAAACAAGGAAGAAAAATAATGAATACAAAGGAAGCAGTGCGCCGGGCGTGCAAGGCCCAGCGCGCTGCTTTATCCGTTGCTGATTGTCATAGATGGACACCTATGTTGACGGAGCAAATCGTCAATACTCCTGAATATAAATCAGCTAATAGCATTATGGCCTATTTGGCGATGCCCAAGGAGGCCAATTTAGACGATGTTATTCGTCATGCTCTAGAACATGGTAAATCCGTATATGTTCCAGCATGTACAGATAAGACGACCATGATTGCCGTTCGTCTTAAGTCTCTAGAATCTATCACTCGGGGTGTGTTAAATATACGCATTCCCTCTGAGCCATACGAGGTTATTAATCCACATGACTTGGATTTGATTTTAGTGCCTGGTGCTGGCTTTGACCGTCAAGGCGGTCGCATGGGGATGGGGAATGGGTATTACGATCGATTTCTCAAGAAACTTTCACCACGTACATTTATGGGCGTATGCTGGTCAGTACAATTGTGGGATACACCAATCCCAATGGATGAACTGGACCAACGGATGAGCAAAATTGTAACGGAGCAAGGCGTTATACATTGCGTATAGTAGTAGAAGGGAGCAACTATTTTGAACGGTAAAGCTATTATCAAGTTTTTAGTAGTCATTGCTGCCATCATTGGATTATTTGCGTATTTTATTCAACCATTAGCAGGCTCTTTGAAACAAGGTCTAGACTTGCAAGGTGGTACGCACATCGTATTGGAAGCAGAGGACTCTGCGACTGGTACAGCTGACAATGATGCAGTGGAACGAGCGAAGCAAATCTTAGAGCGTCGTATTAATGAAATGGGTTTGTCTGAACCATTAGTACAACGTGAAGGTGCTCGTCGTATTATCATCGAATTGCCAGGTGTAAAAGATCCTGACGAAGCGATTAAACGTATCGGTAAAACAGCGGTCTTGGAATTTAAAAACGACCAAGGTCAAACTGTTATGACTGGTGATGATTTAAAAGATGCTAAAGAAGAGTTAGGTCAAAATAAACAACCACTCGTTGCTATTGAATTAAGCGATGAAGGGGCTAAGAAGTTTGCTGATTTAACATCTAAAAATATTGGTCGTCGTATTGCCATTACATTGGATGGTAAAGAATTGACTAATCCTGTAGTACAACAGGCAATTACAGGTGGTAAAGCAACAATCTCTGGTAGTCAAAGCTTAGAAGAAGCTAAAGACTTGGCTATTTTATTACGTTCTGGTGCATTGCCTGTTAAAATTAATGTATTAGAAGTGCGTACAGTCGGTCCTTCTTTGGGTCAAGACTCCAAGGATAAATCTGTTGTAGCCTTCAGTGCTGGTATTGCAATGATCATGATTTTCTTGGTTATTTTATATCGTTTTTCTGGTATCGTAGCTAATATTGCATTACTTGTATATGTTATGCTCTTATTGCTCGTATTAGGTAAAGGCTTTAGTGCAACTATGACATTGCCAGGTATCGCTGGTATTATCTTATCCATGGGTGTTGCTGTAGATGCGAACATTCTTATCTTTGAACGTTTCAAAGAAGAGGTGTTCTCCGGTAAGTCCATGCGTGTAGCCATGGAAGCTGGTTTCAGTCGTGCTTTAGCAACAATTACAGATGCGAACGTATCCGTTATCATTACTGCTGCTATCTTGACAATCTTAGGCTCTGGCCCTGTAAAAGGTTTCGCTATCAGCTTAGGCGTAGGTGTTGTTGTAAGTATGTTCACAGCGATTACTGTGAGCCATTTCTTATTACGCTTACTTATTGACTGTAACTTTACGAACCATCCATTCTGGTTTGGTGCGAATATCTCTCCAAGCACAAGTGCTGACGCATTTGCACCAAAATCTTTGAAAGGAGGTAAACGCAAATGACATTAGACGTAATTAAACATCATCGTTGGTGGTTTGCTATTTCCTCCACACTTGTTATAATCAGCTTAATTTCCATATTTACTAAAGGGTTTAACTTTGGTATTGATTATACTGGTGGTACGATTGTTGAAGTTGTATTTGATCAACCTGTAGAGGTTAGTCAAGTTCGTGACGTATTAAAAGAATATAATCTTGAAAACGCACAAATTCAGCTTTCTGGAGATACTACTGGTGATACAGCGGGCGAAGACGTAATGATTCGTACACGTAATCTTGAACCTAGTGAAAGTGCCGCTGTGATTGAATCTTTGACTAAATCTATCGGTAACAATACAGTTAAACGTATTGAAACTGTAGGTGCTGTAATTGGTTCTGAAGTTACAGAACATGCGTTGTTAAATCTTGTTATAGCGTTTGCGGCATTAGCATTATATATTTCTTATCGTTTTGAATATAAAGTTGCTATTTCTGCTCTCGTTGCAATTTTCCATGATTTGATTATGGTTCTTGGGGTATTCTCTTATTTCCAATTAGAAATTGATGCGTCTTTCTTGGCGGCTATTCTTACGGTTGTAGGTTACTCCATGAATGAATCTGTAGTTATCTTTGACCGTGTTCGTGAAAATACACATACACATAAACGTTCTGACACATTTGCAGATCTTGCGAATGCGTCTATTACACAAAGTATTCACCGTAGTTTCTATACATTGGCTACCGTTATGTTTGCCTGTGTATCCCTTTATTTATTCGGTGGGGACACTACGAAGAACTTTGCTCTTTGTATGATTATTGGTTTCGCTAGTGGTGCGTACTCCTCTATCTGCGTAGCTACATCCTTATGGGTTATGTGGAAGAGTCGCAACAAAAACGATATCCGCAATCAACAATAATATATAATGCTTTTACCTATTGTTGGTAAAAGTATAAGAACCTCTCTGTATTATATTCAGAGAGGTTCTTTTTATTTATCATCTACTAATAAATTATTACCATGGATAACTCATACATATATGTATAGGATATGTATATAGTAAGGTCTATACTTATTGAATTCTTTGTATATGGGGCGTAAAATAGCAAAGTAACACAATGTTGAAAAGGGGATAGATAAATGGATTCAAATCGATTATGGAGCCCTGCTTTTATAAACTATGGTATAAGCAGTGGCATTTTATATATGACACAATATGTTCTCGTAGCAGCCTTGCCGATAGTTATAACCTCTGAATTAAGTGGAAGTGATTTAGATGCGGGATTAGCGATGACCTATTTTCAAATAGGAACAATTGTATGTAGGCTCTTTGCAGGTCGCTTGATTGATGGCTTTAACAAACGAGTTGTATTACTACTATCAACTGCTTTATTTTTCATCATTATGGGGCTCTTTAATTTTACAACCTCTTTAGAAGCCATCTTTGTATTGCGGGGGCTACATGGTGTTGTATTTGCTTTAGGCACAACTGTAATGGCGGCGTTGGCGGTATTGGTGTTACCTCCTAATCGAAAGGGGGAGGGCATCAATATGTTTGCTATCTTTTCGAATGTGGCAATGGTGTTGGGGCCTGCAATAGGCTTATATGCACTTGCTTCATATGGTAGTATAGCTCTCTATCTTTTCTTAACTATTATGACAGGGTTAGTCCTAGTATTGAGTAATAGTATTCCCTTATCAAAAGAATTAGCAATGCCTAAACCATCTACTCACAAAGGGTGGCATATATCTCAATTTATTGAAAAAAGAAGTTTGCCTTGGGCTTTAATGGGACTGTTTATTGGCTTTACCTATTCTGGTGTGTTAGTATTTATTCCCATTGAGTTAAATAGTATGGGTTCTGGTATTTGGGGCAGTGCATTTTTTGCTATCTTTGCTGTAATGATCATAATCAGTCGACCTCTAGTAGGAAAAGCATATGCTCGGTATGGCTCTAAATATATTATCTACCCAGGCCTAGTACTCTTTATACTAGGACTATTAGCGTTAGGAATAGCTACTACGCCATTAACCATAATATTAACGGCCCCTTTGTTAGGTTTAGGTTATGGTGCAGCACAACCAGCATTTCAAGCGTTAGCCATTCAATCAGCACCAATAGAACGGGCTGGGGTATCGACAGCAACATATTTTTTAGCATTAGATATAAGTGTGGGGGCGGGATCTGTCATTCTTGCTCTGTTAGCTAGTGCTGTAGGATATCAGTATCTTTATATGTTTACAGCGGTGACAATGATTGTAGCGTTGGCTTTATATCATATATGGATAAAGAGGTATACGCCTCTAGAACTGTAAAACAAATATAGTGATATAGTAAAAGCTACTAACCGTATTAGACTATTAGACACAATATAATAATCAATCCTTAGAATGTATTTTATGGTATGTTCTAAGGATTTTTCTTTTATCAAACAGTTATAAGCTTATAGGTTTATAAGATAGTACTTAAAAATAATATGAATAAAGATAAAAGAGAAAATAGTGTTATAAAATTTAAATCCTTAAATTTGTCGAAATTAGAAGTAATTTTTGAAATGTGTAGTGAAAATAAAATGAAGTTGTAAAAATGGCCACTTTATGTGTTGACGATATTTTTATTTATGCTATACTTATACAAGTCGTTAGGACACAGCACAAACGACAAGCAAAAAACTTCTAAAAAAGTTTTGAAAAAGTGCTTGACGGAATGAGCTGAACTTGATAGAATAATCAAGTCGCCAGTTGATGAAACACTTCGAAAGAGGTCGTGGAAACTGGTACAGATCTTTGAAAACTGAACAATGATAGGTAATCAATCATATGATTGAACATAT
>CABSJL010000001.1 GCA_902478055.1 uncultured Veillonella sp. | reverse complement strand
CAGTAATTTACTGACTCCATCGCCTATAAAACCAACACGTTTTGTCCTATAACCCGCTTTATTTCTACATGATGTTTTAGTATTAACTCTCTTATACAGATAAAAAAACAGTAGCTACATATGATAGCTACTGTTTTTAGTATCTCTATATTTTATTTTACATATTCAGCTAAAGCTTTATCAATATATGCTGCTTCTTCAGCACTAGGATCACACATCGGTAAATTAAATACACCCGCAGGTAAACCAATTTTACGAGCTGCATATTTAACAGGAATTGGGTTTGTAGTGATAAACATCGCTTTAATGATATCTGCTAAGCTTTGATGAATACGAAGTGCTTCGTGATTATGACCTGATTCATAAGCTTGAATCATAGTATTCATATCTTTGCCAGCCACATGAGACACTACGGATACTACACCACAAGCACCTACTGATAACATTGGTAATGTAAGTCCATCATCCCCACTGTATACCATAAAGTCTTCTCCTGGCATTAAGCGTTTGATTTCAGATGCAATCATAAGATTGCCACTAGCTTCCTTAATAGCACATACATGTGGATATTCACTATGTAATTGTGCTAATGTTGTAGGAAAAATTCCTGTTCCAACACGGCTTGGTACATTATATACCATGATTGGAAGCGTAGTAGCCTCTGCAATAGCTTTAAAGTGTAAGTATTGGCCTTGTTGATTTGGCTTATTGTAGTAAGGTACTACAACCAATAAACCATCGATTCCATCAATTTTAGAAACTTCTTTCACAAATTCTACAGAAGATTTTGTGTCATTTGAACCAACGTTAGCAATAATAGAACCTTTATGACCACATTCTTTAGCAATAGCTGTAAATAATGCTAATTTATCCTCTTTAGACATGGATGGATTTTCCCCTGTTGTACCACATACAACGAGGCCATCAGAGCCATTATCTAACAAATGATTAGCGATAGCTACACTATTTTCTATGTTTAAGGATCCATCATTATTAAATGATGTAATCATAGCCGTTAATACTCGACCAAAGGTTTTCATATCTGTCCTCCCCTTGATAGATTAAAATGCTTGTTTTTCTACCAAGTACTCAGCAATTTGCAACGCATTAAGTGCTGCACCTTTACGAATTTGGTCCCCTACAATCCAGAAATTCATACCTTTGTCGTTATATAAGTCTTTACGAATACGGCCGATTTCACAGTCGTTTTGATTAGATGTATATAATGGCATTGGGTAAATTTGTTCTGCAGGATTATCTTTTACTTGTAAACCAGGGAATTTCTCACATGCTGCTTTGAAAGCTTCTACAGAAACTGGTTCTGCTGTTTCTACTAAAACAGATTCAGAGTGGGAACGATACACTGGAACACGTACAGTAGTTGGTACAACTTGAATTGTGTCGTCGTGAAGAATTTTTTGTGTTTCATGAACCATTTTCATTTCTTCTTTTGTGTAATCATTGTCCAAGAACACATCAATTTGTGGTAAAAGGTTAAATGCTACAGGATAATGTTTAGGTGCAGAACCTGTTGGTAATAAGTTTGCAGTCATTTCTTCGCCGGCTGTATATTGTTTTACTTGATTTTCAAGTTCTTCAATACCTTCTTTACCTGCACCAGATACTGCTTGATATGTACTTACTACAATGCGTTTAATTGGAGAAAGATCATGAAGTGGTTTCAAACCTAAGCTCATAATAATAGTGGAGCAGTTAGGATTAGCAATGATACCTTTATGTTTTAGAATATCCTCCGGATTTACTTCTGGTACTACGAGAGGTACTTCAGGATCCATACGGAATGCACTAGAGTTATCAATAACGATAGCGCCTCTTTTAGCTGCTTCTGGTGCTAATGTTTTAGAAATAGAACCACCTGCAAATAGAGCGATATCAATATTTTCAAAAGATTCAGGTTTAGCTTCCTCTACTACATATGTTTTACCATTAACGGTAAGTTCAGTACCTGCAGAACGAGCAGATGCTAACAACTTTAGATTTTCATATGGGAAATTACGCTCTTCAATAAGTGTAATAAATTCAGCACCTACTGCACCAGTAGCACCAAGAATTGCAACATTAGGTTTTTTCATTACTATATCTCCTTGCTCTTATATTATAAATAATGCTCTAAGCCGTATGTTAGACCAGCTTTAGTACTAATTTTTTTACATGCTAATACTACGCCTGGCATAAAGGAAAGACGGCTTAAACTATCGTGACGAATTGTTAATGTTTCATCATAGCCACCAAATAGTACTTCTTGGTGAGCTACGTAACCAGGTAAACGAACGCTGTGAATGGTTACGTCATCAACCTTAGCGCCACGAGCACCTGGTAAACTTTCACGAGTTAAATCTTCTGCTGCAGTTGCATTCGCAGCTTGTTTAGCTTCGTTAATTAATTTAGCTGTTAAAATAGATGTACCGGATGGAGCATCATATTTATGGTTATGATGAAGCTCAATAATTTCTACATTAGGGAAATATGGAGCCAATTCAGCAGAAACCTTCATCATCATAACTGCACCAAGAGAGAAATTAGGTGCTACAAGGCAATTGGCATTATTCTTACGACCAATAGCATCTAATTCGTCGCGTTGTTCCGCTGTTAAACCAGTAGTACCAATAACTACATGAATGCCTGCGGATAACATCTTTTCAGCATTTTCATAGATGACAGCAGGATTTGTAAAATCTACAATAACATCAGGTTTATTTGTATCAAGTACCTCATCGATGGAGGCATTCATTGTAATACCTAATTGTTCGATGCCCGCTACGGAGCCTACATCTTGACCTGCCTTAGTAGGATCGATACCACCTACTAATGTTAATTCAGGATCATTATGTACTGCTTTGACTACTTCGCGGCCCATTTTACCGCCAGCGCCATTTACCATTACTCGAATCATATATACCTCCAAAAAAGCCAGTGGATGCATCCACTGGCCTTATAGTTTATATAGCTTATAACTGTTACTAAAAGCTCAATGATAGCACTCCACCAATTCAAATTGATGACAGTCGTCTATCTATTAAATAGACAACCAGAACGATGAGTCGCAATCACCGAACTTCGGCAAGCATCCCTTTTATCATGGATCAATGCATGCCTACTCCTCATGATTACTATTTATACTCGCACCTCTATCAACATATTCACTTAATACTATTAGTATAAGTAATTATGCGATTTTAGTCAATTAAAATGGTCAATTAGTTCTTTAGCTGCTGCCAATGCAGTGGAAGACATGCCTCGACCAGACATCATAGAAGCAATTTGTGTAACTCGTTCCGCTTCATTAAGTACCGACAATGTTGAAACAGTACGATCATCTTGCTCAATTTTAGCCAAATGGTAATGTTGCTTTGCAATACTTGCTGTTTGAGGTAAATGAGTAATACAGAATACTTGATTAGTCTTAGAGAGATGTAGGATCTTTTCAGCAACCTTTAAAGCTATATCTCCACTAATACCAACATCAATTTCATCAAATACCATTGTCTTGAACGTATCACTACGGAAGACAGATTTGAAGGCTAATGCAATGCGAGCTAATTCGCCACCAGATGCTACTTTGTGAAGTGGTAACAATTGTTCCCCCTTATTGGCAGAGAATAGTAGTTCAATAGATTTTGCACCTAAAGCTGATAAGCCGTCCCCATCCTCTATATGGAATTGAATCTCTCCTTTTGGCATGCCTAGGTCTACTAATTCCTGATGTAGAGCGTTAGCAATGACTTTTGCATTTTTTAGACGTATGTCACGTAAAACTGTTAAAGATTCTTCTGCGACCTTTTTCGCCTCTTCAAGACGAGCTTCTAATTCGTCTTGTGCAAATACAAGGCCTTCTAGTTCCTCTAAACGAGCTTGTGCCTTTTCTTCGTATGCCAGAATTTCTTCTACAGTTTCACCATATTTTTTCTTTAAGCCGTAAATAGTTGTATCTCTATCTTGGCAATACTTATAGCGTTCTTCGTCATAACTAATAGTATCTCTATAACGATCTAACGATTGAGCCGCCTCTTCCAGTTGGAAATAAGCAGAATCAACCATTTCAGATACTTCTTTCAGTTCACCATCATATTTTACAAGGTCATTAACTTCTACCTTAATAGAGTTGATCGTGTCTAGTAATGGTTGGCGACCATTATAAAAGGCATCATAACAAGAACCTAAAACCTTATCAATATGTTCAAAACTATCGAGTCGTTTTAATTCCTCTGCAATAGAAACATCTTCACCGATTGTAAGTCCTGCTTCTTCAATCTCATCGATTTGGTATCGTAGCATATCGAGCTCTCGCGCTCGTTCAGACATATTTTCTTGTAAATGATCTACATCTTGTTTGGCTTGTTTATATACTTTATAAGCATCTAAATAGCTCTTGTAAGCCTTCTGTCCCTCTTTATTATAGGTATCTAAATATTCATGATGCGTGTCGGCATCTAACAATCGTTGATTACTATATTGACCATGAATATCAGCTAAATGTTGACCAATTTCTTTTAATGCTTTTAATGGTATAGGTTGATCATTAGCTAAGATGGTAGATTTACCATTGCGGTTAAATGATCGGGAGAGAATTAACTCCCCTTCCTCAACCATAATATTTTTAGATTCTAATAGTTCTTGTATACTTTGGTGATCGGCAATATCAAATATTCCATCTATAACAAAACTATCTTTACCATGACGAATGAACTCGCTGCTTGCGCGCTCTCCTAAAAGGATACTAAAGGCATCCATTAATATGGATTTCCCTGCCCCAGTTTCGCCGGTAAAGATAGTTATGCCATCATTAAATGAAATATTCATTTGCTCAATCAACGCAAAGTTGCGAATGCTCATTTGCGTTAACATCTATTTAGTCCTTCATTAAATCTTGAATTTTCGCCAAAATTGCTGGAACTTCAGCTTCAGATTTTGCAATTAACAAAATTGTATCATCACCAGCTAATGTACCAATAATTTCAGACCATTTTGCATGGTCAATAGAAAATGCTACGGATTGAGCTGAACCAGGAATTGTATGTAATACAACTTGATTCAAGCTATGATCTACCTTAATTAGAGAATCTTGAAATAATCGATTGATTCGACTACGAGATAGAACTACATTTTCTTCTGGAGATAATGCATATCGATAGTGTCCATCGCCTGTAGGAATTTTGATTAACATCAATTCCTTAATATCACGAGAAACAGTAGCTTGCGTTACCTCAATACCTTCTTCTAATAAGGCCGCTGCTAATTCCTCCTGAGTTTCAATCGCCTTGGACTGAACGATTTCTTTAATTTTGTTATAGCGATAGCGTTTCATTTTAAACTCCCTTTTTTAAAACTTGCACATAAAAGAGAATAGTATCTTTCTGCTATTATTATACCATATATTCATAATTAATATATGGTATAAATCGCATATCTCATACTAGTTATGCATATTATATTTATATTTAAAAAAACGTTAACATTCTATAGATTGAGGGCGTACAAACACATAGCCTATAGGGTTCATCTATTTATACGAAATTAATAATTTAAAACTAGAATAATATGCATGTATAAATAAAAGCCCCTATAAAGGGGCTTTTACATGTTTCTTATGACTTTTATTCATAATGAATAAAGATATATTTCGTTTTATCGTTTTTGCAATATAAATAACTCAGGTGGATTATTTATTTGATTCATTGGATGCCAATGACATACATTATACAATTTCTGTTCTAAATCTGATAAATACGATTTAAGGATCTGCATTTCTTCTAACCCTTCTGTTGTTCCAGGGTAAGCAACAATTGTGATAACTCCAGATTTAGATAATTTCTCTAAACCCTCTTTTATAGCGTCAATTGTTTGATGCGGTTTAGTTATAACTTGATGATCGCCACCTGGTAAATATCCTAGGTTAAAAATCATTAAATCAATTACTTCATCTTTTAACTGATTAACTAATGCACGATCATGGGAGTCATGGATAAATGTTAGGCTCACATCTTCAGCTATATCATTTGACTGCAATAACTCTTGGCTACTATTAATAGCTTTCATTTGGATATCGATGCCATATAAATGACAGCCTTTTCTTGCTCGCTCTGCTAGATACAATAAATCATGGCCATTGCCACATGTTGCATCTACTACAACATTAGCGTGTTTCATTACTCGATCCCAGATTAAATGTTGAAACTGAACAGCATTGTTAATGTTAATCACAAAATCACCCCACTTGAGATTTTAGTATTATAATAACTCGTCACGACGAGAGGCTAATTTTTTAAATAATGTACCAAAGAAACATTGATCTTTAAAACGTACGAATAAGCAATATACTGGATTGGAGCTTATATGTAATGTTTCTTTATTGGTAAACGTATAGTCAAATGTACCATCTATACAGATATGTAATTGAGGCTCTCGTTCTGGCATGGTGATTTGAATTGTATCATGCTCTTCCAATACAAGAGAAACGCCTTGAATAAGATGTGGTGCTACAGGAGTCACAATAATTGATCTATTATCAGGCTTCATAATAGGACCACCTGCAGATAGATTATATCCTGTAGAGCCTGTGGCAGAAGAAATGATCAAGCCATCAGAAGGATACATTTGCGTATGTTGATTATTGATGGACATATTGATACGTGCCATTTTAGCTGGTTCTGCACGGGTAATAACAATTTCATTAATGATAGGTACTAATTCTTCTTCATTACCATTATTGCGGTCAATATACGCATATAAATGTCCACGTTTCTCGATATTATAATCACCCTTGGCAATACGTTTAATATGACTTTGCATTTGGTGAACTTCGATTTGGTTTAAGAAACCCAACTCACCAAGATTAATACCACAAACAGGTACATTGTATGGGTAAATTTGTCGTGCCAAATGGATGATGGTACCATCACCACCAAAACTAAAGGCAATATCTATTTGTTTAAAGATTTCTGGACGACTTAAAATGTGAGTTTCAGGAATCTTAAGTACTCGTGCAGGTGCATCTGATTCGAGATCATCTGGCAAGAATACTTCGATACCTTCATCTTTACAAATATGTGCAGCCATTTTTAAAACTGCCATAATATTGCTTTTCCCCATATTAGGGAAAAATCCGATACGCATAGTAATCTCCTATAATGAATGAGCCTCTGCAACCACTGTATTGATTAAAGTATCATCAATGGTTAAAGCCCCTTCTTCGTACTTTTTAAAATAACCTAAAAACTCAATATTACCTTCCATACCTTTAATTGGTGAGAAAGTTAATCCATGAACATATAATCCACAATCATGAGCAACATGTAAGATACGATGTAAAACCTCTTTATGGATTTCCGGGTCGCGCACAATACCACCTTTGCCAACATTTTCTTTGCCAGCTTCAAATTGCGGCTTAATTAAAGCAACGAGGGAGCCTGTATCTTTTAACAATGTAGTAGCTACAGGCAATACTTTATCTAAAGAGATAAATGCTACATCTATGGAAATAAAGTCAACCAGTTCACCTAATTGTTCTGGTGTGACAGTGCGAATATTTTGCTTTTCCATATTGATAACACGTGGGTCTTGACGTAACTTCCAAGCTAATTGATTATAGCCTACATCGATAGCAAATACTTTAGCTGCTCCATTTTGTAGAGCACAATCTGTAAAACCACCAGTGCTGGCACCTATATCGACCATAACAGCGTCTTGTAAATCGATAGGATATGTTTGAATGGCCTTTTCCAGCTTTAGCCCACCGCGACTAACATAAGGTAAGGTGTTGCCCTTTACTACGATATTAGCATCTACAGGAATTTTTGTACCAGCTTTATCAATACGTGTTGTATCCATAAAGATTTGGCCAGCCATTATGGCTGCTTTGGCTTTTTCTCTACTTTCAAAAAGTCCTCGATTAACAAGGAGTATGTCTAAACGTTCTTTACTGCTCATATGACACCATTATAAATATAATAAAATTGAATACATGCTACAAGAATGCCAAGAATTAATCCCCCAAATACCTCTATTGGTGTATGGCCTAATAACTCTTTCAAGGCTTCTTTACGAGTAATGACAACCGGTATATTTTTCTTTGTAAAATAGTCTACAATTTGATTTAGAATTTGAGCTTGACGACCAGCTTCTAAACGTACGCCAGATGCATCATACATGACTACGATAGAGAATACTAAGGATAGAATAAAAAGATCAGATGCTCCATTTTTTAGATATATAGCCGTGGTTGTAGCGATTACAAAGGATGTATGCGAACTTGGGAAACCACCAGATCCGACTAATCGTTCTGGACGAATTTTACCATGCCGAACTAGTTGCCATACGAATTTGATAGCCTGAGCTGTAAACCAACCCCAAAATGCGGCTTGCGCTATGTAGTTGTGTGATATTTGTGGTAATATATCAATCATTATTTATACCTTCTACAGGTCGTAACAATTAATTAGTGCGTTCTAAAAGATAATCAATTAGAGCAGCCAGAATAGATGTATCATAGGAAACGGAATTTAGTGCATCATGAGCTTGTTTACCAACTAAAGAAGCTTGATTCTTAGCTTCATCTAAACCTAGTAAAGATACATAGGTTGATTTATGTTGGCGAATATCACTACCAGGTGTTTTTCCTAATTCTTCAATAGTACCAGTTACATCTAGAATATCATCAGTAATTTGGAATAACAATCCTAAACAATTTGCATATTCCATAAGTGCTGTTCTTGTAGCTGTATCTGCATTGCCTAAGATGAGCCCTAATTCTACAGATGCATTAAATAAAGCCCCAGTTTTTCCTCGGTGTAAAACCTTTAACTCCTCAAGTGGTATATGTTTATCTTCACTAAGCATATCGAAGGCTTGACCTCCGACCATACCTTCAGGGCCTGCAGCCGTAGCCACACATTGGATGGCATCAAGTTTTTCCTGCGCTGTAGCTGTCTCATTAGCGGTCATTAATTGAAAGGCATAGGTCAATAAACCGTCACCTGCTAGAATAGCCATACCTTCACCATAAACTTTATGATTTGTTAAATTACCTCTACGATAATCATCATTATCCATGGCTGGTAAATCATCATGTACTAAGGAATATGTATGGATACACTCCATAGCACATAGAAATTCCTTATAATCAGCTGGATCTTTATGAAGCATTTCTAATACAGCTTTAGATAAGATTGGTCGGATTCGTTTGCCACCTTGCATTAAACTGTAATTCATAGATTCATAAAGGGGTTTAAATTCTCGATTTGGGCTAGTTAATACTTCACCTAACCATTGTTCAATATGTTGTTTGCTAGACGCTAAATAGTCTTTGAACATAGAATCTCCTTATTCGCTGATGCGGACTTCTTCGATAATTTGTTGTACTTCATCTTCTACAGAATCAAGCATTTCTGCACATTCTTTTACTAATGTTAAGCCCTTCTTATATTGCGTTAAAAGCTCAGAGATAGTCATATCACCATCGTCTAATTGTTTAACAATATCCTCTAAGGCTTTATATTTTTTCTCATAACTTTTTAGTGATGCGGCCATCTTTGTGCGCCTCCTTTACCGTAGCAGTAACATACCCATCAGCAAGTGTAACTCGTATATCATCCTTTGGATGTAATTGCGTAACAGACGTAATAGGTTTATCATTATGTTCAACCTTTGCAAATCCTTTTACCATCATTTGTAATGGATTAAGAGATTCTAATTGTTGAGCTAACAATGCTAGACTATGTTTCTCTGTATTGCATCGTTCTTTTGTAGCATTGGTTAATGACTGTGAAAGCTCTTGTAAATGTGTTTTTTGTTTATGTAGAAATTGTAGAGCTGGAATGCCTAATCTACGATTAAAGAGCAATGTTAAATCGGTACGTTTCTGTTGTAATGTATACCGTATAAACTCATGTAGATACTCTTCTTTTTCTGACAATTGATCTTGTAATGTCGTTATAGGAAGCACTGCCATTTCTGCAGCATGACTAGGTGTTGCTCCACGAGCATCTGCAACATAATCACATAAGGTATAATCTGTTTCATGACCTACTGCTGAAATAATTGGCGTAGTAGCATTATAAATCGCCTCTACAACAGATCTATCATTGAAACACCATAGATCTTCCATAGATCCACCACCACGACCAACGATGATAACATCTACATCGGGATCAGCATCGGCAGCAGCAATACCTCTTGCAATAACAGGTCCTGCAGTATTGCCTTGGACAGGAACGGAGAATAATTTAAATTGCACTAGTGGGTTACGTCTCTCACTGACATGTAAAATATCATGTAATACAGCACCAGATTGAGATGTAACAATGCCTATGCAACTTGCCATATACGGAAGACTTTGTTTGTGGCTGTCATCAAAGTATCCTAGCGCCGTTAACTCCCGTTTTAACGCGTCAAATTCAAGTTGTAATGGACTTTTAGAGCCTATTTGCATATCTGATGCAATAAGATTTAAACGGCCCATTTTATTGTAAAAATTAACAGATGCTTTTACAGTGACTAATAATCCATTTTGAATGGCATTAGCAAGTCCCTTTTGCATGACCGTACTAGACCACATGGTAACATCAATAGCGGATTCTTCGTCTTTTAATGAGAAATACATATGGCCACTACTATGGCGCTTTGCGTTAATAATGGTACCGCTAACATAGACATTCTTAAGGAGATATTCACGGTCTAAGGTGCGCTTTATAAGATTGTTTAATTGTGTAATGGTTAATACATTCACGATTACCCTCTAGATTCTTGTAAAAAAGCAGCGCCAAAAGCATTGCCAGTGGCATTATCAACAGAAAATTGTGGCTGTGCTACATGTAATGTAAGATGATTACGTCTACAATAATGCTCCATACGTTGACGAAGTAAACTATTGCTCATTACACCACCTACGGCAATTAATGTTCGAACAGGTTTATTTTGTAAATGATAGGTAATCATTTTTTCTAATGCATTTCCTATGGAGGTGAATACAGCTCTCGCTAAATTAGATTTTTCTATATCATCCATAGCATCACTTATACGTCGCATAGCCGCACTACATGGGCCAGCAAAGCTAATCCAACCATCTTTTACAGAAGATGGCAACGGATCATATTCTGTAGTTTGTAATGCTAATGCTTCTAGATGTTTTCCTGCAGGAAATGGCAAGCCCATAGCAACACCGATACGGTCTACATATTGTCCACCTTGTAAATCCTTAGATCCCCCGATAATATGAGAGTCAAATATCCCTTCACCTTTATAATGACAATACACGAGTTCTGTAGTACCACCTGATAAATGAAGTGCTAAGAATGGTTCACTGGGAATTGTTTTTAATTCTCGTAGTGCTGCTAAAATATGATTTTCTTGGTGTGCGAAAACGTGTAGCGGTACATTCATCAAATGATTAAGAGACTGTCCGTATCCTAGCCCCACCATAAAAGCAGGCATATAGGAATTTTCCTCACGTCTAGGAAACCCGCTAACACCAATACCACTAATAGGAAGCTGTGGCAATTCAGATATCAACTTAGGCAATGCCTTTGTATGTTGAAAGACCATATTTGATTGTTGTAGGCCTCGCTCACCTTGTTTGACCTCTAATATTTTGCGAGCTTCACCAACTATGTGAAAGTCGCTATCTATAATGGCACAACTTGTAGTGTAGCAACTAGTATCAATGCCTAAGTAATATCGTTTCATTATTTACTCTTATTATATGCATCTAAAATTGCGTTGATTAATTTATAGGAAGAATCAGAACCAAAATCTTTAGCTAACTGAATAGCTTCGTTGATAGCTATAGATGGTTCCAAAGGATCAGCTTCATTTGTCATTTCCCATAGAGCAATACGTAAAATAGCACGGTCAACTTTATCCAAGTTTTCAACTTTACGTGATTTACAGAATGGTTGTAATGTGGCATCGATAGTTTCAGAAGCGGATAATACACCATTTATGATGCTATTAGCATAGGCTTTATCCATTGATTTATGCATGTGCCCTTCTGGAAACTGCACATCATTTTGATCAACATGAAATTCATTAGCATATAACATTTGAAATGCGTATTGACGTGCTTCACGTCGATTTCGCTTAATTACCATGTAGAGTTGGCTCCTTTTCTTTAACAATACCTTCAATATGAACATCTACCTTAACATGGTCAAGATCAAGCATATTTTTTAAGGTTTGTTTGATTTCTAACTGCAATTGTTTGGATAACTCAATTAGATTGTACCCATACAATGCTTTAATATAAATATTGATTTCAATAAAGCCTTTACGATGTTTAACATTGATACCTGGTAAACTGCGTTGACCAAAGGCATGTGTAATTCCCTCTACTAATTCATCGTAAAAGCGAGGGCTTAAAGAATGAATACCTGGAATCGTAGCCAATGTTTTTGTTGCTACATCAATGATGACAGAGTCTGCAATATCTATGGTATCCATATCTAATCCGTAGTTTAATTGATTGTCTGAACTCATATAGATACCCTCCTAAGGCTGTGATGGTGTTACTAAATCATCAAATACAATGTCTTGTACCACTACATCAATGGTTTGCACTTCAATTTCTGTATAAGAAACTAAAGCTGTTTTTATACGTTCTTGTAAACGTAAGGCCACATCCGGAATACGATATCCATATTGAATACACACATATAATGTAACGGAAATAGCTCCTTCATCATTAAATGATATTTTTACACCTTCATGATCAGATTTACGTCTAAAGAAGGTATTAACACCATCATTAAAGGTGGAGCTCATATGATGTATACCCTTTGTCTCAAGTGCAGCCATGGTGACAATCGTAGCATATACATCTTCACTAATCTTAATTTTACCCGACTCTAGTTCAGTATTTTTCTTGGTCATACTGGCCTCTTTCAAAAAAAGCACCTGTCCCTATATATAATTACATAGACGACAAGTGCTTACAGTGCAAATGTTACGATATATGGGGAATAAGATTCCTTGAAAAGATCTTGCCCCAATACATATCAATGAGTATTAGGCACGTTCGATGTATTGTCCTGTACGAGTATCAATACGAAGTACATCATCTACTTCAATGAAGAGAGGTACTTTTACAGTGTAGCCTGTTTCCAATACAGCTGGTTTGTTACCACCAGTAGCAGTATCGCCACGGATACCAGGATCTGTTTCAACTACTCGAAGTTCAACAGCTACAGGTAAATCGATACCGATTACGATACCTTGGAAGAACATGATGGATACTTCCATATTTTCAAGAAGGAAGTTTTTAGCATCACCTAATTGTTCAAGGTTAAGTTCAACTTGATCATATGTTTCGTTATCCATGAATGTGTAAGAGCCATCAGACTCGTACAAATATTGCATACGACGACGATCAACATGTGCTTTAGGCACTTTTTCACCTGCATTGAAAGTACGCTCTACTACAGAACCAGTTTGCAAATTTTTCATTTTAGTACGTACGAATGCAGCACCTTTACCTGGTTTAACGTGTTGGAAATCAACTACTTGCCATACATTACCGTCGATTTCAACGGTTACACCTGGACGAAAATCATTACTGGAAATCATCTAACTCTTCTCCTTCTAAATACCTATTTCAATTAACTCTTTTGGACTATGTGTCAACACCTCATAGCCGTCAGATTTGACGATGACACTATCCTCTATTCTCAATCCGATAGTACCTGTTATATAAATGCCAGGTTCTACCGTAATGATCATATTTTCTGTAAATACCGTATCGGATTTAGTATTGGCTACTGGTTCTTCGTGAATCTCAAGGCCTACGCCATGACCAGTACCATGATTAAATTCCTTGGTATATCCATGCTCTTTAATATAATCACGACATACTGCATCAAGTTCTTTACCAGTTATACCAGCTCGAACTGCAGCTACGCCACGTTTTTGTGCTTCTAAAACTATACTATATAACTTCTTTTGTAATTCAGAGGCAGGCCCCATTACAATAGTTCTAGTCATATCGGAATGATAACCCTTATATACGGCACCAAAGTCAAAGGTAACAAAATCACCTGCTTCGATGACCTTATCACTGGCTACACCATGAGGCATACTAGACCGATTACCAGAAGCTACAATAGTTGCAAAGGAAGGTTCCTCAGAACCACGTTTTAACATTTCTGATTCTAATATGATACGTGCTTCGTTTTCAGTCATTCCTACTTTTAGTTGTGGTAGCAATGCGGCGAAAGCTTCATCACCAATGTTAGCTGCTTTACGCAATAATTCCAATTCATCTTCACGCTTAACTGCTCGTAGTTTAGCAAAATTGATAGACGTAAAATTAAAGCGTTCATCTAATGTATCACATAAGGTTTCGTATGTATCAACAGGCATTTGTTTGCCTTCAATACCAAATAAACCTTCGTGAATATGATGTTCATTGAATATGTCTACAAGAGTATCCATAACAGAGGATTCATATTGAATGACAGTATACCCTTCACATTGTTTTGTAGCTTGCTCAGTATATCTGAAATCGGTGATCATAAAGGCTTTATCTTGTGTAATGATAGCAAAGCCTGTTGTACCAGTAAAACCAGCAAAATAATGTAAATTTATAGGGCTCATCAAAATGACGCCTGTTAATTCTTGCTCTTTAATATACTGTTGTAGCAGATTTAATCCATTCATAATCATGCTCCTAGTCTATAAAGTACAATTAATCTTACCATAAAATACCTATATTGAATAGAATTTTATGCTATTTTTTAAAAGCCTCTATATCATCTGGGGATAAGTCCTGTATAGAACCAACCTCTTCAATACCGGTTAAATCTATATGACCTATGGTTAGACGCTTTAAATAGGTAACAGTGCCACCAGCAGCACCAATCATACGTTTTACTTGATGATATTTGCCTTCTTCAATTGTAATATGTACAGATTTGGGAGATAAAACATCAATTAAAGCGGGCTTACAATGGGTTCCATCGCCTAGGACGATACCCTCCTTAATACGTTGAATGCCTTCTTCGGTTAACTCACCTTCGAATTCTACGTAATAAACCTTCGGTACATGCTTATTGCCATTGATAATAGAATGTCCCCAAACACCATCATTGGTAAGTAACAGTAGACCTTCTGTATCTTTGTCTAATCTTCCTACAGGGACCACGCCCATTTTTATATATTCAGGGGGCAATAAATCCATTACGACAGGATGACTTGCATCCTCTACAGCAGTAACATAGCCTTTAGGCTTATGAAATTTAACATAGTAATGTTGCTTGGTATTAACGATTTGACCATCAACTGCAATGATATCAGACTCAATATTTACATGAATATCTTTTTTTCTTGCTACTTCACCATTAATGGTAACTCTTTGATCCTTTATAAGTTGATGAACCTCTTTTCGACTACCAAAGGCTTTATTAGCTAATAATTTATCGAGTCGCATTATACATGTCCTTGTAGTAACTCAACATGGGCCGTATCATTGAGCAAATTCAAAATATTATGATCATATTCGCCCATACCATTATAGAAAATACGGTTAATAGCCGTATTACCTTGGCTGAAATTCCAACAATGACTAATTGAAATGTCTAGTAATTTACATAATAATGTTCTAATAGTTCCACCATGACATGTAACTAAAAGTGTTTCCTCTTCATCATTTTCATTGAGGAATTCTTCAAGACCTGCCCATGCTCGATCTTGTAAATCTTTAAAACTTTCTCCGTTTGGAACTTTTACAAGATGAGGTCTCAAATACATCTCATCAATTAGGCCCGGCCAGCGTGATTCAATATCTGAGAATAGCATAGCTTCCCAGTCACCAAAATTAAGCTCTCGTAATCGTTTATCCACTGTAATAGGTGTAGTGCGATTACCTCTAATAGTTTCAGCTGTAACCAAAGCACGGCTTAAATCACTGGATAATATACGGTCAAAGGTAATATCTTTAAGAGCTTCACCACAGGCTTTAGCTTGATTTAAACCGTTTTCATTTAGAGGAACATCTGTAATGCCTTGATATTTCCCCATTTTATTCCAATCAGTTTCGCCATGGCGCACAATATATAATGTCTTCATAATCTTCCTATACTTTCAAAATATCTGTTAGTTTCTCTACTAATTTGATATTAGTATCATGATCTTTAATAGCAATACGTACCCATTGATTATTGAGACCTACATAAGAGTCACAATTGCGTACAATCATGTTATCTCTCTTTAGATTTTCATTAATCGTATTAGCTGTAATACCTTCATGATTTACTTTGAACAACATAAAATTGGCGGATGGTGGATATACGGTAATCCCCTCTATCGCATCTAATGCATTATACATGAATGCTCTTTCCTCATTTAATTCTTGCTTTGTTCTTTTTATATAATTAACATCATTCAAAGCAGCCTCTGTATATGCTTGTGCTAACGTATTTACAGACCAACTAGGAATATATTGATGTAGTTGACTAATTAATTTTTCGTTACCAAAAGCAGCACCAATTCTAAGGCCCGGTACAGCGTAAAACTTCGTGAAAGAATGAACTATAATGATATTATCGAATTCGTTAATTAAAGAACGCATAGATTGATCATTATCACGTAATGGTTCATTATCTACAAAATCAATAAAGGACTCATCTATAACAAGTAAGCTATTGGCATCTTTTAACATGATCGCTACAGTTCGAATATGTGCTTTATCAAGTAATGTCCCATCTGGGTTGTTAGGATTACCTAAAAATACAATAATGCGACCATCTTGACCTTTAAGCTCAGCAGCAAATGTTTCTAATGCTAAATAAGGTACTTCAAAATAAGGTTTTCCATTATCATCTTCACGAGGGCGATAAAAAATATCTCGCACAGGAATGTTACTAGCTTCAAGAGCTTCTTTATACTCAGAAAAACCAGGTGCTGGTACAAACGCACCAGTATATCCAGGTAAACGACAAATGGCATACAATAACTCAGCTGCCCCATTGCCAACTATAATTTGATTCTTATCCATCCCATATGTATCAGCAATGGCATTTAATACATCATCATTTGTAGCATCTGGATAATGAGAAATATAACGTAATTGATCATTTATTGCATCCAATCCACGTTGACTAGGACCAAGAGGATTAATATTAGCGCTAAAATCAATTACCTCATATGGTTCAATTCGTTGTTCATGGGCAAACTGAAATATATTGCCCCCATGTATCTTAGACATTTGATTCTCTTTCTATTAAATATATTATCGTTTGATATAGGTCAATCCTTCGTTTGTTGTTTCTACAGTATCCACATAGGATAACTGTGGTAATTTACGCATAATCTCTTGTTTACAATCATCGATTCGCCCATAATCTACGGGAAATAAAAGGCCCATAATGGTCCCACTATGAGCTATGATTGTACCAACACTATTGTAGTAATTACCAATATCATGAAAATCATATAAATTCGGTTTATACAATATACGTTGATTACCAAAGGCACTTAATGTAGCTGCTTGACCTATTAAATTGATATCATGTGTATTCAAGCCCCGTTTGAATAGATCAAGTGATTCTTCTATGATTGATTCTTTTTCTAAAATTTTAGTTTGTAAATCTAGTTGTTGATTAAAAGAAACCGTATCTATACTACCACCTTCATCAAATACAAGGATTTTCAATGGAGGACACATCCCTAGTGGTTGAGAAATAGTGCCTTTTATATAATCAAACTGAGTTACACCTTGATAAAATGAAGCATCTGTAGGCTCTACAGATAAGCAAATTTGTTCTAATTCCTTTAGTGATAGATCATAATTCATAGCTAACGCTGTTGCCATAGCCGTCACAGATATATCCGCAGAACTTGAGGCCATCCCCTTACCTTGTATAATGTCAGAACGTACATATACAGGTGGACAAGCTTGGTCTTTATTATTTTTTTGTAATAATCGTTGTACTAATTGTCTTGCCTTAGCAGACTTAGGCTGTAATGCACAATAGTGCTTAGAAAATGGATGTGTTACATTACTTAATGCGTAGGAGTATCGATTAATAGGACAAGTCACTAAGAATGACTGACCATTAATAGAACCTTGTAGAAATTCCCCACATGTACCTGGGGCTCTTACATAATAGGTCACATTGAACTCCTTTCACATTAAATAAAAATAATAACTATAAAGAGCCATTAGGCAAAGAATTATTGAAACATAGTCGTATTGGATGCGACAGTAGCAGATAAAATAGACAAGATAATGATATATACAAAGAGTAATAATACCTCTGTAACCTCTACAACAAATCCATAGGTGTCACCAGTAGTACCACCAAGTTGCTTAACAATATAACGATTAAGCAAACGATTGATAATATAGGTAATTATCATGCTTACAATATTGATTTGGAAAATACCTAATGTAGCGTAAGCCAATACACCTAATCCAACAACATAACCTACATCAGCTATGGAAAAAATAGAATATACACCATATAAAAGGGTATATAAGATTACACCAATTAGTAATATCACAATAGGCATAAAGAAGGTAGAAAGTGTATTGTACGTAATAACATGCTTTGGTGCTAAATTAGCGAATGCAGCCCCCATCCCCTGCTCACGTGCATAAGGATAGGAACGAATGCTTAAAACAAGAGACCAACGGCTCATTAATGGCATCATAATCAATGCCATAGGAATAAATCCCGCTGTAGGAATGGCCGTTAATAATTGCCATTTTAAAAGTGTAACAAATACAAAAGCAACAACACCAAAAGAGCCTATACGGCTATCTTTCATAATTTCCAGCTTACGTTCCCGTTCACGTCCTGAAAATAGACCATCACTTGTATCCATTAATCCATCAGCATGGAGACCACCAGTAATCAAGAATTCCGCTACAACAATGATTAACATTAACGGAACCAACGGAATAAACGGTGATAATATTCCATATAGTAATGCTAAAATAAGGCCGATGATCAACCCTACATAAGGAAAGGCTACAACAGATTTACCAAAATCCTCTACAGACCATTCTGTTTGATTAACGATCTTTAAACGTGTTAAAAACTGTAATGCTATGAAAAAAGGTGTCATTATACATTCATCCCATAAGTAATGGCTGTACTAATAATAACCATTAGTATAGTCGTAAAATACATCATATAAATTGTGCGTGTAATATGGTTGCGATTTAATTTTTCAATAGGATCCCCCATGTATTCACGGAAGGTCATTTTTTTGAAATATTGATTGTAACCACCTAAACGAATATGTAAAGCCCCTGCAACTGGTGCTTCTGCATAGCCGCCATTAGGACTTGGATGCTTATTAGCATCACGCAAGCCAATTTGAAAAGCTTTCTTTGCGTCAAAACGTAAAAAGAATGCAGAAATAATTAATAATATAAAGGTAATTCGTGCAGGAATCCAGTTGAGTACATCATCAAAGCGTGCAGCTACACGACCAAAGTACATATACTTTTGATTTTTATAGCCTAGCATAGAGTCCATAGTATTGGCAGTTCTATATAGAATTGCACCCATTGGACCACCGATGATGAAGAAAAATAAAGGCGCAATAATGCCATCGACTGTATTTTCTGCAATGGTCTCTACAGTAGCTCGTGTAATTTCGCTTTCATCTAATTCTTCTGTATCGCGCCCTACAATCCAAGATAATCTCTTGCGAGCTTCTTCAATATTATCTTGCTTAATTAATTGACTAATAGTAAAACCAGCACCAGCTAGTGAACGCGGAGATATAGCAATGTACAGAATAATTACTTCAAGTGCATATTCTACCCATTCATCAACTACGCCACCAAGCCAAAGAATCAAAGAAACTATAATATATACAGAAACAAGGATTAAACCTACTGCAATACCGCCGTACCATAGTTTTTTTGTATCATTATCAGTATCTTTATATAGAACTGCCTCGAAAAAAGATATAATACGACCAATTATAGCCACAGGATGGTATTTGCTATTGGGATCTCCAATGAGCAAATCCAATATAAATGCTAAGATTGGAATACATACAAAGCTATACTTTGTAAACCAATGCAATATTGTTAAATGTTCCATACATCTCCCCTACTAACCCAAGGTAGACATAATATAATCCATATCTAAGTGTTCTTCTACAATGTCAGCTAATCGATTGTAAGCTGCATTTTTGTGATCAAAATAATGGAATACTACATCTAATGGTTCTAACCCCTTACGTTCACGTAACTGATTGATAATAAAGCGTCTAAATTCATCATTATCAAATACACCGTGAATATATGTGCCCATTACTTGATGATTGCCATCGATAAAGCCATCAATTACATTGACCGCCGCTTCACTGCGGCTCGTAATAGTGAAACAACGGCTCACGGTATCTACTAATGGCGTAGTATCCCCCATATGAATCTCATAGCCTACTAATTTTTCACCTGTAAATGTACCATTTAAAAACTGAAGGTTAGATACATTAAATTCTACTTGGTGTGTAGTTTTTTGATCCTTCATTGTGGTGGAGGAATCTACTAAACCAAGCCCTTCAACTTCTTCAATATCACCTTCCATATGATGCGGATCATATATTGTTTTACCGAGCATTTGATTGCCCCCACATACACCGATAACAGGTGTGCCTTGTTCAGCAAGCTGCTTAATTTCATCAGCAAATCCAGAATTACGAAGATATGTTAGGTCTGCTAATGTATTTTTAGAACCAGGTAAAATGATTAAGTCCGGCTTGCCAATAACATCTCCAGGACCCACAAAACGAACAGATACATCTGGTTCATAATTCAATGCATCAAAGTCGGTAAAGTTAGAAATTTTAGGTGTTTGCATAACCACTACTTGAATCTCTTTAGCACCGCTATTGCGTTTATTTTCTAGTGCCACAGAGTCTTCTTCATCGATATCAAGGTTTTCAATAGCAGGGATAACACCTACTACCTTTTTACCTGTTTTTTCTTCGATGAATGTAAGTGCAGGTTCTAATAATTTAATATCACCACGGAATTTATTGATAACAATACCTTTAATAAGATCTCGCTCTTCTGGTTCTAATAATTCTAAGGTACCAACGATAGATGCAATAGCACCACCACGGTCGATATCAGCAATGAGATATACAGGAGCTTGCGTCATCTTAGCAATGCGCATATTTACGATATCATTTGCTTTGAGATTAACTTCTGCAGGGCTACCAGCACCTTCAATAACCATCATATCGAAGTTAGCATCCAAGAAGTTGATAGATTCTTTTACCTTATCAAGGGCGGTTAAAGAATATTTGGTATGGTATTCTTTAGCACTATAGACGCCAACCGGCTTGCCCATTAATACCACTTGAGAGGATTGATTACCTGTAGGTTTTAATAAAACAGGGTTCATTTGAACAATTGGATCTATGCCTGCAGCCTCAGCTTGCGCTACTTGAGCACGACCAATTTCATCCCCCCATTTAGTGACATACGAATTGAGGGCCATATTTTGAGCTTTAAAAGGAACGGTTTTAAAACCTTTTCTGTAGAAGATGCGGCATAATGCAGTACATAAAATACTTTTACCTACATTGGAACTCGTTCCTTGGAACATAATTTTTTTAGCCATTTATATGAACCTCCTGGGATTTTAATTCAATGGTAACACCACTAATCGTTAAGTATAATTTATCAGCTACAGTTGCGACTGTCCGATTAACGCGACCTGCAATATCTCTAAAATATCTAGCTAGCTTATTATCTGGTACAATACCAAGACCAATTTCATTGGTTACAAAAATAACTGTTTTCCCATCACTTGATGCAATTAAATTTAGTAATGATTCTAATTCTGACAGTACAGTCTCTTCCAAGTCATTAGCATCTTGTTGCCCTTGTATAGAACCATGTGCCATCATGTGATTCGTAGTAAACATAGTTAAACAATCTATAAGAATTACATCAGCAGATTGGCTAATATTTTGCCATTCTTTAGCTAAATATAATGGTACTTCAAAATTAGTCCATATATTACCACGTCGTTCCTGATGTTTTTTTATACGATCAACCATTTCTTCGTCAAACGCTTGTCCTGTTGCTACATAAGCTTTACGACCTTCCGTAGAAAGGGCTAAACGTTCTGCAAATTCACTTTTTCCACTGCGTGCTCCACCGGAACACAAAATAATTTGGGATTTCATAATGCACCTATACAAGAATTTATAATTTCAGTATCATTATAAGTATAACAAAGGAGCGATACTATGGAAATTATGAATATGAAACTTAAAATGATGGCTACTTTATGGGATAATACCTATCGTGTTGCCATCGACGATGGACAAGGCAAGTATATCGGTACAGCCCGTGTAGTAGTAAATGTTCCACTACCACCAGAAGCGTTACCGGAAAATGCGCCACAAGTAGAGCCACAATTATTGGTTTTAGTAGAAGATTTTGATTTCGGAGCAGATAAAATTATAAACTTTGAAACAACTCTCTCTGATTTGTTAAGAGAAAAATTCCGCTATGAAATTCCTCATATTTTCTTCTACTATCCAAGTCCTCATGATGTGTTAAATCAAACAATTTCACAATAAGGTCTATAACGAGCAAAAAGCTATGTAAAATACATAGCTTTTTTTGTTTATTCAGCTCCAATTTCCTCTTCTACACGACACATGATAAAGCAAAGGTCGGATAGACGGTTTAAATATTTTAAATTAGATTCGTGAACACTTTCACCAGCATCTAATACACGCCATAAATCACGTTCAGCACGACGAGTAATCGTTCTAGCCACATGTAAGTATGCTGAAGATTGTTTCTCACCAGGAATTACGAAATTAGATAAAGGCTCAAGCTTTTCATCAAAGCGATCAATCACCTTTTCTAAATGTTTAACATGTTGTTCTGTAATTACCGGAGCAGCATTTAAGCTAGCAATATCAGCCATTAAAGTCCATAAGTTGCGCTCAATATCATATAATTCAGTAGCAACACGAGGATTTTCAGCATAGGAACGAGCCAAGCCTAAAAATGCTTGTAATTCATCGATTGTACCATAAGCTTCTACGCGTAAAGAGGATTTAGGTACTCGTTCACCGGTATATAAACCAGTTGTACCAGCATCACCTGTTTTAGTGTAAACACTACTTGCCATATGTATTACCTCCTATAGATATACATAAATGTAGAAAGAAAAGCTACAGGATCTCAACCTTGAGATTATTTATATTCTGGGAACCAAAGATGAATTTCACGAGCAGCAGCCTCTGGAGAGTCAGAAGCATGTACTACGTTGGCATCCATTGTTAAGGCATAGTCACCACGAATACTACCAGGGGCAGCATCTACAGGATTTGTTGCACCGTTTAATGCACGTACAGATACGATAGCATTATCTCCAGTCAATACGAAAGCAAGAACTGGACCAGATGTGATGAAATCTACTAATTCACCAAAGAATGGTTTCTCTTTATGCTCAGCATAATGCTCTTCAGCTAATTCACGAGGTACTTGTAGAAGTTTTAATGCTTTAATTACAAGACCTTTACGTTCATAACGGCTAAGAATTTCACCACTTAATTGACGCTTAACTGCATCTGGTTTGATTAAAACTAATGTTTCTTGCATGATATCCTCCTGTAGATATTAATTAAAATAATGCTTTCTCTTTATATTTAGGATTCATTGCTTGTTGTTTCAATTTTGCAATACGTTCCTCTGTACGAGGATGTGTACTAAAAAGATTGCTCAAGCTTTCACCAATACCAACCATAGGGTTGATGATAAACATATGGGCCGTTGCATTACTTGCATTTGGCAATGCACCATGTTTTGAATAGTAGTCAATTTTAGCGAGGGCAGATGCTAAAGCCAATGGATTTCGACACATCTCTCCGCCCCCTTCATCAGCTAAAAACTCACGAGCCCGAGAAATACTCATTTGAATGAGTCCTGCTGCAATAGGTGCAATAACTATGGCGCCTATTAACTCTAACGGATTAGAGCCTTCACGGTCATCTGAGCGACCAAATATAGCTGAGAATTGAAGCACATGGGCAATCATAGAAATAGCCCCTGCCATCATAGCGGCAATCGTGCTAATCAAGGTATCGCGATTCTTAACATGTGTTAATTCGTGACCTAGAACACCTTCTAGCTCATCATCAGTTAATAGACGTTGAATACCTTCTGTAACAGCTACCGCTGCATGACTTGGATTTCTACCTGTAGCAAACGCATTAGGTACATCACTTGGAATGATATACACCTTTGGCATCGGTAAGTTACCATTCTTAGCCAAACGTTCTACCATAGCATATAGTTTTGGGTTAGATTGAGCAGTAACTTGTTGTGCATTATATTGTGCTAAAACGATTTTGTCGCTATACCAATAGGACATAAAATTCATGCCCATGGAGATAACAAACATAATCATCATACCACTTCTACCGCCAATCATATCACCTAAGACCACTAAAATGGCCGTTAGAGTCGCTAATAATAGCGTTGTTTTCATATTGTTCATAGTTTCCTCCAATTATAGTTATGGACTAGCCTAACACTATAATTATACCACAAACTATATAATTGACGCTCCTATACTATCGGCTTCTAAACAGTATGTTTTATTTTCAATTCCATTAGCTGTAAATACAGTACCCATAGCTTCTGCTACAGCTTGTACATGTGCTTTATCAACATAAGCAATCAAAGTAGAGCCAGATCCACTAATAGTAGCACCATATGCTCCAGCTGCTTTAGCAGCTTCAAAGGCTGCATCACAATAAGGAATCAATGTTTTACGGTATGGCACATGCAAATTATCATCTAATGCAACAGATAAATTACTTAATTGATGTGTAATTAAACTTGTTACAAATAAAGATGCATGGCTCACATTTTGGACAGCCTCTTTAAATGGTACATGATTAGGTAAAACAGAACGTGCATATTCTGTGGATACCATAACCTCCGGTACCACAACAGCAAAATGTAATTCCGATGGAACAGAGATGACTGTATTTAATACCTTTGTTTTTAAACCAGTAGCACAGCATAAGTTACCAAAAATAGCAGGTGCTACATTGTCTGGATGACCTTCCATACGGTTTGCAATAACCAATAGTTCTTCTTTTGTAAGAGGGTGTTTAACTAGTGCATTAGCTAGTAAAAGTCCACCTACGATGGCTGTACTACTACTGCCGAGTCCACGAGAAGGTGGAATTAAGGTTTCAGACGTAATATGTCCGTATTGAATCGGCTCTTGAGCAGTAGCAAAAACTTGATCCATAGCAAATCCAATAAGGTTCTTTTTAGGGTCTTCAGCGCGAAGAATATCGGCACCGAAACCTTCAAAGGTATATGTATATTCAGTAGCATTTGGATCTGGTGTAAAGCTAAAGATATTGTAAAGATTTAACGCTAATCCTAGGCAATCAAAACCTGGCCCACAGTTGGCACTAGTAGCGGGCACTTGTACGCGAATGGTATTCATAGTTTAAGCTTCCATAATACGAATGACACTATTAACAGACTTAACGGAACGCAAGCTGTTAAAGGAATCAATAAGATTTAAAATATAAGATCTAGGACATTTGGACGTAACAATTGCAAGAACTGCAGTTTCTGGATCCATATTGCGTTGAACAATAGATAAAACAGAAATCTTTTGTTCTGCTAATTTTGCAGAAATTTTTGCTAACACACCTGTTTTATTATCTACTTCTAAACGCAAGTAGTAGCTAGATTGAATCTTGCCAGGAGAGTAAATGTTCTTTTGATCGTAATAGAATGGTTTCAAACGACCTGTTTCATTGTATGAAACATTTTTTGCTACTTCCATAATATCGGATACAACAGAGCTACCTGTAGGCAAGCTACCAGCACCGCGACCATATAACATTACATCATCGATACCATTACCTTTAACATAAATAGCATTATAAGAGCCACGAACGGATGCTAAAGGATGTGTTGTAGGAATAAATGCAGGGTATACGTTTAAAGATAAACCTTGGCTAGTTTCCTTAGCAATACCTAATAATTTAATATTGTAGCCAAACTCTTTACCGAATTTGATGTCTTCTGTATCTATGCTCGTAATACCTTCTACAGAAACATCTTCAAAGAAGATGCGACGATTGAAACTAATAGAGGCAAGAATAGCCAATTTACGTGCTGCATCTAGACCCTCAACGTCAGCTGTAGGATCAGCCTCTGCATAACCTAGCTCTTGTGCTTCCTTTAGTACATCTTGATAACTTAAACCTTCTTCAGACATTTTCGTTAAAATGAAGTTTGTCGTACCATTCATAATACCGATGATCTCAGTAATACGATTGCCCGCTAAGGATTCATATAATGTACGGATGATAGGAATACCACCTAATACAGATGCTTCAAAGCGCAAATCCACTCCATTTTTGCTAGCTAAATCTAATAGGTATGGGCCAGATTCTGCTAATAAATCTTTATTCGCTGTTACTACATTTTTCTTGGCCTTTAAAGCACCTTCTACACAGTCTTTAGCAAAGGTTGTACCACCCATTAATTCCACAACCATTTGAATGGAATTATCTTTTAATACTTCATCAATATCAGTTACATATTGAGCTGTTTCAGGCAATGTAATATGGCTATATTTATCAGGATTACGCACAAAGATTTTAGAAATTTCTACATTAACACCTGTACGATTTCTAATTAACTCAGCATTATCTTGCAACAAATTAAATGTACCTTGTGCAACAGTACCAAAACCTAATAACGCAATTTTTATAGTGGTCATAATTGTCCTACTCTCTTCAATAGCCTATGCTTGGCCTAAAATTTCTACCTTAATAATGCCCTTCATAGAGCGAATATCTAATAATAAATCTTCTAATGATCCTTGTAAATCTTTCGTTTCAAAGGAAATGCTACTGTTTGCAATACCCTGTAAAGGAATATCTTGATTGATTGTCAAAATACTACCATTCCGTTCTGCAATGGCTTTTAATACACTAGATAGCATGCCAGATTCATTAGACATGGAAACATAAATACTAACGATTTTACCTTGGGCAATTTCAAAAAATGGGAATACATAATCTTTGTACTTGTAATATGCAGAACGACTCAAATCCATTTTTTCAACTGCTTCATTAATCGTTTTAACTTCACCTAGCTTCAAAATCTCTTTTACCTTGATCGTCTTTTTTATCGCTTCTGGTAAAATATCTTCTTGCACCAGATAAAACTTATCTTTTTTTGGTTTAGTCATAGAACACACACTCCCTTATTGTTCTTTTGAAGTTTCTTGGGCCACAAATTGACGCCCATATAATGTTAATACTGCATACATACCGATAAAAAATGGCAAATATTCTGCCATAACTCGCCATGCTACAGCTACAATACCAACAGTTCCATTAGGTACAAAGGTACTAAACAATACTACAAATAGTCCTTCTGCAATCCCTGTTCCCCCTGGTGTTGGTGCGAAATATAAAATTAAATTTAATAGAATCATTCGATCTAATATATCAATGATAGGAATATCTGGTGTGAAAGCATACATCAATGCAGGTGCAATACAGTATAAGCATAATAAACTCAATCCAGACTCAATAAACACAATAAAGGATTGAATCGGTTGTTTATATAGCAATCCTAAACCTTGATTCAAGGTTTCTAATTTAGAGAGCCAATCTCTTGTTTTATGTGCTTTAAAACGTTGCGCTAAATTATATACAAATTGACGCATATATTTAGTCTGCAAGATATATGTACCTAAAAGCGTGGCAATAACAGCTAATACAGCGAAAATTAATAGCATATCTCGTGAGATATAAGGAATTTCAATGGCATCACGTAAAAATACTAAAGGTAACATGATGACCAAGAACATAATAGAAAATACGGTGCGTATTAATACGATTGGCGTGCCTTTAGATATTGGTACACCATAACTTTTCAATACTAGAACTTGCGCTACAGCACCTCCACTGGCACCTGGTGTCAACATGGCCATAAAATAATTACTAAAAATTACGCGAAGTACCGCCTTTATGGATAGCTTGTACCCACCGATTTTTACAAGTCTTTGTAACCGTAGGCCATCAAAATACATACCTGCTGCTAAAGCTATCAAAGCTAATAATAAAGAAATACTATTAAATGATGAAATTGTTTTTAATGCATCTAAATCAATAGTGTAGTAAATGATACCAATTGACACAGCCAATAGTAAGAGAAACATAAAAATGCCTCTCTTCATCATTTTACTCATATCAAGTCTCCATAATTAATTAGCTCAATATTATGTTGTCTAATATATAAACGCGTATGGTTAGAACAAACAGCTTGTAATTCATCCTCCCAATGATAGCCCCATTTATATTGATTTCCCAAAATCGTATTATTTAAACCTGGATGAATCATCAATTCATGAGTACCTGATTTTTTAGATACGGATTTTAATATACCCATTAACGTTTTCTGGTTAATGTGTCCCCCGTTTACCATACCCCAAAAATATTGTGTGGAATACATACCATTATCCCGCACTGTAGGCCTTGCCTTTGCCGCTACAGTAGATAAACCGACCTTGCCTAGTAATCGCACTGGCGAGTACATATAATTGACAAATAAAGAAGATTCATCTGGAATGCGTATTGCATTAATACCATAGTGTTTCGCTTGCTCAATAACGATTGGTAGTACCGTTGGTAATACATGCATATGTTGATGACCATCAATATGCGTTACGTGTAAACCGGACTCCATGATTCGTTCCATTTGAGCGTGAATTTCTTTGCGCAACTCACTATAGTTAATCTTTCCAGTATAAATTCGTTTCATAAAATCGATATATGTTTCTGGAAAGACGCCTTCGGATGTAAGCAGAGATGGTACTTCAGATGGATTACATACCGATTTTAGCCCACCTACTAAGGCGATATGAACACCAATGCCCAACTTAGGGTTATTTTTTGCCATACTTACGGCTTCTGTAAAAGCTTCGCCTCCCGCTAATAGAGAGGTGCTCGTAATGATACCTGTACGGTGGCCATCAATGACTGCAGCATTAACTGCACTATGAAGACCAAAATCGTCGGCATTTACTATTAATTTGGACATAGTTTTCTTCCTTTTCATTAAAAAAGGGGAGAACTTTGTTCTCCCACAAAGGATATATGTTATTGTACCAAATACAGAACTATAAAATCAATACAAAAGCCCCCTACTTGTATACTAGTAGAGGACTTTCGATATACTTATAAATTTTTATCATAAATACTTGATCTGATTCTCAAGTATTTTAATTATGACATCAATTGCTCTTGAGCTTTATACATACATAGAGCTGCTGCTACACTCACATTTAACGATTCAATGTCACCATACATGGGGATCATGATTCGATGCTTACATAGATTCATAACCTCAGGTGTTACCCCATTCCCTTCATTACCTAAAATCAACATACATCGTTTATCGTATGTAATCATATGATATGGTTTTGAGTTTTCTAAGGCAGTTACATAGGTAGACATATTAGATTCCGCAATCAGATCATTGAGCATAGATAATGTCACATCTTCATAGACTGGTATTTTATGTAACGCACTCATTGTGCTACGTACCGTCTTATCATTAAAAGGATCTACAGTACCTTTCATTAAAAATATGCCCTTCACACCTGCTGCTACAGCGGTACGTATAATCGTACCTAGATTACCAGGATCTTGTACGCCATCTAGTGTAATATAGACACCATCTTCAATAGAGATAGATTCTATACTATGTTTGGGTTTAGCTACAATGGCAATAATACCTTGTCCATTTACGGTATTATCGATTTTATCAAATATTGGATCTTGCGCAATATAAGTAGGAATTGATTGCATAGAATCTAAAGCTAATAACGCTTCGATATTATTATCTTTACATTTAGACTCTCGTATAACAATTGTTTTTATTACACCATTAGATGATATATCACGGATAGAACGGATACCTTCAACAATATACTCACCATGTTTATTACGATTTTTACGTTGTCCTAGAGAAACTATACGTTTAATAGTCTTATTATCTTTAGATTGGATAAATTCCATGCTAACTCCCGCTTTTTTGACGAATCCATAGATTATAAAAAGCCCCTTTTAACTCAATTAATTCTTTGAAAGAACCTTTTTCTATTATTTTACCATATTCAATATAAACAATTTCATTTGCTTCTTGTACTGTGGATAATCGATGAGCAATGCTTACGATTGTTTTACTACCACGGATATTTTCAATACTCGCTTGTATTTGTTTTTCAGTATGACTATCTACGTTAGCCGTTGCTTCATCTAATAATAGAATAGGTGTATTTCTTATGAGCGTACGTCCAAAGGCTAGTAGTTGCTTTTGACCGTCTGATAATAGTGAACCTAAGTACCCTACAGGTGTATTATAGCCTTCTGGTAATTGTTCAATCATAGTATCTAAATTAACTTGTTTTGCTGCTTTTACCATTTCATCATGACTGATAGAAGTATCAAACAGTGTAAGATTATCTTTAATAGACCCTTTAAATAAATACGCTTGTTGGAATACATACCCCATTAAGTGACGGAGTACAGAGCTATCGTATTTAGCAATATCAATACCATTTATATAGATGGTACCCTTTGTAGGTTTATAGATACCCATTAATAAAGATAACAATGTGGATTTACCACTACCAGAGGGACCAACAATGCCTGTAAAATCACCAGACTTAATATGTAAGGTGAAATCTTGTAATGCATAGGTATCATTATTTTCATAAGAGAACCAAACATGATCAAATTCAATTGATTCAACAGGAATCAGTTCTTTCGGAACTTCATCGACCATATTTCGGTCTTTCTCTTCTAATAATGGTACTAATCGTTCAGCTCCAGCTAATGAACTTTGCAATGAATTATATTTGTCTGCAATTTCCTTTAATGGCTGAAAGAAACGATCCATATATTGAATGAAAGCAAATACAGTACCTGCATCGGCTACAGAATCTACTAAATTAGTAGTAGTAAATATGACGATTAAAGCTACGAAAAACAAGCCATCAACGAGAGGTCTGAAAATAGAAAATGTTGTAACTTCAAAAAGACCAGCTTCTAAAAAACCTTTGTTAACAGTTTCATATCTACCTTCTATGGCTTTTTCTCCACCGTAGGATTTAACTATAACAATATAGTTCAGCAATTCCTTAATGCTCGCATTGGAGGCCGCTACAGACCGTCTTACTTGACGAAAAGCCTTTCTAGAAAACTTTTGATATACCCAAATAATCCCGCCCATAATAGGTACTAAAATCGTCATAATAACAGCTAACGGTACATTAATGGCATACATGAAGGCTAATATACCAATAATCATTAATCCGCTACTAGCTAAGTTTAACAATACATCGGTATATAAGGTACGCAGTGATTCCACATCATTAGTAATACGGGTTACCCAATTGCCAATAGGCAATTTATAAAATTCATCATGTGGTTTATGTAGAATTTTTTGGAACACAATATGGCGAATATTATAGATTATTTTTTGACCAAAGCTTTTTAAAAAGTAATTTTCTACGAAAATAAAACATACACTACCAATGATTGTTAAGCCATATAAAACAGCATAATATTCAATGACATGAATATCATTAGTGGCAAATCCTAGATCTATTACTTGTTTTGTAAGATACGGTCTAAATAATAATAATATAAGATTTCCAGCGAGTGCGATTGTAGCTATTAATAAGATACCTAAATAGGGTTTAATATATGCAGTTATATAGGAGAATAGAGCCCAGTCATTTCTAACGTTATGCTTATTCATTATGACTTTCTCCTTTCTGCGCTTCATAAAGGGTTTTATATAAACCATTTCTAGTTAACAATTCTTCATGTGTACCCTCTTCAACTATATGGCCTTCATCAAAGACAATAATTTTATCCGCCTTTTCAATGACCTCTAAGCGTTGAGAAATACATAATATAGTTTGTGTATGAACCGTATGTAATGTATCTAAAATAGTATTGACGGTTACTGCATCTAACGCAGAGAAACAATCATCTAATAATAAATATGGTGCATTCTTGTAAAAACCTCGAGCCATATTAATGCGTTGTTTTTGGCCCCCCGATAAGTCATGACCTTCTTCTGCAAGATTATGTAAATCATTATGTAAAAGGTCTCCTAAATCTCTATATAAGTCTGCTTTTTTTGCGGCTACCTCAACCGATTCATGCATAGGTAAGTCTTTACCAAATTTAATATTATCTTCGATGGTAGTGCTCAATAAATAAGATTGAGTTGGCACATAAGCAATTGAATTTCTAAGCTTAGATAATGGTATATCTGATATATCTTGATTTCCAATATATATAGACTTCGGCGGACATTCTTGTAGACCAATAAGTAGTTTAAAGAGTGTACTTTTACCAGAACCAGGTTTACCTACAATACCAATAAAAGATCCTTTCCGAATGGTTGTAGATACTTGTGATAATGCATGACCTTTAGAGTTTTCATAGTTAAAATCTAAATAACGTATATTGATATCTTCAAGTGGTAATACCTCCGTAGTGTCATCAATTGACTCGATTGGTAGACGTAAGAAGTCCGTAATACGATCTAAGGATGCCAAACCTTTTTGTACAATAGAAATAAGCCCACCAAATCCAATTAAAGGTCCTACTATTAACATAATAAAGGAATTGATAGTTACAAATTCACCTATAGTCATATTGCCTTCGACAGCTAGATGTCCACATATAAAAATACTAATACTAATACAAATAAAGGGCGCAATTCTTGTTAAAGGGGTTAGTACAGAATCTAATAATGCTACATCCATATTTTTCTTATAGTTCAATTTATTTATTTTTTCAAAAGAATTAGAAATAATACGTTCCCTATTAAAAGCTCTAATTACATCTATACCTTGAAATAATTCTTGGCCAAATTCTGTCATGTCACTATACGTTGCCTGCGCACTACGCTGTTTAGCACGCAATTTCCGACCTAACACAAAGATAGCTACAATGATGAAAAATACAGGTGTCATAATTTTGAAAGCTAATAAACCATCTATCTTTTGTATGAGAATAATTGATCCTACAATGGAATAAAATATAATATCCACCACGATCATTACACCTAAACCTAACGCTACACGAAGAGATGTAACATCATTTGTCATCAACGCCATAACTTTACCAGGTCCATTTGCCTCATAGTATGTTGTTTTTATTTGTAATGCTTTTCTACACAAAATTTCACGAAAAAGGTACTCCATACGACGGATGGAACCAAGTAAGGTGCGTCGTGAAATAACTTTTAGAATCGTTATAATAATAAATAATAAAATAAAGTAAATAATATAATTGACTAAGCCCTCTTTATTGTGACTTAGTGTATCGATGGCATTACCAATGAATTGTGGAACAAATAAAAATGCTATATCAATAGCAATTAGCATAGTTAAGCCGATGGCATACACCCAGCCTTCTCGGCGGAAAAACTGCATAAATAGCTCTATAGGTTTCATAGGACCTCTCAGTTAAATTTCTATATTACAGGATTATCATTATTTAAATATACTCCTTATAGTATACACATTTTTTTCATATATCTTAATACACCTATACGTATATAATGTAGTTATGAGATATTTTCTTGATTATGAAGCCAATAATATACTATTTATTCCCTTAAAAACACTATATCGAATTTTTTAGTTTACTTATGGTAATGTAAATGTTATACTATGCATAGATACAAAACGTATCCTTACATAAATTAGAATTAAAACTCTTAGGAGGAATACAACATGGAAAAACGTACTGGCGTAGTAACATTTGCAGGTGGCCCTATCACATTGGTTGGTCCAGAAGTTAAAGTAGGTCAACAAGCTCCTGACTTCACAGTTTTAAGCAACGACTTACAACCTAAAACATTAAAAGATTTCGAAGGTAAAGTAAAAGTTATCTCCGTTGTTCCTTCCCTTGATACAGGCGTTTGTGACGCTCAAACTCGTTGGTTCAACCAAGATGCTACTGCACTTTCTGATGATGTTGTAGTATTGACAATTTCTATGGACTTGCCTTTCGCTCAAAAACGTTGGTGTGGCGCTGCTGGCGTAGATAAAGTAATTACTTTGTCTGACCACAAAGACGCTTCCTTCGGTGAAAACTATGGCTTCTTGATTGAAGAACTTCGTCTTTTAACTCGTGGCGTAGTAGTAATCAACAAAGAAAATAAAGTAACTTATGTTGAATACGTTCCTGAAGTAACTCAAGCAGTTAACTTCGATGCTGCATTAGAAGCAATTAAAGCTGATATCTAATCCTTTGATATTCTCGTGATTATACTGTGGTGTAATCGTAAAAAGACCGTACGGTGTACGGTCTTTTTTATGTGGTATAGTATTTAGATATTTATTGTAGGTGAATTATATATGTGGATACGTATTTCTAAATTATTATTAACTATAAAAAATATAGCTCTTGTTGGTGTAGGTATTGCACTTTGTATTGCCCTCATTAATACCTTAATTAGCCTAGGATTTATTACGTGGGCAAATATCCAAGGTTATAGCACTTACTATTTATTAATTGAAGAATTAATTACCTTCTTCTTATACTTTGAGTTTATTGCTCTCATCGTAAAATACTTTAAAAATAACTTCCACTTCCCGCTTAATTTCTTTTTATATATTGGCATAACTGCAATTGTTAGACTGCTAATCATCGATCATGAATCGTCATATGATAATTTAATCTGGTCTGTTGCAATTTTTGTACTTGTATGTAGCTTAGTACTAGTAGAAAAGTTTATAGGACATAACGAGTAATAGCTTTAACGACTAAATTATAAAAAGATAATATGAATAAAAGGGCTCCTACAAATGTAGGAGCCCTTTTTGAGTAATAAAATCAACCGATATTAGAAGATGTTTTTTGCATAGTTAGCATATTTAGCTTCTAATTCTTCCATTTTATCGTTCATTTCAATTTGCAATTGAGATGCTAAGTCATATTCACCAGAGTTAAGTGCATCGATTAAACGAGTGAATAAAGATTTGCGATCATCGCTATCTTTAGCAAGATAGAAACGTAAGTCGTTAACTTCTGCAAAACGTTTATCATCTACACTATTACGGCTATCAGTATGAATAGCTACCATCTTACGAACTGTATCAAGATTATCAGGAATTAAGCGGTGAGCCAATACAAGTTTCCAACGTTTCAAAATAGATGCGATGAAGGAATCCATCAAGTCTTTAGCGAATGCATTGCCTTGAGCTAATGTTTCAACTAATTCAGGATTGTTATGGTAACCTTTAATGTTTTCCCATACAGTGGCTGGTGCAACACCAAACATTTGATTACGTTCTTCTTGAGTGAAATCATCGAATACGTCTTTTTCTGTACGATATGCACGATTTGTAGCAAGGTAATCAGCAGATTCACCCACTTCTTTGGAAAGCTCTGCTTCTAATTGTGCTTGTGTTTTACCAGATGTAATAGCATATTTCATACCATCAAATGCAGAGATGAAGATCAATGCTAATGCAGTATATGTATTTGTATAAGGGTTAGGAGAACGCAATTCATAACGTGTAGCCATAGGATTATCGATATCACGAATCAAACCACAAAGGATTGTACGATTACGGCTTGGTTCGGAAGGATCAGTACCTAAAGATGTAACGATACATACTGGAGCTTCGAAGCCAGGTTTTAAACGATTTAAGGAGTCTGTTGTAGAACTGATAAATGGATTGATTGCTTCATAGTGTTTCAATAACCCCATGATAGCACCAATACCCAAGGAGCTAGCAGCTTCTTTGCGCATATCTTCTGGGCTAAACAAGTTTACAAGTTTACCAGATTTTAATTTAGCCATAACACCAAAATGTGTATGTTCACCAGAACCAGCTACGCCAATAATAGGTTTTGCATTGAATGTTACATCAAGACCATTTTCACGGAATACTTCACGAACGATAATACGCGCTTGTAATTCATTATCTGCTGTTTGCAATGGGTTATTAGAGAATTTCCAGTCGATTTCTAATTGTTCTAGTACAACTGCTTCATGACCATCTTCATCAAGTTTAGCTTTAACGCCACCTACTTCCTTATGGCCCATTTCTGCAACCATACCGTATTGGTCTAAGCGTTCAACTGCTTGTTCTAATGCAGTACGAACTGTACCATGTGTACGTTGCCAGTATTGTTCTTGTAATTTTTGAGATACGGATAATTCTTTTTTAGTAACTGTTCTAGATGGAGTTTTTACCCAGAATTCCAATTCTGTAGCAGATGTAAAGATAATATCTACAACGTCATCAGCTTTCACATGAGGCATGCCAGGAAGACCATGTTCTTTGATCAAGGATAATAGTTCTGCACGAACATAATCACAGCTGTTTTTTAAGATAGAACGAGAGTCAACATAACGGTAGTTATGCATCAAGAATGCAGGAATACGAAGTGTACCAGTTGGTAAACCTGTTGCTTCATCGATGTTTTCATAGTTATAATCAACGAACCAGTTTACACTTGGGTCGCCCCACATATCTACACGTGCATTATTCAATGTTGCAATATTTGTAAGTACTACAGAAGAACCATCTGTTTGAACAGCACGACCTTCGAAGAATGCTTCGTAATCATCAAAGAATGCTGCCATAGGAATTTTTTCATCTGTATCATTACCAGCTAAATCAATACCTACAAGAGATACAAATTTAATTTCTGGATGTTGTTCTAATAGTGCAAGAACACCTTCTTTACCATATTGACCTGCTGGAATGTAATACAATAAATCTTTAGTATTTGTCATAATGGTTCCTCCTAAAAATAAAAAGACTCCAACAAATAGATATATATTCCATATATCTAACGTGGAGTCTTCGTTGACCAATTATTTTGTTGAAATCATAATATCATATAGTGAAAATACATGTCAATAACTTTCTATAGAATTTCATGATTCTCTTAAATATGAGGTTAAGAGTTCAATTTTGATGTATCAAAAATACTAACTATATGAAATGTTTACTTCTATATTTATAATTGATTATCCAAGTAATTCTTTAACGATATTATTAACTACTTTACCATCTGCACGGCCTTTAGTTTTTGGCATTACATGTTTCATAACATTACCCATGTTTACAGCATCGCCACATGCTGCAATCGCTTCTTTTACAACAGTGCGAATTTCATCTTCACTCATTTGAGCTGGTAAATATTTTTGAAGCACAGCCATCTCTTCTTTTACATGAGAGATCAAATCTTCACGGCCCGCCTTTTCAAATTCAGTTAAGGAGTCTTGGCGAGTTTTCATTTCTTTTGCTAAAATACCAAGAATACCATTATCATCAAGCTCAACTTTATCATTGATTTCTGTATTCTTAATAGCACTATTAACCATTCGAATTACAGAAAGCGCAGTTTTACCTTCTTCACGTGCTTTCATAGCAGCTTTCATATCTTCTTTTAATTGATCTTTTAAGCTCATTGTATCCTCCTGATCTATTTTAATTAATAATAATCTACATCATACTTTTATAAAGGTTAATCTTTACAGTATGCAAAGATATAACACATTAAGTCATACAACATTATTATATATAGATAAAATAATATAAAGAAACCCTAATCCTGGATTTCATGAAGCCATGAAAAGGCAGAATTAGGGTAATCATCTTATGCTCTGAATTTGCGTTTTCTTGCTGCTTCAGATTTTTTCTTTCTTTTTACGCTTGGTTTTTCGTAGTGTTCGCGTTTTCTTACTTCAGACAAAACACCCGCTTTTTGGCAGGAGCGTTTGAATCGACGAAGAGCACTTTCAAGCGTTTCGTTTTTACCGACTTTGATTTCAGACATCTATATCCCTCCCTCCAAAAATAATCTCGGGAAGTGCTGATAATTTACATACGCACATATAATATTATATGTATAGGTATAGATGTTGTCAATATTTTCCGGTATATTTTATAGGAATTTTAATAAGTATTATAAAAAGAATACATTATACCTAATATTAAGCTTCTGGCCATCCCATTTCTTCGCCACCTAAGAGATGAGCATGCATATGAAATACAGTTTGACCAGCTTTTTTACCAGTATTAAAAATCAAACGATAACCATCTTTAGAAATACCAAGTTCTTTAGCTACATCACGAACGAATGGCAATAAACCTTCTACATAGTCTTCATTATTTTCGTTAAGATGAGCAATATTGGAAACATGGTTTTTAGGTACAATTAAAACATGTACTTTTTTCACTGGTTCAATATCATGAAATGCATAGAATTTATCGTTTTCTAACACTTTTTTAGATGGAATTTCGCCATTGATAATTTTACAGAAAATGCAGTCACTCATACTATAACTCCTTATTCAATAATCAAATAATTATCTTCTAAACCTACAACAGTACCTCCGATGAGATCACCAATTTTATGTGTCCCATCAGATTTAACTTTACCATTTACATACTCATTTGTTAAGCCCATGTAGTATCCATTCTCTTCCTTTTCGATGAGAATCTCACCAGGCTTACCAATGCGAGATTTTGCGTATGCTTCATAGCCAGATTGGCTAAGCCCATTCAAAAGTGCTACACGAGTTTTCTTTACAGCTTCTGGTACTTGATCCGGCATAGTAGCTGCAGGTGTGCCCTCACGAATAGAGTATGGGAAGGCATGAATATGGGTAAATCCAATTTCACGTACTGTATTTAAGGTTTCTTCAAAGTCTTCATCTGTTTCTTGCGGGAAACCTGCAATAATATCAGTGGTAATTGATAAATCCTTAATACGAGAACGTAAACTTGCAATCAAGTCTTTATATTCTTGCAATGTATAATGGCGTTTCATCAACTTTAATACATGATCAGAACCGGCTTGTAGAGGTAAATGCAAATGTGGACAAACACGTTTATTAGTAGCCATTAATTCTACTAACTCATCAGAAACCTCTACTGATTCAATGGAACCGAAACGAATGCGGTATAAATCAGGAATCTCTAATAAAGCTTTGACTACATCGGCTAATGTAGGACGACCTGGCAATTCAACACCGTAATTTCCCAAATGTATCCCTGTTAACACGATTTCGTGGAATCCATGTTCTACTAAACGTTTTGCCTCTTGTACAATATCATCTACTTTACGAGATTTTAATTTTCCTCGAGTATAGGGAATGATACAAAAGGCACAGTAGTTATTACAACCTTCTTGAATTTTCATAAAAGCACGAGCTTTATCAGATTCATTACCATATAATGGCATTTCCTCAAAGTTAGACTCATTCATGATATCCCGTACAGCATTAATTTGACGCTCTGTAGATTCCAATTGTTCAACTAGTTCAACAATTTTAGAGCGATTATTAGTACCGATAACGAGGTTAACACCATCGATAGCTGCAATCGCATCTGGATCAAGTTGGGCATAACAACCAGTTACAATCACATAGGCATCTTCGTTTTGACGCTTCGCTTTGCGAATCAATTGACGGGATTTCTTTTCCCCCATATTCGTTACAGAACATGTATTAATTACATATATATCTGCTTTTTCATCGAAGTCTACAGCTTCGTAGTTATTTTGTAAAAATAAACCTTTCATAGCATCTGTATCATATTGATTAACACGACACCCTAAGGTTGTAAACGCAACGGTTTTCATTGCACCTCTCTATTCTTGTTTAATTTATAGTTCTAATTCATATTGAATCATCGATAATGATCCAATAGCAGCCGTTTCAGCTCGCAAAATAGTATTACCAAGAGAAACTGATTTTCCACCACTCTCTATAATAGCATTGATTTCCTTCTCTTGATAGCCCCCTTCTGGACCAATACAAATTAGTATGTCTGTAATTGACTCATCAGAGTTGACCTGTGAAAGAACATCTTTAATAGTATGTCCATCTTCATTTTCATAGGCTACCAATTTTAATGCATCAGTTTCTATTTCTAATACTTGTGAAAGTTTTTCCCCCACTACAAGTGTTGGCAGTTGATTACGACCACATTGTTGAGCCGCTTCTAGCATTATTTTCTCCCATCGAGTAGCCTTTGTTTGTAATTTCTTGTCATCATATTTAGCAACACAGTTAGCAGTAGATACAAGATAAATTGTATCTACATTTAACTCTGTCGCTTTTTGTAATACCCATTCTAGCTTTTCACCTTTTAATAAAGATTGAACAAGGATAGTACGATAAGAAGATACATTTGATTCTACATATTCAATAAGTTTTGCTTGAGCTTTACCATCTATTTCTTCTGTAATTTGATATGTACCACACCGATTGTCACTGCCGGTAACAGTTATGGGTTTCTCCATATTATGACGAAATACATGTAACACATGATGTGTAACATCCGTTGGTAATTCTATGGTTTCACCTAATGGTGTAGAAATAAAAATCTTTTTCATCGTTTTTCTAGCGCAAATGTATGCCAAGGCCCTGCAATGCGCTCCTCAATAATATGCCAATTAGCCTTAATATATGGCATGATTTCATCATACCGATCATCTATAATACCACTAATAATTAAAATACCCTTATCATCAAGTTTATTACCAATTTGAGGTAATAGTATTTTAAGAGGATCTACTGTTAGGTTCGCTAAAATTATTTGAGCAGTACCATTGAAATCACTATCCAAATTACCACAAATTATTTCTGCTGATACATGATTATTCTCACAGTTAATGCGCGCTTGATTAGCAGCATACTCTTCTATATCAATACCAACTAAATGTTTGATGCCTAACTGAGCTGCTACCAATAAAAGGATACCAGTGCCAGTACCAATATCTAAACAAGTAACAGTGTCAAGATCCATAGATTCACTATAAGATTTCAATAACTCTGCACAAGTCCGTGTAGTCTCATGGGATCCAGTACCAAAAGAAATATCTGAATCGATTTCAATAATAGTTTTATGATCCACATTATCGTATTCCTGCCAAGCTGGTTTAATAATCAAATTTGGTAAGATTTCTGTGGGTTCAATATATTGTTGCCAAGAATTAAGCCATGTAGATTCATCTAATATATTAGCATTAATTGATGTAACACTAATATTTGCCTCTGTAAGACGATTTTCTATATCTGACTTAATTGTATCTACATCCAAAGATGGATCCGCATACATTGTTAATTTAATTAAATTGGGCTGATTTTCTACATCTTCTTCTATAATTCCATTGTCTGCATAATCGTCAAAAAGAGTAGTCACCTCATCGGTGGCTACTCTTTCACAGACAATGGATACTTCTATCCATTGCATATATGCTCCTTTATAGGGAATGTGATGGAACAAACCATTCCTTCACATGAGCTGTTCATTTAGTCAAACAGTCCTTAATTTTTTCAAAGAGACTCTTGCTCACTTGTAAGTTATTTACATCTTCGTTGCTTTCATTTGCAAAGCGTAATAATAACTCACGTTGAGTGTCTGTCAACTTCTTAGGCGTTTGGACAGTTACTACAATATGTTGGTCCCCCCGTTGTTTAGGGTTACGCAAATATGGAATACCTTTGCCCTTTACGCGGAATGCCGTTCCCGTTTGAGTACCTTCCGGAATCTTTAACTCTACTTTACCATCTAAGGTGTTAACTTGTATAGTCGCACCTAATGCTGCTTGAGCAAAGCTAATATTTACACGGCTAATAACGTCATTACCATTTCGTTCAAATTCCTTATGAGGACGAACGAAGATATACACGTAAAGATCGCCTTTTGGACCACCTAAGATACCAGGTTCACCTTCATTAGCAACGCGTAAGCGGGAACCACTATCTACACCTGCTGGAATTTTGATAGAGATTTTACGTTTTGCCAACATTTCACCTGTTCCACGACATTTGGAACAAGGTTTTTCGATGCTTTTACCAGTACCATGACAGCGGGAACAAGTGCGAACGGATTGCATACGTCCAAATGGAGTATTTTGAATAACCGCTTCTTGGCCAGAACCATGACAGTTTGGACAAGTATCGACACGAGATCCTGGTTCACCACCAGTACCATGACAGTGATCACATTCTTCATGACGATGCACTTCTATTTCCATAGATTTACCAAAGGCTGCATCTTCAAAGGAAATATCAATATCTTCGCGCAAGTCATTGCCTTTTTGAGGGCCTTGTTGTTGGCGTCCACCGCCAAACATGCCACCAAAAATGTCGCCAAAGATATCACTAAAGCCGCCAGCTTGACCACCGAAACCGCCAAAGCCACCTTGGAAACCACCGGCGCCAGCGCCGCCTCCTTGTTTGAAGGCGTCGTGGCCGAATTGGTCATATTGAGCTTTTTTAGTTTCATCAGACAATACTTCGTAAGCTTCGTTAGCTTCTTTAAACTTTGCTTCCGCTTCCTTTGGATTATCTTTATTTACATCTGGATGGTATTGGCGTGCCTTTTTACGGAAGGCTTTTTTGATTTCATCTTGAGAGGCATTTTTACTAACCCCTAAGATGTCATAATAATCACGTGCCATTAGTTACCAACCCTTCTTATTTCTTGTCGTCATCCACTACTGTGTAATCAGCATCAACTACATTGTCATCAGATTTAGTTTGTTGTTGACCTTGATCTGCACCACCAGCTGCTTGTTGAGCTTGTTGTGCTGCTGCATACATTTGTTCTGCTAATTTATGCAATGGTTGTTCCAAAGCTTCACTATCTTTTTTGATGTCTTCGATGTTGCCAGCTTCGATAGATTTTTTCAATTTATCTTTAGCTTCTTCAACTTCTTTTAATAAAGCAGTATCGCCTTTACCATCAAGTTCTTTCAATGCTTTTTCAGCTTGGTATACCAAGGAATCTGCATTGTTTTTAACATCTAATTCTTCTTTTCTAGCTTTATCTTCTGCTGCATGAGCTTCAGCTTCTTTAACCATGCGTTCGATTTCGTCTTCTTTCAAGCCGCTAGAAGAAGTAATTGTAATTTTTTGTTCCTTTTGAGTACCCAAATCTTTAGCTTTTACGTGTACGATACCGTTAGCGTCGATGTCGAATGTTACTTCGATTTGAGGAACCCCACGAGGAGCTGCTGGGATACCATCCAAGTTGAAGCGACCCAATGTTTTATTATCTGCTGCGAACTCACGTTCACCTTGCAATACATGGATATCTACAGATGGTTGGTTATCTGCTGCAGTAGAGAATACTTGAGATTTAGATGTAGGAATTGTAGTGTTACGATCAATAATACGTGTGAATACACCACCCATTGTTTCGATACCAAGAGACAATGGAGTTACATCAAGTAACAATACGTCTTTTACTTCACCTACTAATACACCACCTTGAATAGCAGCACCGATAGCTACACATTCATCAGGGTTAACATTTTTAGTTGGTTCTTTACCCAATACTTTTTTAATAGCTTCTTGTACAGCTGGAATACGGCTAGAACCACCAACTAACAATACTTTATCGATATCGGATGCAGATAAACCAGCATCGTTCATAGCTTTACGAGTAGGTTCAATAGTAGCTTGTACCAAATCAGCAGTTAACTCTTCAAATTTAGCACGAGTCAATGTTACATCCAAATGTTTAGGACCAGTAGCATCAGCTGTGATGAATGGCAAGTTGATATTTGTGCTAGCTACGCCAGACAATTCAATTTTAGCTTTTTCAGCAGCTTCTTTTAAACGTTGATCAGCTAATTTATCATTGGATAAATCGATACCAGTTTCTTTTTTGAATTCTTCAATAAGGTAGTTCATGATACGTTGGTCGAAGTCATCGCCACCAAGATGGTTATTACCAGATGTTGCCAATACTTCGAATACGCCATCACCAAGTTCAAGGATAGATACGTCGAATGTACCACCACCAAGGTCAAATACAAGAACTTTACCATCTTCATCTTTATCTACACCATATGCAAGAGCAGCAGCTGTAGGTTCGTTGATGATACGAAGTACTTCAAGACCTGCAATAGCACCAGCGTCTTTTGTAGCTTGACGTTGAGCATCTGTAAAGTATGCTGGAACAGTAATAACAGCTTGTTTTACAGGTTCGCCCAAATAAGCTTCTGCGTCAGCTTTAATTTTTTGAAGAATCATTGCAGAAATTTCTTGAGGAGTATAAGATTTACCTTCTACAGTTACTTTGTAGTCTGTACCCATGTGACGTTTAATAGAAATGATTGTGTTTTCTGGGTTAGATACAGCTTGACGTTTAGCCAATTGACCAACTAAACGTTCGCCATTTTTTGCAAAACCAACAACGGAAGGAGTTGTACGCGCGCCTTCTTGGTTAGTAATAACCGTAGGTTCGCCGCCTTCCATAACCGCAACACAAGAGTTTGTAGTACCTAAATCAATACCAATTACCTTTGCCATAATATATGCCTCCTAAAACCTTTATAATCTATTCAACAACTTTTACCATTGCTGGACGAATACAACGACCATCAACAGTATAGCCAGTTTGCAATACTTCACATACCGTATCAGATTCATATTCATCTGACGGCACTCGCATAATTGCTTGATGGAAATTTGGATCAAATGGTTTACCAACCGCATCGATAACGGCTAAACCATGTTTAGATAACATTGCCATCAAGTTTTGATGAATCATGATAAATCCATCAAGGAATACCTTAGCATCACCTTCTGCGGGACTTTGAACAGCTCGTTCAAAGTTATCTAATACAGGAAGTAAATCTGTAAGTACATCCCCTTTAACATATCCTGCAAGTTGCTCTTTTTCTTGGTTAGTACGACGTTTGAAGTTTTCAAAGTCAGCTTGCAAACGCTTATACCGATTATCGAAATCTGCTTTAAGCTCATCTAATACGTGAGCAGCGTCAGCAACAACTTCTTCAGTTTCTTCCACAGCCGGTTCCTCTACATTAGTAGCCTTTGCTGTTTCGTCTACTGTTTCTTGTTTAATGTCTTGTTCTTCAGCCATTATATACCCTTTCTATTTTTGTTCTTTTACCATAGATTCCATCATATGTTTCATGTGAGACAACATTCCAATAATACGACCGTATTCCATACGTGTCGGTCCTAGAATAGCAAGTGTACCAATAGGCTGATCTTGATTTGTGAAATCAGCTTGTACCACACTCATAGAATGTAGTGCTTCAGTATCATTTTCATCGCCAATCTTTACCTTCACAGGTGTAGGTGAATCATCCTTTAAAAGTTGTCCCAATTGATTTTGCTCTTCCACTAATGAAAGTAAGGGTTGTACTTTTTCAACAGACTTAAACTCTGGTTGATTTAACAACTCCGTGGTACCTACAGAATAGAACAACTTACGTTTATTAATTGCTCGTAATAATGTTTCTGAAAGGATCATCAAAATCCCTTGGGGTCCTTCCATATGAATCAAAAGTGTTCCTAACGCTTCAGCCGTTACATGACCAATACTTACATTCTGTAATGCATTGCTAAATTGCATAACCAAACTTTGTAATACATCAGGCGAAACGCCTTCAGTAAAGTACATCAATTCATTATCAAGAGCTCCTGTCTCAGTAATGACAACCATAACTGCTTGATGTGAATCGAGGGGCAACACATGAATGTATTTGATTAATGCTCTATCATGAGCTGGAGCTAAGAATAAACTCATGCTATGGCTAACTTGTGATAATAATTTAGCCATATTTAAGAAAAGCTCACTCGTCGATCCATTGGAATGTTTCCATAACATTTCAATTTTTTCAGCATCCTGTAATGGAACAGGTTGTCGACTCAGCATAGAATCAACATATAAGCGATAGCCTTTAGCTGAAGGAATACGTCCAGCCGATGTATGAGGTTGCTCCAAATAGCCTAACTCCTCTAAATCGGACATTTCATTTCGTACTGTTGCAGGACTAATACCAAGATTATAATTCTTTGCAATCGTCCTGGAGCCTACAGGTTCAGCAGATTTAACGTAGTCTTCAATTATGGCTCGCAAGATGCGCTGTTTTCTTTCATCCATAATGACACCTCTTGTTAGCACTCATAAACTTTGAGTGCTAATCGCATGTATAATATTATCACATTGGAAAAAATTGTCAAGCAAAAAAATCCTTAAAAAGTCAAATAATATCTATTTAGTCAAAAAGACAATTGAATATTTTTAATTAATTAGTCAAAAAATCAAAGTGTAATAATAAGAAAACACTTATACTATCTACATTTATGTCATATCCTAAAATCTAAATAGTAGAATATGATGGTCTAATAAAATTTGTATTATTAAAACCATGAAATAGTATAAGTGTTTATATATCTAATAATTTTATTGTTACTAAAATTCAGAGAAAAACCAATCACTCTCTAGATAAACGTACAGATTAAGAATTTATAAAACCATTAGCACTTAAAATATAGCTATTTATAGTTCTACACCTTCTAATGGATTACCTAGGCGTTCTAATAATTTTCCCATACGCTCACGGGGCTCGCCATGTTCTGCATACCAATCTACTAAGATATCTACAGCTTTTTTGGATTGCTCAACAGTAAGCTTTCTAGCCAAAATTTTACCAGCCTCTGGTCGCATTCCTGTATTGCCGCCAACAGCTAACATAAAACCTTGAGACGTACCAATAAAAGCAATATCTTTTACCATTGCATCTGGACAGTTACGACCACAGCCACTGATACCAATTTTGCACTTGTGAGATGTTTTTCGGCCGTAATGTTTTCTCTCTACATAATCAGCCAATTCTTTAGTTTCCATTTGGCCATTTTTACAATAGCCTTTACCTACGCAGGCGATTAAGGAATTAACACCCCTATGAATAACAGTAGTCACACCTTCAGGCAGTTCAGAGATAAGCTGTTCTTTATCATCTTTTTCTATACCTGTAATTTGTATACCTGTTACAACATGACGGAAGGATCCTCCATATTTTTCAGCCAGTGTTATACATGCTTTCATTTGATCTAAAGTAAATTCATTATGCAAACCGTGTAATATTACAGATGTCTTCATCGTTCCTCCTCAAATCTAGCATGCTTATTCATCATCATCCTATTTATACTAACATATTAGATTTTGAGAAACTGTGAGAAATTACTCACGAATAAATTGACTAAACACATAATTCCCATGCTTGGCACCTTCAGGGGTTAAATGATAGGTACCATTTTGATACGTTAATAAACCTTTACTATCTAAATCTTTTATTGTAGTACCAAATAAATCATGAACAGATACGCCAAATCTTTTTTCAAATTTTTGCTCATCAAGCCCCCATTTAGTGCGAAGCGCTAAAAAGCAAAAGTCCTCTTGAGCCCTCTCTACAGAAATCGTCTCCGTATCGATAGTGGGCATAATATATCGATCAACGGATTGTATATAAGGCATTATATTACGATTATTACTACGGCGTACTCCGTCATAGAAGGAATGCGCACCAGCACCAAAGCCTAAATAGTCTATATAGTGCCAATATTTTAAATTATGACGACTATAGGAATTACCCTTCGCGAAATTTGAAATCTCGTATCGCTCAAATCCTAATTCTTTTAAACCAGACATCATCGTATCATACATTAACTCATCTATACTTTCACTAGGAATAGAGATCAAGTTCTTATGTACTAAATGATATAAATATGTGCCTATCTCAACTTGTAAGCCATACGTAGAAATATGATTAATCGGTAGGTCTTTTACAATATTTAAATTACGCTGAATATCCTCTAAGGTTTGTCGTGGTAAACCATAGATTAAATCAATATTAATATCAGTAAATCCCGCCTCTTTAGCATCGTAAACAGCTTGTTTAGCCTTTTCACCATTATGACTGCGATGCAACATAGTAAGCGCCTTATCATCAAAGGTTTGAACACCAAAACTAATGCGATTAAAACCTAGTTTAACTAACTTAGTTAGATACTGTAGATCTACTTCACCAGGATTAGACTCTATAGTCATATGACAATCATCAGTAATTGTAAAAGTACTTTTGATTTTATCTACAATCATCTGTAGTTGTTGAATTGATAATTCAGTAGGCGTACCACCACCAAAGTAAATCGTATCAATGGACCGCTCTTTAGATTCAGGATGTTCAGAAACCCAAAGATCCATCTCTTGTACTAAGGCATAGACATAGGTTTCATAATAATCTTGTAAATTTTGATAGGCAGGAAAATCACAGTACATACATTTCTGTTTACAAAAAGGGATATGGACATACAAGCCCATATCCCCAAGTGTAGACAGATTCAAAGTATTAGAATCTGTTTTCATTATATTAGTCCTCAACCTTGAGAATAGCCATGAATGCTTCTTGTGGAATCTCTACAGATCCTACAGACTTCATGCGTTTCTTACCGGCTTTTTGTTTTTCTAGCAATTTACGCTTACGAGAAATATCGCCACCATAACATTTAGCCAAAACATCTTTACGCCAAGCTTTTACAGTTTCACGAGCTACAATCTTCGTACCTACTGCTGCTTGAATAGGAATTTCAAACATTTGACGAGGAATTAATTCTTTTAATTTTTCCGCTAATGCACGTCCTCGTGTAGCAGCTCGATCCTTGTGTACAATAATGGACAAAGCATCTACAGGATCACCATTTAAGAGAATATCCATCTTAACCATTGGAGATTGTTTATAGCCAATCAATTCATAGTCAAGAGATGCATACCCCTTTGTAGCAGATTTTAATTTATCAAAATAATCGTAAATAATTTCACTCAAAGGCAAGTGATACACAACGGATACACGTGTTTCATCCAAGTATTCCATGGATTGATATTCACCACGTTTATCTTGAGATAATTCCATAATAGTACCAACAAAGTCTTTAGGTACAATTGTAGTAGCTTTTACATAAGGTTCTTCAATGTAGTCGATTTCGGTTGGTGGTGGTAATTTAGCAGGATTATCCACTTCAAGCATTTCCCCATTTGTCTTGTAAACCTTATAGTTTACTGATGGAGCAGTTGTAATAAGGGATAAGTTGTATTCACGTTCTAACCGTTCTTGAATTACATCCATGTGTAACAAACCGAGGAAACCACAACGGAAACCAAAGCCCAAGGCTAACGATGTTTCAGCTTCATATTCTAGAGCAGCATCATTAAGTTGTAACTTTTCAAGTGCATCCCGAAGATTTTCATAGTCCTTAGAATCTGTTGGATACAAGCCACAATATACCATAGATACAGCTTTACGATAGCCAGGTAATGGTTCTGGTGCAGGATTATTAGCTAATGTTACCGTATCACCTACGTGGCAATCTTTTACATTTTTGATGCTCGCTGCAATACAACCTACCGATCCACAAGGTAATTCTTGTACTGGTACAAGATTTGGCGTAAAGATTCCAAGCTCAGTAACATCAAAATCTTTTTTATCATGCATCATACGAATTGTATCTTTTGCCTTGATAGTGCCTTCTTTTACCCGTACATACGCAATAGCACCTTTATAGGAGTCAAAGCGGCTATCAAAAATCAAAGCTCTCGTAGGTTGATCAGATTTATCTGGTGGTGCAGGAACCTTATTTACAATAGCTTCTAAAATATCAGGAATACCGATACCTGATTTAGCGGAACATAACACTGCTTCTGATGCATCTAAACCAATGATATCTTCAATTTCGTGTTTAACACGATCAGGATCTGCAGAAGGCAAATCAATTTTGTTAATAACAGGAATGATTTCAAGATCGTGTTCTAAAGCGAGATACACATTTGCCAACGTTTGTGCTTCTACACCTTGTGCCGCATCTACTACAAGTAATGCACCTTCACAAGCTGCAAGAGAACGAGATACTTCATAGCTGAAATCCACATGGCCCGGAGTATCGATGAGATTCAAGATATACTCTTCACCATCTTGTGCTTTATACAAAATACGAACAGATTGCGCCTTAATAGTAATACCACGTTCTCGTTCCAAATCCATGGAGTCCAAGACTTGAGCTTCCATTTCGCGCTTTTGTAATGTGCCAGTATATTCAATTAATCTATCGGCAATGGTAGATTTACCATGGTCGATATGAGCTATAATACAGAAGTTTCTAATCTTTTTCGTTGACATACTATGTAAACAAGTTCAAGGAACTTGTATTCTCCTTTCTAACATACGCGATCGATAACAGCACCTCCTAATAGTTGAGTGCCATTATAAAAGGCTACGGACTGACCTGGTGTAATAGCCCGTTGTGGTTCTTCGAAGATAACTTCCATCGTATCATCATCTAAGATACGTGCAGTACATGGAGAAGGGTTCGCAGCGTAGCGAATTTTACCTTCTGCTTTTAATTCTTTATGAATTGTATCATCTAAGAAATTATAGAACTTACAAATCATACGATTTGTAAAGAGTCGTTCATTAGGACCTACGATGACCTCATTGCGCTCCCCATTAAAGCCAATTACATATAATGGATGCTTATATGCAATCCCTAGGCCCTTACGTTGGCCTATAGTGTAGTTAAATAAACCATTATGTTTACCTAATATCTCACCATCTTCAGTAACGATCTTACCAGACTTTGGTTTATCTTTCATTTCTTCTACTACAAGCTTTTGATAGTTCCCATGAGGCAAGAAGCAAATATCTACACTATCTGGTTTTTTAGCTACTGGTAAATCATATTCAGCAGCTAGTTTACGTGTTTCAGTCTTACATTGGCCACCTAGTGGGAACATAAGATGACTCAAAATGCGTTGGTTCATATTGTACATAACATAACTTTGATCTTTTGTAGGATCAACGCCTTTATGTAATTCATATAAACCTGTTTCTTCATTATGCTTAACCTGTGCATAATGGCCAGTAACCATATGTGTTGCACCAAGTTCAAGGGCTCGATTGAGCATCAAATCAAATTTGATATTTTTATTACAGAATACACAAGGATTTGGTGTGCGACCATAGGCATATTCTTTTACGAAGTAATCTACCACATTATCGTAGAATACATCACGAGCATCGATAACGTGATGCTCAATACCAAGAAAATCACACATCTTCTTAGCATCCGTTACAGCGAGGGGAACCGAATCATAAGGTGTACCACTCACCCATAGCCATAGGGTAATACCAAAAACTTTATAGCCTTGTTTTAGTAGCATTGCAGCCGTTAAAGAACTGTCTACGCCGCCACTCATAGCTACAGCGATAACTTTTTCCATACTTTCTCCTTTTAATGATCTCTTGATCATAAAACTAATCAGGGTGAAAGCCTGACGTGTAAAACACTAGTTCGGTGTAAAAGTCCGAGTAGTATTGCTATGAAATTATAGCAACTTATATTATAGCCTAGAACTAGGTATATTGAAAAGATTTGAAATAAAAAGAATCCCTTTCATCAAAAGAAAGAGATTCTAATTATTATCTATGTTTTAGTAATTCTTCTGCAGCACCTAAAATACCGAGCATGGAATGTTCAAATACAAGACCACCTTGCATGAAAATCGTATACGGTGGACGAACAGGACCATCTGCACTTAATTCAATGGAGGAGCCTTGTACAAAGGTACCACCAGCCATGATAATTTTATCTTCATAACCAGGCATATCACCAGGAATAGGATGTACATGAGCATCTACAGGAGAATAAGCTTGCATGCCTACACAGAAATGCTCCATTTCTTCTCCATTTTTTAGATTGATTGCTTGGATTAAATCATAGCGATCAGCATCTACTTTAGGAAATACTTCATACCCTAAGAGTTCGCCAACTGCCGCTGTATATACGGCACCTTTAAGAGCTTGTAATACTACGTGAGGTGCCATAAATAACCCTTGGAAGAACAAGCGATAACCAGGAGCATAGGAGCCCATATGATCGCCAAGTCCTGGAGCAGTTAGTTGATATGCTGCATCTTCTACAAGGTCTTCTCTACCAACAATATAACCACCTGTTGGTGCCAAACCGCCACCTGCATTTTTAATGAGAGAGCCCGCCATAATATCAGCACCGGCTTCTAATGGTTCTTGCAGCTCTGTAAATTCACCATAGCAATTATCTACGAAACAAATGGTATTAGGATTTTTAGCTTTTACAGCCTCTACAATGATCTTAATATCAGCAATGGATAATGGTTCACGTGTGCTATAACCACGAGAACGTTGAATGACCACTACCCGCGTATTATCATTAACAGCGTTAGCAATAGCTTCAACATCATAGGTATTATCTTTCAATGGTACCTCAGTATAAGTAAAGCCTTTTTCTACTAAAGAACCACGTACTTCACGAGTAGCACCAATTACGGATTGCATCGTATCGTAAGGAGCCCCTACTGCATAGATAAACTCCGTACCTTTAGACCCATTTCCCATCAAAGAAATTAATGTAGTTGCTAACGCATGTGTACCAGATACGAAGTGAGGTCGAACGATAGCCTTTTCACCTTTAAATACATAGGCAAATACTTCGTCTAATTTTTCACGCCCTACATCGTTATAACCATAACCAGTTGTACCAGTAAAATGATAATCAGATACTTGGCATTCTTTAAAGGCTTCTAACACCTTTTTAGTATTGGCCAATGCAATAGGTTCAAATTTTTTAAATTCTGGTTCAGCCATCTCAAGGGCTTTACTGCGTATTTCTTCTAATGTCATGCTAATCCTTCTCTACGGATTAAATCCATAGCTTTATTAAATATAAAATCTTTAGATGTATTGCTATCAATATGTATCCATTCAATGTATGGCATTCGTTTATACCAAGTGATTTGGCGTTTTGCAAAATGACGAGTATTCTTCTTAATTAAATCACGGCATTCATCGAGGCTAATACTACCATTCATATATTCTACAACCTCTTTATAACCAATCCCCTTTAAAGCTTGGCAATCTGGATTTACTCCAGACTTAATGAGTTGTTCTACTTCTTCAATCAAACCTGCATCAAACATCATATCAACGCGTAGATTAATGCGTTCATATAATTTATCACGATCTCTCATGAGACCGATGATAGGTCCTTTATAGGATAAACCATCTTTTGTCTGATTTCGTAACGAATCTACATTACCATGATGCAATATCTCAATAGCTCGATATAAACGATGTTTATCGCTATATTGAATTTCTATGTTATGCTCTTTTCCCAATGTGAAAGCATATTCTCTCAAGCCTTCAATACCTTTAGTATTATATAGCTCATCAAGTTCTATTCGCAAACTTTCATCAGGTTTAACATCATTAAAGTTATAGTTTTCCAATAATGATTGAACATACAGTCCTGTACCACCAGATAAAATAGGAATAATATTTCTATCATTTAATCTAGTGATAATCTCTTTCGCCTGGTCTTGGAAAATAGATACCGAATATGAATCATTTGGTTCTAGTATATCGATGAGATGATGTTTCACACGCTTAAGTTCATCCATAGAAGGTTTCGCAGTACCAATATTGAGTTGTTTATACACTTGGTAAGCATCACCAGAAATAACCTCAGCATAGAGTTGTTCCGCTAATTCCAAGGTTAAATCAGTTTTGCCCACCGCCGTTGGTCCAACGATGGTAATTAAGGGATTCACAATAACTCCTTCATATATACACCATAGCCTATGCGGCTATACTTTCCACCCACCCATTGGTGAGGTGGATACTTCTGAAAGACCGAACTAAATGGTCGTTCTTTAATAATAATACCATACCTAGCAACGCGCATAGCTTGGGACATAATTATATCATCAATATGACTTTCTACAGTATGCCCCCGAAGTGGTTTAAATTGTGGACTTTCCTCTACAGGCACCTCAAACATAGGATCAAAATAAATAATATCAATACTATTGTCAGGTAGGTTTGGTAAATAGTGCTCAAAGGTATCATGATTTACTTTAATACGTCGCAATACATTCGTTACACTATCGTCACTATGAATATAATGAGCTAAACCATGACTAGTGGCAAGCCATATAGGTAAAGACCCTTCTAGACCAGTTATTTGAGCCTGTGGGTAACCATAACTCACTACAATACTGTCACTACCAAGACCAATTGTACAGTCTAAAAATGTAAATTTATCTCTATTAGATAATCCTTTTTTATCTAATATGACTTGTACCGCATTAATTAGATGATCGCCTTCACCGCGTTGTAAACGCAATATACGTAATTGAGCCATAGACAAATGAAAGGTATGTTGTTGATTTTCTGGAAAATGAATCGTTAATCCAGAACCAGCAAGAACCGCAATATATTCGCATTGATACTTACCGAATAAGGCTGGTATCGATGTTTTACCTCGTTTAATATATGTCATATGCATAGAGGAAGCCAGTGCTTTGGCTTCCTCCTGAATGGCCTCATTAGATTTTTGAGATGTCGTTAGTATATTCATATTAAGACCGTAAGAATAATTTACCTAATTCATCAGGTGTAAACTTGATTATCGTTGGACGACCATGAGGGCATACGTACGGTTTCTCTGTACTAAAGAGATCCTCAATTAAGGTAGTCATTTGATACATATTTAAATTATGACCTGCCTTAATGGCTCCTCTACAAGATGCATACGCTAGCATTTCATGACGTAACTGAGCCTTGGTAGGCTGTTGGTGTTCGTGTAAGTAAGAAAATACATATTGGAGAATTTCAAAAGCCTTTGACTCTACTAAATCTACAGGAGCCCCTACCAATTTAATTTTCGTAGGACCACCTAACTCTACATCAAACCCAAGATCTAGTAAGGTTTCACGCTCTTCCTCTACCAAATTCATTTCATCATCTGTAGCCTCACTATATTGAGGCACCAGAATAGATTGCATAGGAATGGATTCAGAAGACTTACAAAGTTTATCATAACGTACACGTTCATGAGCTGCGTGTTGGTCTATTATGTAGAGATCATCACCCTTTTTAGCCAAAATATAACAAGAAGCGACTTGCCCCATAGGTAAGAATCCAGAATTTTGAATAGTACGCTCCTCTGTATTTTCTTTACGAATATCTTGAGCTAAAGACTTAAATTTATCAACGTCTTCCTTCGTATAACTAGTATATTCAGTAGGAACAGCATCGAAGCTTTCGTCTGTAAAGGACGACTGTTCATAAGTAGCCTTTGGCGGAGGTGGTGTAAAACCCTTAGTTTTAAGACTCTCTACAAACTGTGTAGTCTCACCGCGCATGACTTCGTATCCTTTAGTACGGCGACTACCAAATACTTTGTCATAATCTACCGCAGTAGCTATATGCTCAGCAGACTGTATCTCATCTTGTACAACAGAAGGTATTCTATACGAATCATATGTACTATTGCCATGATGAGATAAACTACCATAAGAACTAGAATTAGTAACTGTAGCATTCCTGTTAGTATTTACGTCATTACTATTGGTTTCGTTATTGCGGAAATCAGCTCCATTATTAATTGTGCCATTTATATAAGAAGATGATTCTCGTTCGTATCGCTCATGGAGAGGATTATTTAAGGCGTTTAAAATACCATGATAAACAGCTTTAAATATTATCTTATCATCTGAGAATTTTACTTCACTCTTTCGTGGATGAACGTTAATATCAACCATACCAGCAGGTACAGTAATATTAAGTACCACTAAAGGATGACCGTTTTTAGGTAATAATGCATGGTAAGCATTATCGATAGCCTTCATTATTGTTTTATCGGAAATAACACGGTTATTAACGATAATAGTTTGCCAAATTCTTGTACTTTTAAGAAGTGTTGGTTTACTCACTACACCATCGATATAAATAGAGTCACTTTCATAAGCAACAGTGAAAATATCATCTTTCGTTTTATAGCCATATAATGCGGCTACCGTATCACCAATATTGCCGTTTCCAGGCGTAATAATAGCCACACGGTCATCTACGATGAGTTTAAAAGAAATATGTGGGTTACTAAGGGCCAGTTTGCCTACAATATCTTGAATTTTAGAAGATTCGGTACGCTCTGTTTTCAAGAATTTGCGACGTGCTGGCGTATTATAAAACAAATCTTTAATTTCAATTGTCGTACCAGGTGCCGCACCATAAGGAATACAATCGATGAAAGTACCACCATCTACGGTAATACGAGTGCCCAAATCAGAGTCAGCTTTACGTGTAGTCAAAGAAAAATGAGACACCGAGGCAATACTAGCCAAAGCCTCCCCACGAAAGCCGAGGGATGCTATATCAAATAAATCCTCTACCTGTTGTATTTTAGAGGTAGCATGACGCAAAATTGCCAGGCGTGCATCTTCCTCTGTCATACCGATACCATTATCGGTAATCCTCATGTAAGCTACACCGCCATCGCCGATTTCAACCTCAATATTAGTGGCGGACGCATCAATGGAGTTTTCAATGAGCTCTTTAATAACTGATGCGGGACGTTCCACAACTTCACCAGCAGCTATCTTATTGATTGTGGTTTCATCCAATACATGAATGGTTGCCATTATTTCCCGCCTCCTTTACGAGCCTCCTCTTGTAGTTCATATAATTTATTTAATGCTTCAATCGGTGTCATACTCATTACATCCACTTCGAGTAAGCTATCGACTACAGAATGAGTAAATAAGTTACCTAGTGAAGAATCACTCACTTGTTTAGTAACTGGCTTCACGACATTATTAAGTTGAGCTCCCATAACACGATTATTTAAATCACTAGCATCATGACTTTGGTCTTCCAAAGATTCCAAAATTACCTCTGCACGTTTTAACACAGAATTTGGCAATCCTGCCAATCTCGCTACATGAATACCATAGCTTCGATCTGCGCCACCTCTGATGATGCGGCGCAAGAATGCAACATCCTTACCTTTTTCTTTTACAGCTACAGTGTAATTCTTTAATTTACTATAGCTTTCTTCTAAACTAATTAGCTCATGGTAATGGGTAGCAAATAATGTCTTGCCGTGAATATGCTTACAAATATGCTCAACTACAGCTTGAGCGATACTTAAACCATCAAATGTACTAGTGCCACGACCAATTTCATCTAAGATGATTAAGCTGTTATGTGTAGCATTCTCTAAAATATAGGCTACCTCTTTCATTTCTACCATGAACGTACTTTGACCAGTAGAAATATCATCACTAGCACCTACACGGGTAAAGATGCGATCCACTGGAGAAATAGATGCTTCACGGGCAGGAATAAAGGAGCCTATTTGAGCCATAATCATCAAAATAGCAGCTTGACGCATATATGTTGATTTACCGGCCATATTAGGACCTGTAATGAGCAAGAATTCCTCATCATCATGATTTAAAACGATATCATTTGGTACAAAAACTTCACGCTTCAAGAATTTTTCAATTACAGGATGACGACCATCTCGAATATTGATTTGGCCATTCATTACGATGGTAGGGCAAATATAATTTTCTTCGTAACCTACTAGTGCCAAAGAACACAATACATCAAGCTCAGCAAGAGCACGAGCTGTTTCTTGTACATCTTTAATAACAAGTTTTATATCATTTCGTAATTGTTGATATAATTCATGCTCTAAAGCGATTATCTTGTCTTTAGCGCTAAGAATTTTGATTTCAAATTCCTTTAACTCAGGCGTAATATAACGCTCTGCATTAGCTAAAGTTTGTTTTCGAATAAAGTAATCAGGTACTTGTTCAGATTTACTATGGGATACTTCAAAGTAATATCCAAATACCTTATTATAACCAGTTTTAATTTTAGATAAACCAGTAGCCTCTTTAATGTCGGCTTCCATCTTAGCCAGCCATTGCTCACTATTAGTAGCTAAAGAACGTAGTTCATCTAAATCTGGATTGAAACCATCTTTAATAACTCGGCCTTCTTTTAATGTCAATGCTGGTTGGTCAGCAATAGCACGACATAATAAATTATAAATGTCTTTATGATCTTGAATGCGTTCATTAATAGAGGTTAAGGCCAAGCTTGAACATGTGCCTAATACATTTTTAATATCTGGCAATACTGCTAGAGATTCACGAAGAGCCGTTAAATCTCTAGGTGACACAGAACCTGTTTCTACACGACCTACGATGCGCTCAAAATCATAAATACAATCTAATAAGCTACGCATATGAGACCGTTCAGCACCGCGTGTAATAAGTTCTGCTACGGCAGCTTGTCTACGTTGAATTTGATTTACATCAGTCAACGGACTTTCAAGCCATTGTTTTAATAGGCGCGCCCCCATTGGTGTCAATGTTCGATCAAGTACATCGAGTAATGTACCTTTTTGACCGCCATCACGTAAATTATGGGTAATTTCAAGATGACGTAAGGAAGATGTATCTAAGATTAGACGATTACCTACACTCAATTGATGTACATAGTTAATATGGGAAATTTCAGTCTTAATAATATCCTCTAAATATAAAAGCATATACCCTAATGCTTCCCATACATCCTCTTCCATAAGGCCTAAATCACCAAAGTGAGTAACTGCTTTTTCCGCTACCTCTCGTTGTGTATGATATGTACTAAATGGAGATAATACAATATTGCTGAATTGATTATCCATAAAGTCTTTTATATCTTGCGGTAATACAGTTCCTTCAGGCAATATAATTTCACTTGGACGATACATACTGAGTGCATCAAACATATCACTTCGTTTTTCACAATCAGTAATACGATGCCAAATAACTTCCCCAGTAGATACATCTGAAAATACGAGTATCCATGCATCTTTTACCATATAAAATAACGATAAAAAATTGTTTGACCGTGCATCATTGCCATTTTCAGTCATTACAGTCCCTGGTGTAATGACCTTAATAACGTCACGCTTAACGATGCCTTTAACTGCTTTAGGATCTTCTAATTGTTCACAAATAGCAACCTTATAACCTTTTTTTACCAATGTTTCTATATAGCTTTCAGCAGCATGAAAAGGAACGCCACACATCGGTGTGCGTTCCTCATCTCCTGTTGGGCGACCGGTTAAGGTTATATTAAGTTCACGAGATGCAATTAATGCATCATCATTAAATAATTCATAAAAGTCACCTAACCGAAAGAACAGTAATTCTTCAGAATATCTAGATTTAATATCTAAATACTGCTCCATCATAGGTGTTTGCTTTTTTGCCATACTTACCCCTTTTGTATTGTACCGTAGCAAACCCAAGTTTGTGCTTTATCAATATAGGCAGGTACAGTTTCGCCAATTGATAAAGAATCGTCTTTCGGGAATAACACCATTTTATTGCCCGATGTCCGACCAAACCACATATCTTCATCGCGAGGACTTGGCCCCTCTACAATAATATCAAACACTTGCCCTTCCATAGGTTTATTTAGTTCATAAGAGATTTCATTTTGTACATCCATCAGTGTTTGTAAACGCACGCGTTTAACCTCTTCTGGAACTTGATCATCCATAGTCGCTGCTGGCGTACCAGAACGTTTAGAATAGATAAACGTATATGCCATATCATAACGAACATCTTTTAAGAGTTGTAAAGTAGCTTGGAAATCTTCCTCTGTTTCCCCAGGAAAACCGACAATAATATCTGTAGTAACAACTACATCTTTAATTTTCTCACGACAGTAAGAAAGTAGTTCTTTATAATGCTCCACTGTATAATGTCGGTTCATTTTCTTCAAGATACGATCCGAACCAGATTGAATCGGTAAATGTAAATGAGTAACAATATTAGAAGATCGACCAAGGGCATCTATCATAGATTTAGTCATATCTTGAGGATGACTTGTCATATAACGTATACGTTCAATACCTGGAATACCATCGAGAGCGTCCACTAATGTACCAAAATCGGTACCATCTTTAAAATCTAAGCCATAAGAGTTTACATTTTGCCCCAATAAAGTGATCTCTTTAAACCCTTTTGCCCCTAGTTCGGTTACCTCTTTTACGATGGCCTCTACAGGACGACTAATTTCTCTACCACGAACGTGAGGAACGATGCAGTACGTACAGAACTTATTGCATCCATTCATAATAGGTACCCATGCATAAAAGGTACCATTAGGTTTTGCTTCCAATTCTGGCAATACAGAATTATCCATGTCTACATTGATTTGATGTGTATGACCTCGTTGTACCTCTTCAATCATTTCATTAATATGTTGAATATTATGAGTACCTAAGACAATATCAATATGTGGAGCGCGCTTAAACATTTCTGCTTGATTCTTCTGTGCCATGCATCCTGTAACAGCAAGAATCAAGTTTTTATTTTTTCTCTTCAGTCTCATTAGCTCACCTATGCGGCCATAGACTTTTGTTTCTGCATTCTCACGTACTGCACAAGTATTTAATAATATTAAATCTGCAGTTTCTACGTCCTCTGTAGGTGTATAGCCAACAGATTCTAACTGATGCGATAAGCGCTCAGAATCAGCAGTATTCATTTGACAACCATAGGTGTAAATATAATAAGACTTCATTCTAACTCCTATACTTTAACAATCTTACGTTTTGTTTCTATAATATTTTTAACTTTTATGGACATCCGTTCAATAGACATGCCTGTAATATATTCGATTTCATTACGAACAGACTTTTGCACCTGTTGCATTAATGATTTAACAGGATAACCATGTTCAATAACAACAGCCATATCTACGACTAGACCATTTTGGCCTTTATTACCTTTTTTGAAAGAAATAATACTAGACTCATCAACACCAGCTACTTTTTTAAGGCCATTGCGAATCAATTTAATAATTACATCATCATCAAAGGTGAGTCGTCCATAATAACTGAAAGCAGGGCGTACTACAGATCGTTCAAAGCCTTCTGACCCAATTTGCCCCAATGTATCTTGGTCTTGTTTTTTTAATGTACGTCGACGCCACATAGTTTTGATTGGATCAATTAAGTACCCTCTAAAGTGAGGTTTCAATTCCATCGTTGGAACCGGAATAATATGTTTACCTTCTTTTAGACGAGCATGTTGTGCCCTTTCAATTTCTTTAGGCGTAGCAACGTCCTCAATGCGAATATATCGATCAGGATCTTGCAAGCCTAATGCTTTCGTAATTTTTTTAACCATATTATCGGATGTACCAATAATCATAAGTTTATTAGGATTGATTTTGTCTAATTGCTCACGTACTGATTTTACTTGCACTTCATCTTGGAAAATGGCACGACGAACAGCTTTTAATCGGCTAGATTCCTTCTTAGCAGAAAAACCAGCTACAATCTTATTATCGTGAATTAAAATACCATCATCGATAATACATTCAATATTGTTTTCATGAGCAACTACGAGCGCACGATGGCTTTTACCAGTGCCACTACTACCTACAAATGCAACGACTTCCATAGTCAACCTCATTATTTATAACAAACTAATAAATTCTGATACATTCTCAGATGATACCAAGTAGTCTCCAAATTTATCGGGTGCTTTTCCTGGAATACCATGATAATCAGAACCACCTGTAATAAACAAGTTATGTTTTATTGCTAATGTTTTATATCGTTTCACATCATCATCATTATGTTTAGTATGGTAAACTTCCATACCATCAAAATCATAGGCTAACATTTCTACAACATACTCATCACTAGATACTAATTTAGGATGAGCCATAACGGCAAGGCCTCCAGCTTTATGAATAATATCAATAATATATGGTACCTCAACCTTAACCTTAGGCACATAGCAAGGACTATCTTTTCGAAGAATACCTTTAAACACATCATTAATATCCTTAGCGTAGCCACCATCAATTAATAATTGACCAATATGTGGACGCCCATAAGCTTGTGTTTTAGGAAATTTTTTAAGTAATTCATCTTTCGATATAAAATATCCAACATTATTACAACGTCTAATAATCTCATCGATTCGTTCTTCTCGTTTTGATTTAAAATACTCAATAAAATCTCTTAATTCTTTATTAGTTTCATCAAAACGATAGCCCAAAATATGAATCGATTTATCTTTATAATCAGCACTAAACTCACAACCATTAATAATTTTAATGGTTTTCTCTGGATCTAATTGTTCCTGAGCGGTACGCAATGCTTTAATACCATCGATTTCATCATGATCAGTCAAAGCCATCATAGATAGATTACAATCTAATGCATGACGTAATAATTCCTCTGGACTTTTAACTCCATCAGAATAGATAGAGTGCATGTGAAAATCTACAAGCATAGAGCACCTCCCATTACAATTATCCTATCTTTTAATTATGACTGATTTAGCTAATTTATTCAAGATGAGATAGAAAAATTGCGACCCTAATGAGTATTCACTAGAATCGCAATTTAATTATAAATCTTGAAGCAATTCAGTAACCTTAGTTGCTACAGAATCAATGGCACATGTAATGGCCTCTCCAGACTTACGAATTTGAATTTCTACTTCATTATTTTCAAGTGTATTTTTACTTACTGTAATACGAAGTGGATAACCAATTAAATCAGCATCCTTAAATTTTACACCAGCTCGATCTTTACGGTCATCAAGTAACACATCTACACCTGCATTTTGTAATGCACTATAAATGGTTTGACTTGTTGACATCAACGCTTCATCTTTAGCATTAATAGGTACGATAACAGCTTCAAATGGTGCAATAGAACGAGGCCAAATAATACCATTTTCATCATGATATTGCTCAATAGCTGCAGCTAATGTACGAGATACACCAATGCCATAACAGCCCATAATCATTGGATTAGGACGACCATTTTGGTCTAAGAATGTAGCTTGTAATGCTTCAGAATATTTTGTGCCTAATTTAAATACTTGACCAACCTCAATACCTTTGGCATGTTCTAATGCACCACCACAAGTTGGGCAAACATCGTCATCTGTAATTAAACGAATTGGTGCAACAATAATATCTTCTACATTAAAGTCACGTTTAGGGTTGATATTAACATAGTGCGCATCTTTTTTATTGGCACCGCCACAAACATTGTAAGATTCCATAACAGATTCATCCACAACAATAGCAAACTCCTCTGTTTGTTTTAATCCTACTGGACTGATGAAGCCAGCTGTTAAGCCAACTTTTTCTAATTCTTCAGGTGTAGCCATTTCAGGTTCTACAGAACCCAAAACTGCATGTTGTACTGCCACTTCATTGACTTCATGATCACCACGAACAATTGCTAATACCACTTTACCATCAATGGAGAATACTACAGCTTTGATAGTTTTATGTAGTGGTAAGTTCAACATTTCCGCCACAGCTTCAATAGTACTAGCATTAGGAGTATCTACAATGGATAACTCTTGCAGTGCTTCTTCTTCCTGTTTCATAATACCAGGTTTACCAATTTCAATATTTGCAGCATAGTCACATTTGGTGCAATATACAATATCAGCTTCACCAGCTTCAGCAATTGCCATAAATTCATGTGTTCCACTACCACCGATGGCACCACTATCAGCTTCTACAGGACGGAATGTAAGACCACAACGCGTAAAAATACGTGTATATGCATCATACATGGATTTATAAGATTCGTCTAAACCAGCTTCATCCACATCAAAGGAGTATGCATCTTTCATAATAAATTCGCGACTACGCATCAAACCATAACGTGGACGACGTTCATCACGGAATTTACTTTGGATTTGATATAAATTTACTGGTAATTGACGATATGAGTTAATCTCATTTTTTACAAGAGTTGTAATCATCTCTTCATGAGTTGGCCCCAAGCAGAATTCATTATCATGACGATCATTAATACGCATCATTTCTGCGCCATATGCGTTCCAACGGCCAGACTCTTTCCAAATTTCTGCAGGTTGTAAGATAGGCATCATGATTTCTTGAGCACTAGCACGATCCATTTCTTCACGTACAATGGCTTCAATTTTTTTGATACTTCTCCACCCCAATGGCAAAAAACTATATAAACCATTTGCAGTTTTGCGCATAAAACCTGCGCGAAGCATAAGCTGTTGGCTAACTACATCAGCGTCAGATGGAACCTCACGCAATGTAGGTGCATATAATTTAGTGGCTAACATAAAGACTCCTCATTTAAGCTTTCTAAATATTGATCAATTTCTCTAAATAATGTATCTACTAATTCAGCTTCTGGTACAGTCTTGATAACTTCACCTTTTCGGAAAACAATACCTTGACCATTACCACCAGCAATACCAAAATCAGCTTCACGAGCCTCACCGGGCCCATTTACAACACATCCCATAACAGCAACTTTAATCGGTGCTTTAATAGATGCTAAGCGCTCCTCTACAATTCTCGCCATGTCAAACAGATTGACTTGGCATCGGCCACATGTAGGGCAGGAAATCATTGTAGCACCAAAGTTACGTAATCCCAAGTTACTTAAAATACTTCGGCCTACTTCTATTTCATGTATTGGGTCACCCGTTAAAGATACCCGTAATGTATCACCAATGCCGTCTAATAATAAAGCACCAATGCCCATAGCAGATTTAATAGTACCTTGTTTTATCGTCCCAGCCTCAGTAACACCTAAATGCAAAGGGTAAGGAATCTTGTCAGATAACTTACGATAAGCTTCTACCATTAAAGGAACTTCCGTTGCTTTAATAGATAATTTCATTTGACGGTAGTCGAGTTTCTCAAGAATTCGCACATGTTCTAATGCAGTTTCCACCATGCCATCAGCTGTAGGATGACCTCCATGTGCATCGAGAATATGCTTTGGTAAAGACCCTGCATTAACGCCAATACGAATCGGGATTTGTTTAGGCTTAGCTTTTTCTATAACAGCTAATACCTTATCCTCACCGCCGATATTTCCTGGGTTAATACGCAATCCATCAACATTATTCTCGATAGCTTCTAACGCTAATTTATAGTCGAAATGAATATCAGCAATTAAAGGAATATCAATACCAGCACGAACTGCTTTTAAAGCTTTAGCAGAAGCCATAGTAGGAACTGCAACACGTACTAGTTCACAACCAGCCTCAGCTAAACGATTTATTTCAGCTATAGCCTTTTCCGTATGAACTGGATCTGTAGTAATCATAGATTGAATGCTTACCGGTGCATAATCACCAATTTTAACTGTACCTACATAGATACCATTTGTTGGTTTACGTACAATCATTGTAATCTCCCATCTATCTTATAGTAATCGGAATATATCCTGAGTCGTTACATATAAGAATAATGCTACCATTAAAGCAACACCAACCATTTGAATATACATTAGTGCCTTAGCAGGTAATTTACGACCTGTAATTGCTTCAGCCAAAATAATAATTAAATGACCACCATCTAATACAGGTAATGGTAAAAGATTGATAACCCCTAAGTTAATACTTAAGAATGCAGCAAAGCTCAAAAGTGGTGCAAAGCCAGATTGTGCAATAGTGCCAGCCATTTGTGAAATACCTACTGGGCCGGATAATTCTGCAGCTTGTGTGCCGCGAATCATATCATACAAACCACTTAACATAGCAACAATTGTTTGACCAGTACGAGTAACAGCTAGACTCAAAGACTCGCCTATGCTATAACTTTCTCGTGTAAAACTAGGATAAATACCAATTTTAGGACTATCTTGTTCCATTTTTGGAATCACTGTAGTTTCTACAGTTTCTCCGTCTCGATCTACCACAACGGTAACACCATGGTTGGCAGTACCTTGTAAGCTAGGACGGATTTCATCCCACGTTGAAATCTTTTTACCATCAATAGTAAGAATTCTATCATTTGATTGTAAATGAGCTTGTTCAGCGGCACTACCAGGGATGATATTACCAATAACAGGATCATTTGTATAGGTAAGATTACCTACTGTTGCATTGAGGCCAAAGAATAAAACAATGGCCAATAAAAAATTAAATACAGCCCCTGCAGAAATAACAATAAATTTCTTCCATGCAGGTTTAGTATAAAATGACCGTTCATTTAACGGCTCGTCAGGACTCATGCCAGCAATACGATTAAAGCCACCAAGAGGAATGATACGAATAGAATATAAGGTTTCCCCTTTTTGAACTTTAAAAATCGCAGGTCCAAAACCTATGGCGAATTCGTCTACTTGCATACCCGACATTTTTGCTGTAATAAAATGGCCTAACTCATGAATAAACACGATTAAACCAAATACAAATATTGTGGCTAATGCCGTTGTCATATATACTCCTATACCATCAATAATGTAGCCTTTTCACGAGCCCATCTATCGATAGCTAATAAATTGTCTAACGTAAAGTCATCTTCAGGTCCCATAGATTCTAGAACTGATGTAACGACTTTGTAAATATCACCAAAGGCGATTTTATCATCTAAAAATGCATAAACTGCTGTTTCGTTTGCAGCATTAAATACGGCTGGTTTAAAGCCACTTGCTCGTCCTACTTCATATGCTAGACGAAGGGCAGGAAAATCATCATATCGTGGTGGTAAAAACTCTAATTGTAAAGCTTTTGAAAAATCAAGATGATTCATACTTAAAACTTCACGTTTTGGATATGTCAAAGCATATTGAATAGGCTCGCGCATATCTGGATTACCCATTTGAGCTAATATAGCCCCATCTTTCATGCGTATCATGGAATGAACGATACTTTGAGGATGTACGACAACATCAATATGATCAAAATCAAAACCAAATAGCCAATGAGCTTCGATTACCTCTAAGCCCTTGTTAAATAGAGATGCAGAGTCGATAGTAATCTTATTGCCCATATTCCAAGTTGGATGTCGCAAGCAATCTGCAGCTGTGGCAGTTTGAATCTTATCAGAATCCCAAGTCCGTAAAGGACCACCAGAAGCTGTAACGATTAAAGAATCAACATTATCGCGATCTTGTCCTTCTAAGCATTGGAAAATAGCACTGTGCTCACTATCAATAGGTAAAATTTGTACGCCATACTCTTTCGCTAAGGATGTAATCAATGGGCCACCAGCAACCAATGTTTCTTTATTAGCAAGACCAATGGTCTTACCTTTTTTGATGGCCTCTACAGTAGGTTCAATACCAGCAGCACCTACAATAGCAGTTACAACCATAGTAGCTTCTTGAATTGTTGCTGCCGCAATGAGCGCTTCCTTGCCACCTACCAGTTTTGTAGGACCTGTATAGCGGCCTTGTAGCTCTTTAAAAGCATTTTCATCAACTAATCCAGCTACTAATGGCTGATATTCTTTAATTTGTTGTTCTAAGAGGTCAATATTATGATGTGCCACTAAGGCAACCACCTTGAATTGATCTGGATGTTGAGACACTACATCTAGTGTCTGTGTACCGATTGAGCCAGTACTGCCAATAATACTTAGGTATTTCATAAGCTTACCTCTATTAGATTAGTACGAAAAGAGTAATATGTATATCAATGTAATAGGAGCCGCAAATAATAAACTATCAAAACGATCCAATACACCACCATGACCTGGTAGTAAAGTACCAGAATCTTTCACATTACATAATCGTTTAATCTTTGATTCAAATAAATCACCTAATGGTGCAAGTATACCGCTAATCATACCAACATGAATGCCCATCCACCATGGAATGCCTACGATATACGAAAATACAGCGCCTGTAATAATACAGCCGATAAAGCCACCAATAAAACCTTCTAGTGTTTTATTAGGACTAATGGATGGAACAATTTTACGTTTACCAAAGGCACGACCAGCAAAATAAGCAAAAGTATCACTAGCCCATGTTGTAAATAATACTAGCCAAAGAGTAATTGTTCCCCAATTATATAATTCAAATGGCATTGATAGAGACATGTATATAGAGTCATGACGAATCATGAGCAAAGAAATCATGCCAATACCAACATATAATAAGCCAAATACACTAAATGAAACACTAGCTAAAGAGTATTTGTTTTCACCAAATGTACATAACATATAATTGGCTGATAAACTCAATACTAATATAGCTATTGCTAGAATATACTGATGACATGCAAAGGCAATCATCAATAATAAAATACTAATATAGCCCCATAAAATGGACATACGCACATGTTTAGCTTTACCTAGTAAAACAAACTCACGCCAACCCAATAGAGCTAATAATGTAATAAGAATATCATATACAGGTCCGCCTAATGTAATGGCCCCTAAGGCAATAATAAAACCTATAACAGCGGTTATAACACGTGTTTTTAACATTTTTTATTCCTCATCACGTAAGCCACCAAACCGGCGTTCTCGTTTTTGATATGCTGCAACAGCCTCTAATAATGTTTCCTTAGTGAAATCTGGCCAATGTAAATCAGTAAACCAGAATTCAGCGTAAGCTAGCTGCCACAATAAAAAGTTACTAATTCTAAAATCACTACTTGGACGAATTAACAAGTCTACATCACTAAACTCTTTAGTGAAAAGTTGGGAACTAACATAGTCTTCTGTAATCTCGTCTGTAGTAATAGTTCCATCCACAACAGAATTTGTAATATCGCGGATAGTTCTTACTATTTCATCACGCCCCCCATAGTTTATTGCTAACTGTAAGGTAAGGCCTGTATTATTCTGAGTTAATAATTCGGCATCGTGAATAATCTTTTGAAGCTCATCTGAAAGAGCACCGATATATCCAATAAAGCGAATACGCACATTATGTTCATGCATATACTTAACATTATTATTTAAGTATTCTTTTATGAGAGCCATAAGTAAAGAAACTTCCTGTTCAGGACGCTTCCAGTTCTCTGTGGAGAAGCCATATACCGTAAGAGCTCTAATTCCAATCTCATCTGCAGCAATAACAATCTGCTTTAATACGTCGGCCCCTGCGCGGTGTCCCATTGATCGTGGCATGCCTCTTCGTTTTGCCCAACGACCATTGCCATCCATAATAATAGCAACATGTTTTGGTATCACATTACTATCAATAACAGGCGTATCAGATGGTTTACGGTTAAATAATTTCTTTAGCATAGTCTACCTCGATAGAATTTCCGAAGTCGCTGGCAATCATTGGTCTATACACTAGTATATGTAAACACTCATCAACCTTGGTAATACGTGCTACATAAAATCCTTTATCAGCAATATCAAAAAAGCGATTAAAGGATCCCCCAATCATTACCTTAAAAGGAATATGGGCAGCCTGCAAACGAGACTTTGCAAGCTGCCATGGTATTCCAATAAGGCTATTAGAATCTAACATTATACTTCTAATACGTCCTTTTCTTTTACTGCTTTTAACTCATCAATCTGCTTAATTTTAGCATCTGTAAGTTTTTGAATTTGATCTAAACCGTCTTTAGCATCATCTTCAGTAATTGTTTTAGCTTTCTCTTCTTTTTTCAATGCATCATTTACATCACGACGAATATTTCGTACTGCAACTTTAGCATCTTCAGCTTTTTTATGAACAACTTTAACGATTTCTTTACGACGTTCCTCAGTCAATTGAGGAATAGTCAATCGGATTTGAGCACCATCATTACCTGGATTTAAACCAAGATCAGATTGTAAGATTGCTTTTTCAATAGCACCAATCATAGTTTTATCCCAAGGTGCAATAACAATCATACGAGGCTCAGGCACGGAGATATTTGCAACTTGGTTAATTGGAGATGGGCTACCATAATAGTCAACCATTACTTTGTCAAGCAATGCTACACTAGCACGGCCTGTACGAATAGATGCAAATTCATGTTTTAAAGCCTCAATAGACTTATTCATGCGTTCTTCTGCTTGTTGCAACAATTCTTTAATTTCCATTTGAATTATTCTCCTCGAACTATGGTACCAATCTCTTCACCTTTAGCGGCTTTAGTAATGTTACCAGGAATGTCCATGCTAAATACAATAATAGGGATATTATTATCTTTACATAAAGTTGTGGATGTTGCATCCATAACCTTTAATTCTTTTGTGATGATATCATTATATGTTAACTCATCAAATTTAACGGCATTAGGATTCGTTTTAGGATCAGAATCATATACACCGTCAGCAAACTTCTTCGCCATCAAAATTGCATCTGCTTCAATTTCAGCAGCGCGCAATGCAGCTGTTGTGTCTGTAGAGAAGTATGGTTTACCAAGGCCTGCACCGAAGATAACGATACGTTTTTTCTCTAAGTGACGAATTGCACGACGACGAATATAAGGTTCTGCAATTTCTTGCATTTCGATAGCAGTTTGAACACGAGTGTCTACGCCTGCTTGTTCTAATGCATCTTGCAATGCTAAGGAGTTCATTACTGTTGCTAGCATACCCATATAGTCAGCTGTAGCACGATCCATACCTTGGTTACTACCAGCTAACCCTCTCCACAAGTTACCGCCACCAACAACAATTGCGATTTCTAAATCAGTGGATTTTGCTAAAGCAGCAATTTCTTTTGCAAATTCTTCAACAACATCAGGGTTAATACCAAAACCTTGTTCACCCGCTAATGCTTCACCACTCAACTTCAAAACAATACGTCTAAAGTTTCTCTTTGCCATGTGTTTACTCCTCTATTGCAAAATAAGAGAACACTGTACGGTGTTCTCTTATTATTTCTTAATTATTTACCAACAGATGCCATTACTTCAGCTACGAAGTCATCTTGGCGTTTTTCAATGCCTTCGCCCAAACCGTAGCGAACAAAACGACGTACGTTGATGTTTTCACCGATTTTTGCAATATTTTCATTAATGATGTCTGTAACAGTTTTATCGCCATCTTTAATGAATACTTGTTCTAATAGGCAATTTTCTTTATAGAATTTTTCAATACGACCTGCAACCATTTTTTCTAAAACAGCTTCAGGTTTTGGTTTACGACCAGCTTTAACGTCTTCTTCAGCTTCTACTTTAGCTTGTTCCAACAATACTTGTTTTTCGTGTTCGATTACTTCAGCAGGAACTTCTTCACGGTTCAAATATGTAGGGTTTACAGCTGCGATTTGCATAGCGATATCGCGTGCCAAGTTTTGGAAATCATCAGTTTTAGCAACGAAGTCAGTTTCGCAGTTAACTTCTACCAATACACCGATACGGCCACCAGCGTGGATGTAAGATTGTACTACACCTTCAGCTGCGATACGACCAGCTTTTTTAGCTGCAGCAGCCAAACCTTTTTCACGAAGAAGGTCAACCGCTTTATCGATATTACCGTCAGTTTCAACCAATGCTTTTTTAGCGTCCATCATACCTGCGCCAGTCATGTCGCGCAATTCTTTTACCAAAGCAGCAGTAATTGCCATTATTTTGTTCCTCCTAGTACTAATTAAGGTAAGGATATAGTCCTTACCCTAATTATATATGTTATAGATTTATCTTTCAAATGCTAATCAGAAATGATTAAGTAGCTTAACAGAATTATTCTGCAGCTTCAGCACCGTCTAAAGATTCGCCTTGACGACCTTCAAGAACAGCGTCTGCCATTTTACCAGCCAACAATTTTACAGCGCGGATAGCGTCATCATTTGCTGGGATTGGGAATTCTACTTCATCAGGATCGCAGTTAGTGTCAACTGTTGCAACAACTGGAATACCCAATTTTTTAGCTTCTGCAATAGCGATTTTTTCTTTTTTAGGATCAACTACGAAAAGAGCACCTGGCATTTTAGGCATATCTTTGATACCACCAAGATATTTTTCCAATTTATCCATTTCATGACGAAGACCGATAACTTCTTTTTTAGGCAATACTTCGAAAGTACCATCTTCTGCCATAGCTTCCAATTGTTTTAAACGTTTAATACGAGTTTCAATTGTTTTGAAGTTAGTCAACATACCGCCCAACCAACGTTCGTTAACGAAGAACATGTTAGCACGGATAGCTTCTTCTTTAATAGCTTCTTGAGCTTGTTTTTTAGTACCTACGAACAAGATTACTTCGCCTTGGGAAGCAACTTCACGCAAGAAATTGTAAGCTTCTTCTACTTTTTTAACTGTTTTGGACAAGTCAATGATATAAATACCATTGCGTTCAGTGAAGATGAATTTCGCCATTTTAGGGTTCCATCTTCTAGTCTGATGACCAAAGTGTACACCAGCCTCTAATAATTGTTTCATTGATACTACTGCCATTGTGGCACCTCCTGTTAATTAACCTCCGCCGCTTCATCCTTCGGGTCACCCAAAATTAGGCACAGTACCGAAGTCCACCGACGTGCATATTTTTCATACCCAGTAATTTTACCAAAAAATTATTCTAAAAGCAAGCAAGGAGTGAGGATTTATTTAAGAAATCCCACTCCTTCTTTTTGATTATAAAATTATTTTTCTAGTAGCTATTATTTCCAAACATAATACTGTTTAGATACTACACATAGTATTAAGATAGTAAACTCAAAATAACAATTATTATAATAACTAGTTATTTCTAATGGCCTCAATCATTTGTGCCCGATCATCAGCGCCAAACACAGCGGAACCAGCAACTAGAATTGTAGCACCTGCTCGTTTAATAGGTACACAAGTAATATCATTAATACCGCCATCTACTTCAATAACTGCAGTTGTATTGTCCACTTCTTCTAATAGCATTTTAGCTTGTTTAACTTTTTTAATAGCGTTTGGAATAAAGGATTGACCACCAAAGCCAGGATTTACGGACATAATTAAAATCATATCAAGATCAGCTGCTACATCCTCCAATAAAGATACTGGTGTACCTGGATTAAGTGATACCCCTGCTTTCATACCACATTGTTTGATATGTTGAATCAATCGATGCATATGAGGCACTGTTTCTTGATGGAATGTAAAATACTCTACACCAATCTTTGCAAACTCTTCTACGTAATCACCAGGATTAGTAACCATTAAATGAACATCAAATGGTAGTTGTGTATAAGGACGGATTGCTTTTACTATAGGTGCACCAAAAGTTAGGTTTGGTACAAAATGACCATCCATAATATCAATATGCAATAAGTCTGCTCCTGCTAATTCAATAGATTTTATTTCTTCACTTAATGTTGCAAAATTTGCAGAGAGCATAGATGGTGCAATTTTAATCATTTTAAAACCTCTTTCGTTGACTTTCTATGTCATTACGTATAGACATATATGCATCATATCGTCCTTGATGAATATGGCCAGCCTCTAAAGCATCTTTTATGCCACAAATAGGTTCATGTTCATGATAACAAGGATTAAATTTACATGTATCAACATAATCACTAAATTCAGGGAATAACGTAGGTAACCGTTCTAATGATACATCATTGAACTCAATGGCGCTAAAGCCTGGTGTATCCATGATAAAGGAATTTGAATCCAAACTATATAAGGAAGCATGACGAGTAGTATGTTTACCACGCTTAATTTTGTCACTAACCTCTCCCGTTTGGAATGCAAACTTAGGGTCCACTGCATTTAATAAACTACTTTTACCAACACCAGAAGGACCTGCAAAAGCAGTTACCTTGTGTTCTAAGACATGACGTAAGTCATCAATACCAGTCATATTATATGTTGATGTCATCAATACTTCATAGCCGATAGATTGATAAAGTTTTACCATCTCTTCCGTATCTGAATCCATCAAATCACATTTGTTGATACATAATACAATAGGAATATCTGCATGCTCAATCATAACCAACATTTTATTGAGCAATAACTCATTAATATCTGGCTCATGGGCAGCTACAACCAATACAACTTGGTCTATATTGGCTACCGCAGGTCTTACCATAGCATTATGACGATCATGGATGGACTCAACGAATCCATCCTCTGAAATCGTAACACGGTCACCAACAAGTAAACTGTAGCGACCTTTCTTTAATCTGCCTCGAACTTTACATTCATGAACAGTACTGTTATCGTCTTGTACGTAAAAGTAACCATTCATATTTTTGACAACAATGCCTGTAATCATAATTCCCCTTATAATGCTGTTTCTTGTACTAATGCACCATTGAGATAAACCTCAATACGTACATTACCTACACCAGACACTTTTTTAACGATACGATCACCAGGTTTATTTGTATCATCATAAATAACAGCAGAACCTTCATCATCCTTTACGACAATTTTAAGTTCTTGATTTTTAGACCCCGCTGGAACTGTAATATCTACAGTACCAGTTGTTTTATTACTGCTACTATCCGACTTTTTATCAGATTTCTTTTTATCATCTTTGTATTCAGTCGTTAAGTTTACTGTAGCTCCTTCATCAATTTCATCGCCAGCCTTAATGCTTTGCTCTGTAACGATAGATTTTTCTTCTACTGAACCAGCTACTTGATTAACGCCAAGATGAGCATTGCTCAATGTATCTCGCGCATCTTTTAAGGTCATACCAATAACATTTGGCATTTGAATCTTTTTAGCTTTTGCTTTATTTACAACGAGATCAATTGTAGTGCCTTTAGAAACTTTAGAATCACCAGATGGACTTTGAGCAATAATAACGCCATCAGGTTTATTATCAACAGATTGTTGAGTTACTTTACCAACAACTAAACCTACATCTTTGAGACGTTGTCGTGCTTGTTCTACAGTTAAACCGGATAAGTCTGGTACTGTAATATCACCAACACCTTTAGAAACGACAAGGTGTATGGTTCGCTGTTCTTTAACCTTTTCCCCAGCCCCTGGAGTCTGAGAAATAACTTGACCTGCTGGTACATCAGGGTTTGTAACTTCACTTGTAGATACGCGCAAATGTTTATCTTCTAAAATATTTTTAGCTACAGATACTTGCTTACCTACAACATTAGGTACATCCACTGTTGTATTGCTCCAGAAGTTACCATAACTCAAGAAGGCACCTAAGAATGCTACTAAGAAAATAACAGCAGCACCTAGAACAATATATTTTTGTGGAATCGATGCTATTTTGCTTAACATACTCTTCTTTTTACCCTCATCTTTTTGCTCTTCTTCAATGGTGCTGAAATCCTCCATAGCTTCAGGATCGACAGCTGGAATCATTTGTGTAGCAAAGTCATATGGTTCATGACGTTGTGTTTTTCCCATTGTAAATCCTTGGGACAATCGTAAATCACTAATCATATCAGAAATAGAATCAAAACGATCCGCAGGATTTTTAGATAGAGCCTTCATCACAACTGCTTCTAAAAGCGGTGGAATGGACGGATTATATCGGGTTGGAGGAGCTACTTTTTCACGCACATGTTTTAATGCTACTGCGATTGGTGTTTCCCCTTCAAAAGGAACCCTTCCAGTAAGCATTTCATATAAAACTACCCCTAAAGAGTAAATATCAGTATTTCCATCCACAGGTTTACCACTAGCTTGTTCTGGTGATAAATAATGGGCTGACCCTAAAATAGAGTTCGTATACATCACGGTATTGGTAGCATTCATGGCTCGAGCGATACCAAAGTCAGTAACTTTTACACGACCAGTACGAGTGATAATAACATTATGTGGTTTAATATCACAATGTACTATTCCCATTGTATGTGCGTGCTCTAAGCCCTCAGCAATAGCAATTGTGAACTTAACAGCCTCATCTATGGATAGTCTGCCATGACGAGTAATGTATTCTTTTAATGTTTCACCATCTACATATTCCATAATGATATAGTGTAAGTCTTGATCAAACCCTACATCATACATGTTTACAATATTAGGATGATTTAGTTTGCCTGCCGCTTGTGCTTCTCGTTTAAAACGCGTAACAAACTCATCATCATTGGCAAAGTTAGCATGCAATACTTTAATTGCTACTTGTCTACCTAGTAAGGTATCTTCTCCAAGGTATACGTCTGCCATTCCGCCAACGCCAATTTTATCAACTATTCGGTAGCGGTTATCTAGAAGTAAACCTTTTATATTCATAGTACTCATTATTTCTCCATTTCTAGATTAGATTGTTCCCACCACAATGGTCACATTATCTCCTGCTCCGACATCATATACGGATTCCATTAATGACTCTATAACTTTCATATCATCATCAGTAGATTGTAAAGCACTAGCAATTACATCATCTGATACATATCCGCATAGTCCATCAGTGCAAAGTAAAATACGATCACCTGGAAGAATGGATTCTACACCACTATCTACCTCTAAAGTATTATCAACACCGACTGCACGGGTTAATAAGTTTCTTTGAGGATGATTTAGCATTTCATCCTTTGTAATCTCTCCAGCAGCTAATAATTCTTGTACCATAGAATGATCTGTAGTAATTTGTCGTAAAAGACCATCTCTATATACATACAAACGACTATCACCAACACTTGCCCAGTATAATTGGTTACCATTAATAGCTGTAACAACAGCAGTAGTACCCATACCAGCAAGACGTTCTTCATGAGCTACGCGATTGGCTATACGTTCATTTGCATGAATAATGGCATCGCATAAGTCTTGTTGACCAACCGTTTGAAGGGAGGCCAAATATTCTTTTATTTCATCAACAGCATAGGTACTAGCGATTTCACCACCACTATAGCCACCCATGCCATCAGTGACAGCACAAATAGGACCGTCTATAAAAAATCGATCTTCATTGCGCTGACGCACAAGTCCAATTTTACTTAAACCAACAAAATTATTCATGATTCTCCTTTTTCCGACCGTGAGCTGCTTTTAGCTGCCCACATGCGGCTTGGATTGCATCGCCCATCTCTTTACGTACCGTTACAGATACGCCATAGGAAGCAACGATGTCTTTAAATGTATTCATATTCGTAATAGATGGTTTATATAATTCAATATGTTCATTGCCGTTAACAGGAATTAAATTAACATGGCAATTTGGGAAATCCTTACAGATTTCTCCCAAAGCATGAGCCTCCTCCATAGATGCGTTTATAGAATCTATAAGGATATACTCAAAGGTAATACGACGTTGAGTCGTATCATAATAATATTTTACCGCATCTAAGACTTCCGTCAATTCATAACGAGCCCCAACAGGCATAATACTACGACGCACTTCATTATTTGTAGCATGTAATGAGAGTGCTAATGTTATAGGCAATCCTTCATCAGCTAGCTTATAGATGTTAGGAACCCATCCACAGGTAGAAATCGTCATCTTACGATAACTAATATTACAAATTACAGGATCGTGTAACAGTTGTAAAGCTTGTAACACATTATCATAGTTTTGTAACGGCTCACCTGCGCCCATAACGACAACAGAATGAATTTGCTCTTTAGTAAGAGCCCCGAAGATAACAACTTGACCTATGATTTCAGCCGCTGTCAAATCACGGTACAAACCGCCTTGTGTAGAAGCACAGAATACACATCCCATAGCACAGCCTACTTGGGATGAAACACATACGGAATAACCATAGTGTTGTTCCATCAGAACGGCTTCTACTCGGCTTTGATCTGTCATTTCAACGAGTATTTTACGAGTCTTCCCATCTGGAGAAACAGACTCTGTAATTAATGTAGGTAAAGAAATAATACAGTTATCACTTAACCATTGACGCAATTCTTTTGGAAATTGTGTCATGTCTTGAAAATCAAACACATATCTATGATAGATATAGTCGATTAACTGTTTCGCTCGAAACTTTTGTATATTATGGGTCTTAAAGATAGATTGTAATTCTTCTAAAGACTTACCCAATAATTCTATCATGGTACTCCATTTCTATTATTATGATATGCGCTTCATACGAGCCATGAAGAATCCATCCATATGATCTCGCGGTGGATATGTTGTAATCATACCATCGGTAGATGGTGGTAATCCTTCATAGGATACAGGGTCAATAACAAAGTTCTTATGAGTTGCTAAGAATTTTTCCAATACATCCTCATTTTCACCGCTATTGATAGTACATGTAGAATATACTAAATATCCGTTAACTTTGACCATTTCAGCGGCTTTTTCTAATATTTCAAGCTGTAATGGAGGCAATTCAGTAAGTAAGGATTCTGTTTTTCTCCAACGCATATCTAATTTTTTTTGTAAAATGCCAAGTCCAGAACATGGTGCATCAACTAAGACACGATCGAATTGTTCCTTCCAATTATCAGGTAAATAACGACCATCTTGGAGCTTAGTAGAAACAATAGATACGCCCAATCGCTGAGCATTGTGATTCATAAGGTCTAATTTATGATCGTATATATCACAACTCATAATAGCGCCTGTATTATTCATGAGGCTTGCCATATGCATAGACTTACCACCTGGTGCAGCACAACAATCTAATATGCGCTCTCCTGGCTGCGGATTTACTACATGGGCCACTAACATAGATGCTTTATCCATAAAGGTAATGTGCCCATCGATAACAGGTTTTGCTTTTTCTAAATGGCCTTGATGCGCATTAATATAAACTACTTCTGGAATATATGTATCCTGTTCAACGGTCCAACCTAAATCTTGTAATTCTTTTAGGCAATCCTCAATAGATATTTTTATCGTATTGATACGTGCCGTCAATCTAGGTTGTTCATTAAACCAAGCGCAAAGATCTATAGTCTTATCCTTACCCATTTCATTCATCCATAAATTAACCAGCCATAATGGTTGATTATAAATGAAAGAAATTTCTTCAGCCTCAGATTTAGCAAGTTCACCAATAGAAATACTATCACTTTCACGCAAAACGGAACGTAACACTGCATTTACAAAACCAGATAAACCTCTAGTTAACTTTTTAGCCAATTTAACAGATTCATTGACAGCTGCACTTTCAGGTACCTTATCCATATAGATAATTTGGTAAATACCTAGTCTAAGAATTTCTACAACCATTGAAGATAATTTCTTGAGAGGTCGTTTTGCAAAGTGAATAATAATGGCATCAAGATAATTTTTTCTACGAATAACACCATATACCAACTCAGTAAAAAATCGTCTGTCTAAATCGGATAGATGATATTTCTGTAAATACTCCTGTAACTTGATATTCGCATAAGCACCATTACGATTAATATCACTCAAAGCTTTCACTGCGAGCAATCGAATATTTTGTTGTTCATAACTTTTTACTTCAGTCATTGTTTTTCCTACCAATTAATTGTTCAACTGCTGCACGAACTCGTTCAGGATCCACTGTAGTATTGCAACATGGTCCATTAGGTCTTTCATTTAAAACACCAATGACAGGTATAGGAAATACATCGGCCATACCACTTGCTAAATCACGTTCACAAGCAATGGCTACAATAGCCTTAGGCCTTGCTTCTTTTACCTTCATTCGCGCTAATGTACCACCTGTTACAACTATAAATTGACAGCCATAATCTTTGGCAACTTGTAATAAACTTCCAACCTGGCATCTACCACACTGTTTACAATTATATACATCATGTGTAACCTTATGAACACACGAGCTTTCCTGTAAACAATGCGGTGTTAATAACAATATGCGTTTTGGATCAACCGTATACATATCTAGCATCACGAGATGATTAATTAAATCAATCATAGATTGACGCAATTGATCCTTAGTAACCCCTCTCACTTTACCAATCAATAAAGATAATGGAAATAATCCATATATAAACTGATTGGCTAGCCTTAAAACAATAGGATGTAACCGTATAATACCAAAACTAGCAATAATCAAGGATAAGCACAATAACCATATAGCACCAATACATACAGAAAAAACAACTGTAATAATTATGGGTACAATAGGATGTAATTGTGTAAGCCCAGGTTCTAACACGTACATTAGAAAGCCGATTATGGCAGTAATTAAAGCACATGTAATTGATGATAATATAAGGTATAACGGATACGTTTCGTACTGCTTACATTGAGTCTCCAAAAACGATACCTTCCTTTATTTGATGACCATTTATAAAATCTATAGCAGAAATACGCTTTTTATTTTCTGGTTGAACTTCTGTTAATAGAATTATATTTCCATCACCACAAAATACACCTAACCCAGCTGTTTTAGATACGATTGTACCAGGCACGGTTGTAGCAGATATAGCAATTGGTACATGTTTACCATGGACATCTATCAAACAGTGAGTCGTATCACTTGGAACCACTTCTCCAGACCAAACTTTTAAGCGTTTTCCATCGAGATACGTATAACATCCAGGTGCTGGATTAAGTCCCCTAATGAGATTTACAATTTCATTCGCAGATTTAGACCAATCAATATGTCCCATTTCTTTTGTAATTTTGGCAGTGTGTGTAGCCATTGTATCATCTTGTGGAGTTGCCACAATTTCCCCATTAACCCAACGAGTTAATACGGGAACAATCGTTTCGCCACCAAGTACAGCCATACGTTCAAATAATTGCCCTGTCGTTTCACCAGGTAAGATATCGGTTTCCACGATATCGATAATGTCACCAGTATCAAGACCATCATCCATATGCATAATGGTAACACCTGTTTTAGTATCCCCATTTAAAATGGCATAATGAATCGGCGCAGCCCCTCTATACTTAGGTAAAATAGATGCATGGACGTTAATACATCCATATTGAGGTAAGCGAATAAGCCATGGCGGTAAGATTTTACCGTACGCAATAACCACTACTACATCAGGTTGTAACGCTTCAAGTTCCGCTTGTACTTGTTCATCACGTAAGGTGACAGGTTGGAACACAGGTAAATTATGTTTCAGCGCTGCTACTTTTACAGGTGGCATTTGAACTTGTTTACCGCGACCTTTTTGTTTATCAGGCTGGCAGTATACACCAACTATAGAGTGTCCAGCCTTAATTAATGCTTCTAAAGTAGGAACGGAAAAGTCTGGTGTCCCCATAAATACGACGCGCAATTGTTTTTGATTAGACAATTTCTTTCTCCTCTGGATGATCCGTAATCAATCGTAAGTTAGTTGCTTTTTCAATAAACAAATGCCCTTCTAAATGGTCAATTTCATGTTGAAAAATACGCGCCAAGAATCCTTCAGCTTTAATTGTTACCTTTTTATTATGAGGGTCAATTCCTTTAACTGTGATTTTATCGAATCTTTCAACATCACCAAAATAACCAGGTACACTCAAACATCCTTCTGGTCCCACTTGGGAGCCTTCAGCATGAGTGATTTCAGGATTAATTAAGGCAATGAGACCACTACCAGCATGATCATCTACGACGATAATTCGTTTAGATACAGCTACTTGAGGTGCAGCCAGTCCAACACCTTCGGTTTCATACATTGTTTCAGCCATATCATCGATAAGGGCTCTAAGTTTTTTATTAACATGTTCTACAGGTTCCGCAATTTGTTTTAAAACGGGATGACCTGCTTTCACAACGTCTAATACTGCCATTTATACTCCTATACTAAACTGGATCTACATCAATCAAAAGTCCTTCTTGTGTGAAGATCCACGAATTATATATATATTCTTTTAAATTTGATAAATCGGTACCGCGAATCATAATCGCTAAACGATACATATCCCGTACCTTTTTAATACTTGCTTCATAAGGACCATTGATGAGCATATCGCTATTATCTTTATGAGCCTCTAAATCGCTTACAATGCGATTAGCAATGGTCTCCAAGGTGTCCATGTTCTGATGACGCACTACCATATGTATCATCTCTCTAAATGGAGGATATCCTAAGGCTTTACGATTTTGAATTTCTTCATTGTAAAAGCCTACATAATCATGAGCCTTACTCTTTATTATAGCATAATTTAAAGGATTATATGTTTGTATAACAACACTGCCCGTTTTATCACCTCTACCAGCCCTACCAGAAGTCTGGGTAAGCAGATCAAAAGTTCGTTCAGATGCAGTATATACAGGAATATTTAAAACGGAATCAGCCGTTAAAATACCAACAGCTGTTACATCTTTAAAGTCATGCCCTTTTGATACCATTTGAGTTCCCAATAAAATATCATATTTATGGGCCCCAAAATCATGTAAAATATCTTCTGCTAATTGCTTATTCTTTGTCACATCTTGATCAAGTCGAGCAATACGTGCAGATTTAAAGTGCCGTCGTAATTCTTCTTCAACCTTTTGTGTGCCTGAACCAAAGAACTTAATACGTTTGCTATTACATTTTGGGCATACCGTAGGAATTGGTTCATGATGTTCACAATAGTGACAACGCAATTCCTCACCAGCTTGATGATACACCATTGCCACATCACAATGTGGACACATAATGGTTTCTCCACAGTCTCTACACATAACAAATGTATTGTAACCACGTCTATTTAAAAGAATAATCATTTGATTATGTTCGTTCAATGTTTTTTGAATCAAGCTACTCATAGCATCAGAAAAAACAGAATAGTTGCCATGAAGAATTTCTTCCTTCATATCAACAATCGTTACCTTTGGCATGGGTTGTTCAAAAATTCGATGAGGCAACTCTAGCAAATGATACTCCCCTTGCTTAGCTTTATAATAAGAAGTAACAGCTGGTGTAGCGGAACCTAATATGACAGGACAACCATGTGCTTCTCCACGCCATAAGGCAACGTTACGGGCATGATAACGAACCATATCCTCTTGCTTATAAGATGTATCGTGTTCTTCATCGACTACGATAAGACCAATATCCTCTGCTGGAGCAAAAACTGCTGATCGGGCACCAATAATAATATGACTATCCTTGCGACGTAAACGCTCCCAGTTATTATTACGTTGTTGGACCGTCAATTTACTATGAAATACTACAACTTCATCACCAAAGGTTTCTACAAAGCGCCGTACAATTTGATCTGTCAAAATAATTTCTGGAACCAGTATAATAGCGGTCTTATCTTGACTTATACAGCGGGCTGTGGCTTTTAAATACAGTTGCGTTTTCCCACTACCTGTTACACCATGCAATAAAAAGGTTTTATGTTGATGTGAATTCATCGCCTCTTGAATAGGCTTATATACCGCTTGTTGTGCATCAGTTAATGGTATATTTACTTCTTCTGTAAACAGTTCATCAAAGGTAGTCTTTGTAGCTTTAAATCTAGATTCATTGGTAATCCCCTTAGCTTCACTCACTTGTTTAATGACCATACGAGAAAATCCTTTGGCCAATAATAAAGCTTTTGATGCACCACCTACTTCAAGTAAATATTTGGCTAACTCTCGTTGCTTCTTTTTTCGCTCACTAAATTGTTCTACAGAAAAAGCAGGCGTAACAACAAGCCATTCTTCCTTAGGCGCTTCATAGGATTTAAGGGTTTTATTAACTGTAAACAAACGCAATGCATCGCCATAAGAGAATAAATAATATTCATTTAAACGACGTGCAGTATCCATCATTTCAGGTGTAAACCACGGTTCATTGTCTAATACTTGAACAATATTTCGTAATTTAAATTCAGGGGGTTCTAATAATTCTTCATAACCAATTAGAATACCCTCTTCACGACTATTGCCTAATGGAATAAGTACACGTGTGCCAGGTAAGACATTTCCAAACTTTTCAGGCATTAAGTAGCTTAATGGTTTATGAAGTTGTTTAGCAGGTCTATTAATAATAACTTGTGCGACACGCATACACTATTTCCTTTCATTTATTATAAAAGGTCTCAGTAGAAATTCTACTAAGACCTTTTGTATTATAAGCCAGCTTCAGCTTTTAAAATTGCTGCTTTGTCAGTACGTTCCCAAGGTAAATCTACATCAGTTCTACCGAAGTGACCATATGCTGCAGTTTTGCGATAATGAGGTTTTAACAAATCAAGCATTTCAATAATACCTGCTGGACGAAGGTCGAAATGTTTCTTAACGAGTTCTTGAATTTTAGTTTCCTCAATATGACCTGTACCAAAAGTATCAACTAAGATAGATACAGGATGAGCAACGCCGATTGCGTAAGCAACTTGTACTTCACATTTATCAGCAAGACCTGCTGCAACAACGTTTTTAGCTACATAACGAGCAGCATATGCTGCAGAGCGGTCTACCTTAGATGGATCTTTACCAGAGAAAGCACCGCCGCCATGACGAGCCATACCGCCATAAGTATCTACGATGATTTTACGGCCAGTCAAACCAGCATCACCATGAGGGCCACCGATTACGAAACGGCCAGTTGGGTTGATGAAGTATTTTGTATTTTCATCAACAAATTCAGCAGGCAACGCTGCGTCGATAACAAAGCGTTTCAAATCTGCTTTAATTTGTTCTTGAGTTACTTCAGGGCTATGTTGCGTAGAAATAACGATTGTATCAATACGTTTTGGTTTACCATCAACATATTCAACAGTAACTTGAGTTTTACCATCTGGACGAAGGTATGTCAAAGTACCGTCTTTACGAACTTCTGTAAGACGACGGGATAAACGATGAGCCAAAGAAATAGGCATTGGCATAAGTTCAGGTGTTTCATTAGATGCATAACCAAACATCATACCTTGGTCACCAGCACCAATTTTATCTAGTGCTTCACCATTACCATCTTTAGATTCAAGAGCTTCATCTACGCCCATAGCGATATCAGCAGATTGTTCATCGATAGAAACTAATACACCACAAGTATCGCAGTCAAAACCAAATTTAGCACGTGTATAGCCGATATCTCGAACAGTATCACGTACGATGCGAGGAATATCCACATAAGTATTTGTAGAGATTTCACCTACTACATGAACTAGACCCGTAGTAACTAAAGTTTCACAAGCTACACGAGCAGTTGGATCTTTTTCAATAATCGCATCCAAAACAGCATCAGAAATTTGGTCAGCTATTTTATCTGGATGGCCTTCAGTAACAGATTCAGAAGTAAAAAACATATGTTTTTCAGCCATTTTATCCTCCTAATACGAAAAAAAGCCTCTCATGTACTCATGAGAGACCCTCCCATCTAACGACATTTGTCATAGGAATTAGCACCTTTTCCTCTTGGAATGGTTGCTGTAGCTTCACAGGGCCTATCCCTCCACTACTCTTGATGAGTTACAGAAATATTATAGTGTATTTGCATTGATAAAGCAAGTCATTATTATATTTCTTTCGCCTCTAGTAAAGCCAAATCGTGTTCAGCTTTGTGAAGAGCACTATCAAATTTTCGATACATGTGATGGCGACCAAGAATATCTAAAAAATCAGACTTGTACATTTCGCGACGTATATCATAACTTACATCACTTAGTAATACCTCGATACCTCTCTTTTGGAGTTCTTCAATGATACTACGTAATATACGTAAGCCCGTTAAATCTACAAATGGTACTTTCACAAAACGAATTATCAAATATTTAGGATCTTTATGAATCGAATTTAATGCCCGATCAAAAGCACTTATAGCACCAAAAAATAACGGCCCTTCTACTGTATATACCATGATATCAGGGTGTATTGTGATTTCATGTTTAATCTGCTCAGATAATTCAGCACAACTTGCTTCGTGCACGTCAATAGTATTAACCATTTTACGCATGAATTGTAATACAGCCAGTACTACACCTACGTTTACGGCTACAACCAAATCTGTGAAAATGGTTAAAAAGAATGTGAGAAGCAAAATAACTTGATCTGGTCGTGGCGCTAAAATAAGCATGCGAACAAATCGCGGCGCATCACTCATATTATAGGCAACAACAAAAAGAATGGCAGCCATTGATGCTAACGGAATATAAACAGCATAAGGCGCTAAAAATAACAAAATAATGCATAGTGTTATGGCATGAATGATACCAGCTAATAGAGAATTACCACCTTGGCGAATATTGGTAGCAGTACGCGCAATCGCTCCTGTAGATGCAATACCACCAAATAAAGGGGCAAATACATTAGCCAGTCCTTGTCCAAACAACTCAGTATTTGATTCATGCTTTGTACCACTCATACCATCCGCTACAACTGCAGATAACAAAGATTCTATAGCACCCAGCATAGCAATGGTAAAAGCAGGTCCGATTAAAGTTAATATTTTATCAAAGCTTAGAATCGGTATAGAAAATTCTGGTAAACCTTGAGGAATGCCTCCAAAAGCACTACCAATCGTCAATACACTGGGAAATTGATAAACAGCTTGAATAATCGTAGCTACAACCATGGCCACAATAGGAGCTGGCACTTTTTTGATATACGGAATTTTAGGTAATATCAATAATAAAGCTAAACTTAATACGGCTATACCTAATGTCGGTAAATCTGAGTTTGGCAAAGATTGAATCATAGCCCACAATTTCTCATGAAAATGAACCATATAAGGTAATTGGGGAAATCCAAAGAAATACGGCCATTGACCAACCCAAATCGTAACCCCAATACCAGCTGTGAACCCCATAATAACAGGAGCCGGAATAAATCGGATAACTGTACCTAACTTCGCTACACTCATCAAGATAAGCATAATACCAGCCATCATAGTAGCAATTTGTAAACCTTCGAACCCATAGTTTACAACTATACTACTTAATAGGACGATGAAAGCCCCTGTAGGACCAGCAATCTGTACAGGTGAACCACCAAATAAGGAAACGAATATACCTGCAATAATAGCAGTATAGATACCCGCTTGCGGCGCAACTCCACTGGCGATAGCAAAGGCCATGGCTAATGGTAGTGCTACAACTCCTACCACCAAACCAGCAATAATATTATTGCTCCATTTATCTTTGCTTAACGAGCCATCCAAATAAGCTTTTTGAATAGCAAACATGTAAATAACACTTCTTTCTATGTACAACAAACTACAAAATTTAAGATACAATTATGTATCAGTGCTATTTATTTTTTACTAATTCCACAACTTCTTTCATAATGTTATGTGCTAACTCAGATTTTTTCATATTAGGCATTTCTTTTGGATCTTTATTAGGATATAAGAAGTAGCCTTCATTTGTATCTACATTAAAACCAGCATTAGACTTACTTACATCATTGGCTACAAGCATATCTAGATTTTTTCTAGCTACCTTATCTTGACCATACTCGATTACATGTTCTGTTTCTGCTGCAAACCCAACAAGAATTTGATGTTTCTTTTTAGCACCTAAACCTTGTAGGATATCTGGATTCTTAACAAGTTCTAATGTCATAGACTCCATTTTTTTGATTTTTTGCTCTGCTTTATGAAGGACTCTAAAGTCAGATACTGCAGCGGCCATAACAACTACATCTACCGTATCGTATCGAGATTCAACAGCTTCTTGCATGGAAAGTGCAGAATCTACTGGAACAAATTCAACACCACTTGGCACTGATAAAGATGTAGGGGCACTCACTAAAATGACATTCGCACCCATTCGTACAGCTTGTTCAGCAATAGCATATCCCATTTTACCGCTTGAACGATTTCCAATATAACGAACTGGATCTATGTTCTCCTGAGTACCACCAGCAGTGACAAGCACTGTAGTACCTTCAAGTTCAGAAGTTTTACACAGTTGGGCTTCAATCCATTCTACAATAGCTACAGGCTCTGGTAAGCGACCAACACCTGTAACGCCACAAGCAAGCCAACCTTCAGCCGGTTCCATAATATGGTACCCCAAAGCCTGTAATCCCTCTAAATTTCGTTGCGTAATGGGATTATTATACATTTCGGTATTCATAGCCGGACAAAGATATTTTGGCGCCTTAGTAGCCATTATTGTTGTCGTTAGCATATCATCTGCAATACCGGCATAAATTTTGCCAATCACATTTGCTGTAGCAGGTACAACCACATATGCATCTGCCCATGTTGCTAGTGCAATATGCTCCACATCCCATTGATGAACTTGTTCAAACATGTCGATAGCTACAGGATGTCCACTAATTTCACCAAATGTAAGAGGTGAAGCTATATGAGTGGAGTTTTGAGTCATAACCACCTTCACTTCAGCACCTTTTTTACGAAGTCTGCTAACTACTTCAATTGCCTTATACGCAGCAATACCTGCAGATACAGCGACAATGATATGTTTTCCTCGCATTTTCTTCTCCTTTTAAAAATTCCTTGTATCAATGATACAAGGAATTTTTTTCTTATTTAATGCCTTCTTTTGTGCGTTTATAAGTCACTTCACCTTCGGCAATTTCATAGAATGCCAAGGAAACAGGCTTGTCAGTTGCATGTGTAGATTCAGCTAAGCATGGTTCACCATCTGTTAGTTCACGAGCGCGTTTAGCTGCCAATGTTACCAAAGTGTATTTGCTATCTACTTGATTTTCCAATTTTTTCAATGGAGGTTTTACCATCATACTATCACTTCTCCTTAGACTCTTGATATTGTTTATAAATAAATTGAATTTGCTCTTTATTGCGACTAATCTTACAGGATTCAGCTCGTAAAATAGATGCAACCTTCTCTGATGCCTCTCCGAGATCATCATTTACAACTATATAGTCATATCGATGGGCTAATGCCAATTCAGAACAAGCTAATGACAACCGTTTATCAATAACTTCTTTCGCATCTGTACCGCGGTTGTGTAAGCGCTCAGATAACTCAGTTAAAGACGGTGGTACTATATAAATAAATACAGCATCACTAAAACGCTCTTTTACTTGCATAGCACCTTGAATATCAATTTCTAACAGTACACTTTTACCATCATCCAATAAATCCATTACATGTTGCTTCGGTGTACCGTAGTAATTATCATATACTTTTGCATATTCTAAAAATGCATCTTCACTTAATAAAGTTTCAAATTCTTGTTTCGAGCGAAAGAAGTAATTAACCCCTTCTACTTCACCAACACGAGGTGCCCGTGTGGTCATTGAAACAGAATATACTAAATTAGGCATTTCTTTTCGAATATTCGCACAAATCGTACCTTTACCTGCGCCAGATGGCCCGGATATAACGATTAATAATCCTCTGTCTGACATATGTACTCCTATGATTCTACTGTATCTTCGTCTACATCATATTGCACAAGTCGATGTGCTACGGTTTCTGGTTGAATTGCAGATAATACAATTTGACCACTATCCATAACTAATACAGCACGAGTCTTACGACCATATGTAGCATCAATGAGCAGGCCCTTATCACGTGCATCTTGAACCATACGTTTAATTGGTGCAGATTCGGGACTAATAATAGCCATAACACGGTTAGCAGATACCATATTACCAAAGCCTATATTCAATAATTGAATACTCATTTATGGACCTCCTATTACTCTACATTCTGTACTTGTTCTCTAATTTTCTCTAACTCACATTTTAGCTGAACCACAAACTCTGTAATACTTGAATCCATAGCTTTGGAACCAATTGTATTCACTTCACGATTCATTTCTTGCAAAATAAAATCCACCTTACGACCGATGGAATTCTCATCTACAAGTGTGTTTTTTAATTGTACCACATGTGAGGTAAATCGGACAATCTCTTCCGTAATATCAGTCTTATCAGCCAATAAAGCAATTTCCTGCAAAAAACGATCTTCACTGATACTCGCTTCTAAAGACACTAAATATTCTTGAATTTTTCCCTTTATATGCTCACGATACGCATCTACAGCGCCGGCCTTATTCTCATCAATACTCTTGATTATATTTTCTAAAGTAGTGATACGAGACAATAAATCTTGTTCAATATGTTTACCTTCTACAGTACGCATTGTTATTAAGGCATCTAGTGCTTGGTTTGTAGATTCTTGTACTATTTCTGAAAGCACATCTTCTGCAATCGGAGTGTCTTGTTGTTGTATCCATTCATTAGAAATGGAATTGACCGCTTGTAAAGGCACTTTTTTAGGGTCATCATAAAACTCTTCTTGAACAAGCAATTCTTGTATCTGCTTTCTCAATACACTATTTATTGTAAAAGTTTTAGGTCTTTCCCCTGCATCCTGAATAGAAACAGATACTTCAACTTTACCACGAGTAATCCGATTTTGTACTAACCCGCGAATAATACTTTCAAAAGGGTTTATTTGCTTTGGACTACGTATAAATAAATCAAGAAATCGTGCATTTACGGACTTAATTTCTACTGTACAGGTAATGCCATCTTTGGTTGCGGTACCAGAACCAAAACCGGTCATACTTTTCATATGATATCCTCCTTAGCAGTTTTTATTATTGTACCACGAATTATACATTCCGTGTTTAAATACTAAAAATTATATGTACATTATGTTATACTAAACTATACTTCTAAATAAAATTGAAAGGAGTACTATGAATTTAGACGGACTTACCATGTCTGTTCTCGCTAAAGAATTAAACGAGCGATTACAAACGGGTCAAATACAAAAATTATATCAAATAGATAAAACTACATTACTATTTAAAATTCGAGCCCTTAACGAAGATCAAAACTTGATTGTTACCGTTGGTGCAACCCCTGCAATGTATCTTAGCAAACCGATCCAGGATTTACCAAAAGAACCAAGTTCACTATGTATGTTTCTTCGTAAACATATTGAAGGTAGCCGCATTGTAAAGGTGGAACAAATTAATGGTGACCGAATCATGTGCATCCAAACGGATAAGCTTGAAATGGATGGGTCTATTACAAGTACATTTATCTATGTAGAATTAATGGGCAAATATTCAAACTGTATTTTTGTACAAGATGGAGTCATTTTAGAATCCTTAATTCACGTATCCCCTTTAATGAATCGTGAACGGTCTATTAGTCCTAAACTTAACTATGAATTACCACCAAATGCTAATCGTGTAAGTTTGATGGACTTCGATTATGAAGAAATCAAAAATCTACTAACTTCCTTTGGTGATGGTACTGTACAGCAATCTATACGGGCCATCTTTAACGGCTTTGGCAAACCCTTATTAGATGAAGTATTATGGACTGCCAATCTAGATGGTGATGAATCTATAACTGATTTAAGTCCAGATCAATTAGATACATTAGCCAAGTCATTATATGAGCTAAAAGCAAAACTCCAAGACAGTCATGGCTTGCTTACTTTAATCAATGAGAATAATAAAAAAGCACACGCTACCTTTACGTTACACAATTATAAAGTACTAAAAGAATATAGTACGATTTCAGAGGCTCTAGAAGAATCGATTCACAATACAAAATCAATTCACACTGCTGATAAGGAACTAGAAAAGATCTTAACAGCGGCTATCAAGAAAGAAGAAGTTCGTCATCAAAAAATCAAAGATGAATTAGATGACACCAATAAAATGGATACCTATAAACTATATGGCGATATCTTAATGATTAATGCCCACTTACAGGTACAATATGAACCTTCTATCCAATTACCAAATCTTCTTTCTGAAGAAGGAGAGTTATTGACTATCCCCTTAAAGCCAAATCTTACGATTGTAGAAAACGGTCAATGGTATTACAAACTCTATACGAAATTGAAAAATCGTATGGTTAGCGGCGAATATCAACTTAATGCTAGTACTACAAAACTGGAATATCTCAAATCGATTTTATATAGTATTTCATTAGCTACTACCCGTGAAAGCCTAGAGGAAATTCGTAAAGAGTGTATGGATGCAGGTATTATAAAAAAATCTAAAAAGCCCCTATCTTACAAGCTAGGCAAATCCAATTACATTCATTTAACCATTGATGAAGGCGAAATATTTATTGGTCGTAATAATCAACAAAACGAATATTTAACCCATCGGTTTGCAAAACCAACCGATATTTGGTTCCATACACAAGATATTCAAGGTTCTCACCTCATATTAAGACTCAATGTAGAGCCTGATGACATGATTTTATCAAAGGTTGCTCAATATGCAGCATATTTTAGTAAGGCTCGCGAGACTAGTAAGGTGCCTGTAGACTATACATATATTAAAAATATCAAAAAACCACCTGGGTCTCCTCTTGGATTTGTTATCTTTAATACTCATCAAACAATGATTGTAGAGCCTAAAAAACCCGATAATTATACTGAATAAAAAAAGAAGCGAAGGAAACCCTTCGCTTCTTTTTATTTATATTATTGGTTTTCTTCTGTACGTTGTTCAGTTTGTTTCAAACTTTCACGATTTTGACGTAAGCTTTCCAATGTTTTCTCTAAGTTGTTTTCCACATATTTAAGAACATCACCAGCATATTGAATAGAGCTAGATTTCAATTCTTCAGAGGATTGGTTAGCTGCATTGATAATTTGATTTGCTTGTTCTTGCGCTTGTTTTACAAGTTCGCTTTCAGCAGTTAATTTAGCAATGTAGTCTTTAGCTTGATCAATTAGAGTTTCAGCTTGACGTTGAGCATCAGCTAATACTTTATCTTTATCAGCTACAATACGACGAGACTCTTCAAGTTCCAATGGTAAGGACTCTTGAATAGAATCAATAATACGCATAATTTCGTCTTCCTCAACCATACGTTTAGTAGTCATAGGAATACGGCTGCTAGATTCAATAAGAACCTCTAAATCTTCTAATAATTTTTCTGTTTTCATACAATTCACCCCTATTTATTATGGACCGTATTAAAGCGTTCTTCAAGTTTTTCCTTAACATCATCCGGAACTAACCCATCTAGCTTACCGCCAAATTTTGCAAGTTCACGAATACCTGTGGAGCTGACGAAAGAGTATTTATTATTAGTCATAATAAATACAGTTTCAATATCATCATCCAAATATTTTGCAAACAAAGCACGTTGAAATTCATATTCAAAGTCACTTAAAGCTCGCAATCCTCGAATGATGATAGTCGCATTCTTAGATTTAACATACTTGTTAAGTAGACCACCTGTACAATCAATTTCAACATTAGGAATATGTTTGACAGAATTTCGAATCATCTCAACCCGTTCTTCCATGGTAAACAAGGAATTTTTATTCGGATTTGAGCTAACAGCAATGATTAATTTATCAACTAATCGACTGCCGCGTTCAAAAATATCAACATGTCCATTTGTAACTGGGTCAAAACTACCCGGACATACACCTATACGCACAGGTTTAGCTCCTTTCAGCTATGTTTACAAAATAGGAAACCATCGTATAACCAAATTTCTGTTCTTTTATACATTCCCATGATTCAGGCAAGGAAAATGCCTCGTCCTTATGGTGTTCTAATAATAAAACACCGTCAGGCTTTAATAAATCATAGGTCACAACCAAATCTATGGTGTCTTGTATAAATCCATTTTCATATGGTGGATCAGAAAAAATATAATCGAACTGTTGTCCCATCATATAGTTTTTTAATTGTGAAAGTTTCCTCGGAATGATTTCTAACCGATCTTCCACATGACAGTGTTTAGCATTCTCTAAAATCAACTTTCCTGTTTTAAAGTCTACCGCTACTGCATGTGCTGCACCACGACTTAAGGCTTCAATAGCTACTGCACCTGTACCAGAAAATATATCTAATACATGAGTACCAAATATACCTCTATTAGATAATACATTAAACACACTTTCACGAACACGATCAAGTGTAGGTCTAGTATCTACCCCTTTAGGTGCTTTTATAGTATGTCCCTTTGCAGTTCCGCCAATAATTCGCATACAACCCTCACAAGATTATACTCATTAATTATAGTATATAAATAACCAAATTAAAAGTATCTTTTATTTATGATACTTCAATTTTAATATCTCGTCCCATCAATTCAGCTAATGCCAAAGCTGGAGATTTTTCTTCATATAAGACTTCATATAAAGCCTTAGTTATAGGCATTTCAATATGATGTTCACAAGCCATCTTATAAACAATGTCCGTAGCAAAGAAGCCTTCTACAACCATATTCGTATGATTAATGATATAGTCCATTGTTTTTCCATCTGCTAATTGTTGACCAGCTGCTCTATTACGGCCATGAGGACTCATACAAGTGGCAATCAAATCCCCCATACCAGCAAGACCAGCATAGGTTTCCTTTTGTGCCCCTAAGGCTACACCAAAGCGAGTCATCTCATGCAAACCACGAGTTAAGAGTAAGGCTTTACAGTTATCACCTAACTTCAAGCCGTCAACGATCCCTGCGGCAAGAGCAATAATATTCTTCGTAGCCCCAGCTAATTCAACACCGGTAATATCTGTATTTGCATAAATCCTAAAGTTTTGACTACATAATGTTTTCTGTAACATGGTGGCCACTTCAAGATTTTCTGTACTCAATACAGAGGCAGCAGGCAAATCACGACCAATTTCCTCAGCATGATTTGGACCAGATAGAACAGCGAGATGACATCCCACAGGACCAAGTACCTCTCGCATAACTGTAGTTAATAACTTGCCAGTAGTACGTTCTACACCTTTTGAGCAAAGTATATAAGATTGTTCTTTATGCGCATATGGTTTAAGAGACTCTAAGCTAGTACGTACATGTATAGATGGTGTAACCATGAGAACGATATCAGCCGCTTTGATACAAGTACCTAGATCTGAGCTATATAGTAATTCCTTTGGTAATGTTACACCTGGTAAGTACTCTTTATTCTCTAAATCTTCTGCTAATTGTTTAGCAAATTCTGGGCGTCGACAATATAAAGTTGTAGTATTTCCAGCTAATACGGATTTAATAGCAAGAGCAGTACCCCAGCTACCAGAGCCGACAACAACAACATTCATAGATTAATCCTTTTTGATACGTTCTACTTTTAACTCATTACCTGCTAGTAAACGTTTAATATTATCCCAATGTCGAACAATGACAAATAAAGCTGCCAAAGCGCCAAAGCCTACGAACCAATAAGATTCTCCTGTAAAGTACATCAAAATTGGTACTAAAGCTGCCGCTATAATAGATCCTAGTGATACGAGCTTAGTAAAATAGACAATCACGCCCCATACCAAGAAGGCAATCAAAGCCACTAAAGGTGATAAAGCAATTAGAACTCCTAGTCCTGTAGCTACCCCACGACCACCTTTAAAGCCTAAGAAAATAGACCAGTTATGGCCCATCATAGCAAGGATACCACCTAAGATCATATACATAGGTCCATAAGAGGACAACAATACAACCCCAGCTGCCCCTTTTAAAGCATCACAGAGAAATACTGGTAATGCAGCTTTTAGACCTATAACGCGATACGTATTAGTAGCACCTATATTTTTAGAACCGTATTGACGTACATCTGTATTAAAGAAGGTCTTGCCAATAATTAGGCCACTAGGAATTGAACCAATAAGGTATACCAACACAGCATATACAATAATCATAATATCCATTAGTCTTCATCATCTCGTTTCTTACCACGCAATACTAAACGAATTGGTGTTCCTTCAAAACCGAAAGACTCACGCAATCTATTTTCTAAGAAACGCATATATGAGAAGTGAATTAACTCTGGTTCATTTACAAACAAAATAAATGTAGGTGGTTTAACACTAGCTTGCGTCATATAGTAAATTTTTGGAATTCTGCCATTACGAGAAGGTACAGGATTTACTGTTTGAGCATCTTGTAACAATTGATTTAATGTACCTGTAGACACGCGACGATATTGTTGTTCAGATACAAACTTAAGCATATCTGCTAAACGGTGTATACGTTGTTTTGTAAGTGCTGAAGCAAATAAAATTGGAGCAAATTGCAAGAAACCTAATTCATCATAAATATCTTCAGTAAAGCGCAATGTTGTTTTGTCATCTTTTTCAATAAGATCCCATTTATTAACAACAATAATTACACCCTTGCCGGCTTCATAAGCATAGCCAGCAATTTTCTTATCTTGTTCTGTAACTCCATCTTGAGCATCAAGAACAAGAACGACGATATCTGAACGGTCTACAGAGCGCAAGGAACGAACAATACTATATCGTTCAACAGCTTCTTCGATTTTAGACTTACGACGCATGCCTGCTGTATCGATAAGAACAAACTTTTGATCGCCATGAGTCCAATATGTATCGATAGAGTCACGTGTTGTGCCCGCTACATCAGATACAATTACACGGTCTTGACCCAATAAAGCATTAGTTAAAGAAGATTTGCCTACATTAGGACGACCAATAACTGCGACATGAATAGTATCTTCGTCATCAACATTTGTCCCAACTGGAGGGAAATGTTTAACCGTATCATCTAGTAAGTCACCTAAATTCATTAAGTTTTTAGCGGAGATACCGATAGGATCGCCTAAGCCAAGATTGTAGAATTCATAAATATTAGGTTCCTGATTAACACTGTCAATTTTGTTAACAACTAATACTACAGGTTTACCGCTAGCACGTAAGATATTAGCAACCTCTTCATCAGCAGGTACAATACCTTGTTTACCATCTACAACAAATAAGATTACATCTGCCTCTTCAATAGCCAATTCAGCTTGTAATCGCATCATCTTAGGAATAACATGACTATTATCTGTAATAAATTCGATACCGCCAGTATCGATCATTGTAAATTCACGATTTAACCACTCTGCGTCAAAGTAAATACGATCCCTTGTTACACCAGGGATATCTTCAACGATAGAGATCCGTTTATTAACAATGGCATTAAAAAGTGTAGATTTCCCTACATTTGGACGACCTACAACGGCCACTAATGGTTTTGCCATGGTTTCACCTCATTATCTAATCTAATACATTACTATATTTTATCATATTCTACGTATAGTACGCAAAAAGGCTAACCAAGGAAACCTTGGTTAGCCTTTATATTAGACAATGAATTATTCAGCGTCTTCTGCAGTTTCTTTTGCTTCCATCAATTCAGTTAAAGCCAAGCCCAATTTCTTTTCATCTTTGTTAAGAGAAATGATTTTAACTTCAACTTCTTGACCACGGTTCAAGTAATCTTCAACTTTCGCATTACGTTGTTTTGTAATTTGAGAAATGTGAAGTAAACCTTGGATGTCGTCGTTAACAGCTACGAATGCACCATAAGCTACCAAACGAACAACTTTACCGTTGATAACATCGCCAACGTGCAATGTTTCTTCAGCTACGTCCCATGGGCTCTTAGATAAAGCTTTTAAGGACAAGGATAATTTGTTGCTTTCAGCGTCGAAGGATTGTAATTTAACTTCGATTTCTTGACCAACGGAAAGAACATCTTCCACTTTTTTGATTTTTTGCCAAGAAATGTCGGAAATGTGAAGTAAACCTTCAATACCGCCGATATCTACGAAAGCACCATAAGGCATGATTTTACGAACGATACCTTTATAGTTGTCGCCAACGTTGATGTTTTTCAATGCTTCAGCTAATTTAGCTTGACGTTCTACTTCCAATACTGCACGACGGGAAAGAACCAAACGGTTTTTCTTTTCATCGATTTCAAGTACTTTAGCTTCAAATTCTGTACCAACCAAGTTGTCCAAGGATTTCACGAAATGAACATCACCTTGGGACAATGGAATGAAACCACGAAGGGATTTAACTGTTACTACCAAACCTGCTGGGATAGCATCAATACCTTTACATACGATAGCTTCATCTTTTTCTTGTGCTTCGATAACATATTGCCAATCTTCATCTTTAGCCAAACGAGTCATGGAAAGATAAATAGGATTATCTTCTTTGATGTGGTTCATGATAACTGCTTTAATTTCATCACCATTTTTCAACACATCTTTGGCAGATTCTGGTGCTGGATAAGAAATTTCAGTTCTGTTCAAAATGGCTTCAGTTTTGTAGCCAAAAGATACATATGCGCGTTCATCTTCAACTTGAACTACTGTACCTTCTACAACGTTCCCTTTCTTAAATTCTTCTTGACCTTCTGCTGCTAATAATTCTGCAAAATCTTTCATTGTCTCAATGACCTCCTTAATAATCCAGTCGGGAGTCGATGCTCCTGCTGTAACTCCTACCGTCTGTACTCGGTTAAACCATTCCAGTTGTAATTCAGTAGAAGTTTCAATGTGATATGTTGTACATCCAACGTCACGACAAACCTCTGCCAATCGGTTTGTATTGCCGCTGTTCTTACCGCCTATCACTATCATAAGATCTACATTACGTGCTAAGTCAACGGCAGAGTTCTGTCGTTCTTGCGTTGCATTGCATATCGTTTTGAAAATCTTAAGATTCTTAGATTTTTTCTCTAATATCTCTATTATACTGTTAAATTTGAATTGTGAAAAGGTAGTTTGTACAACAACGCCCATTTTTTCCACAATTTGTAGTTTTTCGGCGGATTCTTCATCTTCGATGATTATTCCTCTGTTATTTGCCCATAAATTGATGCTTTTAACCTCAGGATGGTTTTTTTCGCCTAAAATCACCAATGTCATGCCATCTTCAATGACAGACTTAGCATCTTGTTGTGCTTTTTTTACATGAGGACATGTAGCATCTAAAATATGTAAGCCCTTTTCTTCGGCTTCAGCGTAAATGGCAGGACCTACACCATGAGATCTAATAATCATAGTTCCTTCATCGATATCAGCAACCTCTTGAATGGGGCTTACACCTTTACTTTCTAAGCGCCCTACAACTTGAGGATTGTGAATGATAGGACCTAATGTATAACTTTTACCATCACTATTGGCAGCCTCATCAGCCATTTCAACAGCTCGTTTTACGCCATAGCAAAAGCCGTGGTTTTCAGCCAAAATTATTTCCATAAAGTCTCCTCTATACGATTTTCATGATACGAATCTATCATGCGTTGAATTTCACCTTTCACACGATCATTAACTTCTTTTATTGCTTCCGGTGTAGGCTTTGCTTTACTTACAGGAACTTGTTTACCAATAATACATGCGACTTGATTTTTCTTCATATTATGAGATCCAATAATCGCAACTGGTGTAATGCCAATACCTGTACGCAACGCAATGGATGCGGCTCCGTCATGGAATCTACCAAGTTTTCCACTCTTTTGTCGATTTCCTTCGGCAAATATACCTAGCACCTTATTATCTTTCAATAAACCTAATGCATGACGTATAGCTACCTTATCGATGGCTCCACGGTTTAGAGGAAACGCACCAAGCCAAGTACAGAAAAATCGAGAAATAGGATTTACAAATAACTCCTGCTTTGCCATAAAGTGCACATGTCTTGGTAATGCATACCCACAAATAGGTGGATCATTATTACTCAAATGATTTGGTACAACAATAACGGGACCTTCCATAGGGAAGTTATCACGACCGTATACCTTTAATCCATAGCCGACTTTATAACGCAACCAAAAAGCAGTACGCCAAAGCCATGTAGAAAATTTATTCATCTTAGATTCGCTCCTGTACTAGATGCAATATATGTTTCACTGCTTCATCAAATGTCATATTACTAGAATCCACAACAATGGCATCCTCAACACATACGAGTGGAGATTCATCACGATTTTTATCCATTTCATCGCGACTTTCTACGTTCTTTTTAATGTCTTCTAATGGTTGCTCATTAGAAGTACCTTGAACTTCAAGCCATCTACGTTTAGCTCGTGCATCTACAGAAGCAGTTAAATATATTTTCAATTCTGCATTCGGTAATACAACAGAACCTATATCACGACCATCTAAAATAACACCACCAACAGCTGCCATTGCTTGTTGACGTTCAACTAAGTATTCACGTACTCCTTTATAAGAAGCAATGGTTGATACATTTTCATTGATTTGTTGTTGTCGAATTAAATCAGTTACATCCTGACCTTTTACATACACTTTACAAGCACTTGCCGTAGGCTCTAGTGTTAAATCTAATGAAGGGAGTAAAGCCTCAACCTCCTTTTGATTGTTAACATCTACATGACTATCAAGAACAGCCCATGTAACACCTCGATACATAGCACCTGTATCAATATATAAATAACCTAATTTATTAGCCACGACTTTTGAAATACTACTTTTACCAGCCCCTGCAGGACCATCAATAGCAATGGCAATTTTTTTAGTATTCATAATAACCTCTATTCTTCATCACCATGTACAGCATGCATAGCCGCTACATAACCAGTAGAAAAAGCTGCTTGTAAATTATAGCCACCCGTAAAGGCATCAATATCCAAAACCTCACCGGCGCCATATAAACCTTTAACTAATTTAGATTCCATTGTTTTTGGACTAAATTCTTTTAACGAGATTCCCCCTGCTGTCACAATGGCTTCTGCCACCGGACGCAATTCTTTAACGGTTAATGTCATATGCTGTAATACATGACATAAACGCAAACGTTCTTCTTTTGTGATTTGATTAATTGGTTTGCTTGGATCTAATTCAGCAAGCTTTATAACAATAGGAATAAGATTTACCGGCAGTAAATCCTTCATTCCATTAGCCAATTGTTTCTTAGAATATAAATCAAAATCTTTTTGTAATCGCTTATCTAATACTTCTGCAGTTAATGCAGGCTTAAGATTTATTTCAATAGTAATTTGAGGATTTTTCTTACGCAATAATTTGCCTACCGTATGACTTAACGACAAGATGGTAGGACCTGTAAGGCCGAAATGGGTGAACATCATTTCTCCGAATTGCTTGGCCTGTACCTTATTTTTAGAAATAACGGATACCTCAACATTACGAAGGCTAAGCCCCATAATATCCTTCACCCATGATTCCTCAGTTACAATTGGCACCAACGATGGTCTAATATCCGTAATGGTATGCCCTATTTTCTTAGCTAAAGTATATCCATCACCAGTCGAACCTGTTAAAGGATAAGAAGCACCCCCAGTACAGATGATAGCAGCATCACAAGCATATTGTTCTTTATCTGTTGTAACACCCACTACTCGATCATCTTTTACAGTAATAGATGTAACAGGTTCATTTAAATGAACTTGAACATTATACTTTTTCAAGATTTTCATGAATGTATTGCGTACTTCTAGAGCGGAATCAGATTCAGGGAATACGCGACCACCACGTTCTACCTTAGTTTTCAAACCCCAACTATGTAATAGTTCAAGCAAGTCTTCATTACTAAAACGTTCATAAGCACCGTAGAGGAACTTGCCATTACCTGGCGTATTTTTAATGAACTCAGTCATATCTGCATTATTTGTAATATTACATCGACCTTTACCGGTAATCCCCATCTTCTTACCAACCATATTCATTTTTTCAAGTAATATGACACGAGCACCTTCACGACCTGCTATAACAGCCGCCATAAGACCTGCCGCACCACCACCAATGACTATGATTTGTTTCATTTCTTATCAGTCCCCAACGCTTTAAGTGCTTTAACCTCTCTAATAGTAAGTTGACGAGAAGCACCACGTTTTACACCACCCAATGTGAGACCTGCATAAGCAATACGTTTTAAGTTATGAATGCGATACCCAAAGTGTTCAAACATACGACGAACTTGGCGATTACGACCTTCATGAATTGTAATCTCTACTTCATGAACACCGTTATGATCGTCAAAACCTAAGTCTACAATTGTAGCAGGTGCTGTCATTCCGTCTTCAAGTTTAACGCCATTGGCAATGACTTGTAAATCTTCATCACGAACGCGACCTTTAATGCGCACTTCATAGGTTTTTTCTACACCTTTAGATGGATGTGTTAAGTTTTGTGCTAACTCACCATCATTGGTAAGTAATAATAAACCTTCCGTATATAAATCGAGACGACCAATAGGATAAATGCGTTTAGATTCATTTTTAATATAATCTAAAACAGTTTCTCGACCTTGAGGGTCAGATACAGATGTAATGACGCCCTTCGGCTTATTTAATAAATAATATACAGGCTTTTCTTGCGCCAATAATTGACCATTAACCTTAACCTTATCTTTTTGAGGGTCAATTTTAACGCCCAGCTCAGTTACCTTGCGGCCATTAACCTGAACTTTCCCCTCTGTAATTAATTCTTCTGCCTTACGTCGTGATGCAACACCACAACTAGCAATAAATTTTTGTAATCGTTCCATATTATCCTTCTGTTTCCGAAACTTCTTGATGTAAAGCTTCAATAGATTCTACACCAGCACTTCTTAAAAACTCGTCAGTTGTGCCATAAAGAATAGGTCTTCCTACAGTGTCTTTATGACCTAGCTCAGCAATAAGAGATCGAGTGAGTAATTGTTTAATAATCTTATCGCTATTTACACCGCGGATTTCTTCAATTTCAGCTTTAGTTATAGGTTGTTTATAGGCTATAACAGCTAATGTTTCCATCGCTGCATTAGATAATTTATCTTCTCGCTTACGTATATGACCTACATAATCAGCGCTTTCCATAGCGCTAACTAACTCAACACCAGCCCCTGATACTCTCAATCGGATACCTCGATTTTGGTCTTCAAGCTCACGTTGTAATGTGTCTATATAGTCCTGTACTTCCTCTGTTGAAAGTCCAAATACTTCTCCAAGCATATCTATTGATATAGGCTTTGCCGATGAAAACAATACGGCCTCTAAATGCATTGTTGGTAAGCTCATATAGCCCCCTTTCTATACGGTACCTTCTAAGGCTGCAGTGAATACAATATCATCCTCTTCATAGCTCATTTCCATAATTTGTTGTTTCAACAATTCTAAAACAGCCATAAAGATCGTTACCATTCCACTCTTTGTTTCAATTGCCACTAATAACTCTCTAAAGTGTAAACTTTCACCACGACGTATACGACTAGATAAAGACAGAATCATATCTTCTAAGCTATAACTGTCTTTTTCAACCTTTACTTCACGAATAGGTTCCTCTTCAGGTAATTCCTTAGCTCGCTTCAAGGTTTGATAAAAAATCTCGTATAATTGGGAAAGCTCTAAATTATATACATTATCTAATCCAAGTACGCTTGTTTCTTCAGGTCTACTAAATATATTGGCAGAAATTGCTGTACGCTCCATTAATAGAGCTGTAAAATCTTTGATTTTCTTAAACTCTACTAATTTTGCTACTAATTCATCACGTGGATCCTCAGCTTCATCCGGCTCAGGTTCAGCTTTAGGCAGTAACATACGCGATTTAATCTGCAATAAGGTAGATGCCATTACAAGAAACTCACTACTATAATGAATATCAAAGTGATTCCAATTATCTAAATATTCCAAGTATTGACTCGTAATTTCAACGATAGGAATATCGGTGATTTCTATTTTATGTTTTTCAATGAGATGTAAAAGCAAGTCTAAAGGACCTTCAAAAACATCTAACTTATAATTATAATCTCCCATAAACCCCAATCCTTAGAAAATATACTTTAACTATATAATTATAAAGCATTTATAGTAGTACTTTCAAATAATTGTTTTTTTTACAGTCATCTGCTATCTTTATTATAGTAATTATTATATATTATGAAAAAAATTTATTGTGTATTCCTACAAGAGGGGATTTATTATGTTATCTAGTTTAAAGCAAATTGGGAGAAACCCCATCTTTCGCTTTGGTATCATTGGTATTGTTTTATATATAGCTCTATTTTTCATCTATGAACCTATTACACTAGGACTAGATGTTGAAGATATAACAATTTTAGCAGTACCAACAATTGTAGGTACTTTTTTATTTCAATACTTTATGGGCTGTACAGTTTTTCATAGACCATTTTTAGGATATGGCTTGGTCGGTATTCTTTGGGCTCTTACATTCCCACTCCTTTTCCACTGGTCCTATGTTAAGCCTTTATATTTCTATGAATTCGCTAATGACTTCTTATTTGGCCTACTCATTTTTATGGGCTTATCTGGAATTCAATTCTTACTAAATCAAACGAATCGCCTTCATAAAACCACATCATTAATCATGGCAATCATTACCATGATATTAAGTCTTATTCCATTCTTACAAATTGGATATTACTTAACTACATGGCATTGTTTAACGCCAGCTAGTTTACTAGCAGTATATATGACAAACCCTGAGGAAGCCTTTGGATTCTTAAAAAATGCTGCTGGTATTCCTGGTCTTATCGCTGTTGGTATCGGTCTAGTAGCTTGGACGTATCTACTCTACTGGTCTAATCTAGGAATGAAAGCAGTGGTAAACTTAAATACTACACGACCTATGCGCTCCACATTACTCATTGTGTCTATAGTAGCATTCTTAGTATATGTACCATTCTTCTTATTCCCTAAAACATGTATTGTAGCAAATTGGATTGCTGCTGGCGATTATGTAAAACAGATGCAACAATATAATGATAACCATCATTTAGTTTTCGATTCCTTCAATTTAGATACAAAGGAAACCTCTGCCAATAAAACACCAGGTACGATCATATTAGTAATTGGTGAGTCTAGTTCTCGTGATTATATGAAGGTTTATAATCAAAACTTCCCTTATGACGATACACCATGGCAAGGTAATATGCGCTCTGATAACAAAGATTTTATATTCTTTGATAACGCATATTCATCCTATGTACAAACTGTACCTACCCTAGAACGCGCTCTATCCGAACGCAATCAATATGATGATAAACCATTCCTTGATTCAGCAAACATCTTAGACGTAGCTAAAAAGGCTGGTTATACTACTTCTTGGTTTAGTAACCAAGGTGTATTTGGTGAATACGATACAGCCATTTCTCTAATGGCCAAAACAGCAGATACTACAAAATGGTCTCACGAATCATATGCATTCTCTGACCGCTATGATGAATCTTTATTGCCTTTATTACAATCTGTAGATCCTACGAAAAATAACTTTATTGTTATTCATATCATGGGGAGCCATATTTATTACAATGACCGTTACCCTCATGAGTTTAGTAAATGGAAACAAGGCCCGTATCCAGATGGCCAAGAAGCATATGCTAATAGCCAACTTTATACTGATTGGTTATTACAACAAATCTATACGTATGGTAAGGAAAAATTAAACTTACAAGCTATGGTCTATTTCTCTGACCACGGTGAAAGTTTAGATAAATCTCATAACCCAGATACATTTGACTTTGTTATGACTCATATTCCATTCTGGATTTATTTATCTCCTCAATATCGTGCAGCGTATCCTCAAACTGCAGAGGAACTTACTAAGCACGAACATCAATACTTTACAAATGATTTACTATATGACACATTAATCGGTCTCATGCATGCACCTAACCAACGTTATGATGCAACACGAGACTTCAGTAATGATAAGTATCGATTTAATTTACATAACCTTACTACCTTACTAGGGGAACAACCATTAACTAACGATCCTGTAAATGCAGGTAAATAATCTGGACTATTTCTTGCACTGAGTTAGGCATATTAATCTGTTATCAGTAAAGCATATAATTATGTAATAATAGCCAGTTAAGGTTATAGTAAAGTAATAAGACAAAAAAAGAGATGAGTTAAAACTCATCTCTTTTTTGGGTTATAGGACAAAAAGTGTTGCTAAAAAGTCGGAAACCCCTTGATTTTACTGACTCAAAAAAGGTTTTATCTTTCTAAAGAGATATATTTTTTAGAAGGAGTATAATTATGAAACTAGTCAGATGCCCTAATTGTGGTTTTGTCTGTAAGAGAAATGGTAAAACAAGTGCGGGTTCTCAACGTTGGTATTGTAATCAATGTTCTTGCTCATTCACAAATAAAGTGAATAAAACTAATAATAATTTACAGATATTTTTGGATTGGTTATTTGGTAAACACACACAGTTAGATATGGCTGGCGATGGACGTTCATTTCGTAGAAAAACATCACAGTTTTGGGAGCTTTGGCCATTACCACCAAAAGTTGAATCATCAAGTAGTGTGGTATTTGTTGATGGTATTTATTTAGCTAGAAATGCTTGTATTTTAATCTGTTGTAATGAGACGCATGTCTTAGGCTGGTATGTTTGTAGATATGAGCATTCTAAGGCTTGGGAGGCTTTATTACGACGTATTTCATCACCTATAGTAGTTATATCCGATGGTGGTACCGGCTTTCAAAAGGCATTAAAAAAAGTTTGGCCGAAAGCCAAACTACAAAGGTGCTTATTTCATGCATTTCAACAAGTAAAACGCTATACAACAATACGTCCTAAAACGATTGCTGGTTGTGAGTTATATGGAATTGCAAGGGATTTATTAACAATACACACGCAAGATCATGCTATGAAGTGGGTACAAAACGTTATGTCATGGAAAGTACGACATAGGGTATTCCTATCAGAAATAACAGTTGATGAAAATGGTACGATACGACCTAAACATGAACGACTTATAAAAGCAGAAAATTCCTTAATTAAATTGATTAACAAAAGATGTTTATTTACTTACTTAGATGCATCGTTAACATGTACCTGCCCAGCTACTAATAATCGTATAGAAGGTGGTGTAAATGCTCAGTTACGCACTATGTTACGTAATCATAGAGGAATGTCTATTGAAAGACGAATAAAAGCGGTGTTCTGGTGGTGCTATATGCACTCACCAAACCCGCTTTCTAATGCAGAAATACTTAAGGTTATGCCGACCAACAAGAGTATTTCTGATATATATCATACCATACATGAACAATCTAGGTTAGAAGCTTCTATTCCGACTTGGGGTGATGCTATTGTTTGGAGTGATTTGCATAATTATGATCGCCTATTTACCAATCTTTGGGACTAAAATAGCAACACTTTTTGTCCTATAACCCTCTTTTTTTGTCTTATTAATAGATCAATATCATCTTCTGTATACACTTCAATATTATTCTTTAATAGAGCCTCTACAGTGCATCCATGACCATCCCGTAGGGTTTTACTAAAGGTGCCATCGTAAATACGCTTATAGCCGCAACTAGGGCTTTTTGCTTTCATTAGAGCCCGATTACACCCATTTTGAAAAGCTATATCTAATGTATTCTGAGCGCCTATAAGGAATTCTTTAGTTACATCAGTCCCATTAGCCGTACATATACGTTCTCCTTGTCGCTCTGCAGGATCACGCGGTGTACTAAGTCCACCTAATACTTCTGGACATACAGGTACTAAATCAAACATTTCTTTTAACAATGGTAATTTCCCTATATAATTATCTTTTCCATCATAACGACATGATACGCCGCATAGACATTCACTAATTAGCAATTTAGGTTTCTTATTCATAGTATTATTTAATATGTAGTATTAAAACTTAATTTACATAAGAAAAAAAGACTAACCGAAGTTAGTCTTAATTGGTGCCGAGGACCGGAATCGAACCGGTACGGTTGTTTCCAACCGACGGATTTTAAGTCCGTTGCGTCTGCCTGTTCCGCCACCCCGGCATGGGTAACGTTTGTGGAGGCGGCACCCAGAATCGAACTGGGGAATAAAGGTTTTGCAGACCTCTGCCTTACCGCTTGGCTATGCCGCCATATAAAATTAGTGGAGCGGGAAACGAGATTCGAACTCGCGACCCCCGCCTTGGCAAGGCGGTGCTCTACCGCTGAGCTATTCCCGCATGTACATGGTGCCTCAGGACAGAATCGAACTGTCGACACACGGATTTTCAGTCCGTTGCTCTACCAACTGAGCTACCGAGGCATGAATGGCGACCCCGATCAGATTTGAACTGACGATCTTCGCCGTGACAGGGCGACATGTTAACCGCTACACCACGGGGCCGTATCCAAAGTACTTGCTTAGTATATCGGTTATCAGGACTTTTGTCAACACTATCCTACAATATTTTTGATGAATTCTTCTTCATCTTTTAATGTTGTGGATTCTTTATGTCCTGGGTCGATTATTAAATCCTTAGACAAGGTTAATATATACTTCAAACTAGTAATCAAATCTTCTGGATTACTATTATAATTGTCAGTATTCCCTACATTTTGTTTGAATACAGTATCCCCTGAAAATAGATGTCCTTCTATTTCAAAACAAACAGAACCAGCACTATGACCAGGTGTGTGATGGACAATAACTTCAAAGGGTCCTAATTGTAGTTTACCTGTTACTAAATCGTTACAATTAGTATACATTTTCTTCTTGTAAACACTTGGTCTGCGACGAATTAATTGTAATAATTCTTGATCTAAAGGATGTAAATAAGCAGGAATATTATAATGCTCACATACCTCATCTAGAGCTGACACATGGTCACAATGACCATGTGTCAATAGAACTGCTATTGGTTCAGAATCCCCTACCATTTCAATGATATGCTTACTATGAAATCCAGGATCAATTATTAAAGATTTACCCTCTTTAACGAGTACGTAGCAATTCGCTTTATAAAGCCCTAGAGGGCGTTTTATAATATTCATATTATTCGCCCCCTATAGAACACGATACCGCTTGGAAGATTGTTTTTTTATAAAATACCCTTCCCAGAATTGAGGATGAAGCATAACAAGAATGGTAAATAATTCTAAACGCCCCAATATCATATCAACACTAGCTATACATTTTGCTGAGTCAGGCATAGCACCAAAGGAATCAGTGGGACCAAATCCACCAAAACCAAGGCCAACATTACTTAAGAATGCTGTTATCACTTGCATAGAATCATATGTGGATAAACCAGTGCAAGTCATCAAAAAGACAGAAATAACATAAATCATTAAGTATAAAAATAAAAATTGTTGTGTCATTTGAATCCACTTGGTAGGCATTGGTTTACCATTGATGCGTACAACTTGAACCATATCTGGATGAATCGATTTACGCAGGTAAATGATACTACTTTTAATTAAAATAATGAGACGTATAATTTTAACGCCCCCTGTGGTAGAACCACTACAACCACCAAAAAATGATGAAATAAAGAGCATCATCTGAGCTGCAGCAGGCCATAAATCATAATCACTTACAGCAAATCCACTACCAGTTTGAATCGATACAAGATTGAAGGACGCATCCCTAATAATTTGTATTGGATCATTTATAGTAGATTGTAAGGCTAATGATAATCCAATAATTATAATGCCTATTAGAATTACAAGCCAATACATGCGTGTTTCAAAATCATCAATTAAAATACGAATCCCTTTATGAAGAGCATTATAGTATACAGAAAAATTTCCGCCTGCTAATATCATAAAGAAAATAAATACAAAGCAAATATAGTTATTCTGCTCATAAACAAACGTACCAGCTGATGTAGGTGTAAAACCACCTGTAGATATAATAGAAAATGCATAATTAAGTGCATCAAATGGTTCGATTCCACCCGCCCATAGCATGAGGAAACAAACTCCAGTGAACACAATATATAACCGCCAAAGTTTTGTAGCCATTGATTGAATACGAGGCATAACTACACCTGGTTTTGGTACCGAAGCTTCTGCATTAAACATATGAGCTGCGTCAGCACCAAGATTTTTCAAGAAGGATAAAATAAGGACGATAATCCCCATCCCACCAATCCAGTGCATAAGTCCACGCCATAATACAAATGTATTCGGTAAATCATCTACACTATTAATAATAGTAGCACCAGTTGCAGTAATCCCAGATGTAGCTTCAAACAGCGCATCAAACACATTGACTAAAATACCACTACCAAGAAATGGTAAGGAGCCTAAGATAACGGTTAATATCCATGTAGCTGATACTACTAAATACCCATCGCGAAGACTAAAACTTTGACTTTCTTTGCCATAATAAGATAAAAGTCCACCTAAGCCGAATGAAATACCGGTGGTAATCAAAAATGACCAATATGCAGTTTCAAATACGACACTATATATAAAGGGTATCAATGTAAAAATCCCAAATATATATAATAGCCGCCCCACTAAGGACATGACAATTTGAATGCGCATAGTCCCTCCAAACTAGGTTAGATATTTAAGTAATTTACTTACTGATTCAGGTAACGCAAAGAGAACAATGTGATCTCCATCTAAAATCTCAGTATTACCACGTGGCACAATGGCTTCATCACCACGCAAAATAACACCTACTAAAGCCTTCCCTGGTAAACGTATATCTTTCAATTGTTTACCGGCTACAGGTGATTCACTTGTAATAGCAACCTCAATAGATTCCGCTTTCCCACCTTCAAAGGTAGAGATTGATAAAACACCTTCTCCGCTTCGAACAAAACGTAAAATTTGACTAGCTGTAAATAAACGTGGAGAGAATACGACATCAATGCCTACTTGTTCCATAAGCATAATGTATTCAGGTCGCCCTACACGTACTACAGTCTTAGGGATCCCCATATGTTTGCCTACAAGAGCGACTAACAAGTTAAGCTTGTCATCATCCGTAAGTGCAATGATAACATCACTATCAGCAATCTCTTCTGCTTCTAAGAGATCGAAATCCGTAGCATCCCCATTAATAACAATTGTCTTATCCACAAGGTTTGCTAGCTGTTCACAACGGTCAAAATTCTTTTCAATAACTTTAACCGAAAATCCAGCTTGCTCCAAAAGGACCGTTAAATTTCTACCTAAAAGGCCAGCTCCAATGATAACAGCTCTTTTATAGAATGTATTATGATTATGGAACCAAAGACTTTCTACCTCTTCAACGGCGTCTTTCAAGCCTAAGAAGAATACACTATCATCAGGCTGTAGAATACTTTCACCATGAGGAATAATCATTTCACCATAGCGTAAAACACCTACTAGTAAAACACCTTCAGGGAATTGTATTTCTTTTAAAGGTTTTCCGATTAATGGAATATCATCTGTAATCTTAAATTCCATGAGGCGCACAGCGCCTTGACCAAAGTCCTCAACATCAATAGCTGAAGGCGTTTCTAAAATTTGTAAAAGCTCTTGAGCCGTAACCATTTCAGGATTAATGAACAAATCTACGCCTAATTTGGCACGCATCTCATCATCCATATGTTCTGCTACAGTATTATCCCGAACACGAGCAATCGTTGTAGGAACACCTGTAATCTTAGCTACAGCACAGGATAGCATATTTACTTCATCAGAATCGGTAACAGCAATAAACATTCCTACATCTTCCATACCGATTTCATTGAGCAATTGTATATCACTGCCGTTACCTTGAACAAGGCTAACATCTAAGGTATTTTCAAGATTTTGTATGCGTTCTGATGACCGATCGATAACGTACACATCATGATCATCTTGTATCAGGCGTTGTGCCAAGGAATAGCCAACCTTACCAGCACCTACAATGACAATTTTCATCGTCTTTATTCCTCTTCTTGTGATTCATTACTAACAGGAGGTGTCCATTGACGTCCTATTTCAGTTAATAATGTCCAACCATCATCTTGAACAATCTTTTTCTCTTTCATCAAATGCCCTAAAGCACGTTTAAACGCGGCTTTGCTGATGTTAAACTTATCTTTAATCAACATAGCAGAAGATTCATCACTATACGGCATCTTACCACCACGGTTAAGAAGATATTCCATAATAATATCTCCATCAGATATGAGGGCCTTTTCCTTGGTAGGGCGCATAGATACATTAATTCGGCCATCATCACGTTTAAAGGTAACGCGACCTTCAACCATCTCCCCAACCTTTAGTTTTCTCGTCATTTCTGAGCGATGTAAAAAGGCTATCCATCGTTCTGGAGTAATAAAGAATGCCCCATCACTAGTTAAGTTATAAATAGCACCCTTAACTAGTTGTCCTACCTTAGCCTCTGTAGCGGCCTTAGAAGCACGACGCATTTCATCATCTACATCCATAGATACTGCAAATCGACCAGATTTATCAGTATATAGGCGAACCCAAACCTTTTCACCAACTTGAGGACGTCCACGCATCTCAGCATGTGGCATAAAGATACCACGCTCAGTGCCAACCTCAACGAAGCAGCCAAAGTTTGTAGTGTTGATTACCTCAACATAGCCAATTTGACCTACCTTCATCGCAGGTAAACGCATAGAAGCAGTTAAACGTCCTTTTGGATCGCGATATAAAAATACCTCTACCTCATCACCAATAGCAACTGGAGATGTTTGTTGATCCTTATGAAGCAAAATATCATCATTTGTATTGCCTGTTTGACCATCTAGAAAGGCCCCTTGGTCACTAGTACGCAATACTTTTAATGTGGCAATTGTATTTTCCAACAATTCTGTAGCCATATTATACTCCTTCAAATGGAACTCGAACTGCATCATTCCACAATTCTTCTAAACCGTAGAATTCGCGCAATTCATCACCACCAAAGACATGACAAATAACATCGCCAAAATCAAGTAAAATCCATTCCCCTTCACGGTAACCTTCTCTGTGGTTGACTGTCATGCCCAATTCTGCTGCTTTATCTTCCATTTCATCAGCAATACTTTGAGATTGCTTGATATTGTTCGCACTAGCAATTAGGAAGTAATCACCTAACATAGATACACCTTCTAAATCGAGGATTTCAATATCTCTACCTTTTTTATCGAAAGCAGCTTGTGCTAATTGTAATACGATTTCTTTAATTTCTTCTTTATTTTTCATACTATTCCCCTTTTACCGTTTTTTACTACTCTCATCACCAGGTTCTGTTGGCTTTGTAATAGTCCCGCCATTATGTTCCGATTCTGGTGCAACCTTGGCTGTACTATTAGTTGGAGCTGTTACAAATTGTGTCATTTCATTAGCTGGTAAATTTCCCATCGTAATGCCTACTAATCGTTGTGCTTCAGTAGGATTTACCTTCCAATATGTCATATCTCCTACTAGCTCTTTTTCGCCAGGAAGAATGTAGAAATGGATTTCTTCCTTATTGATTTTGCTAGCATTATACACAAGCTTAATAGCATCTAATGTAGAAATATTGCTATCATAATGATCCCAAATTCGCCAAATATGCCATGCATTTGTTAAGAAGAATGCATTATGCTCTTCTTCTACCCATAGTTTTAAAAAGCGTTCTTGTCGTTGTACACGTGTAAATGTATCATGTTTTGGATCAGAATATCGTAAATAAGCCAATGCTTTATCACTATCTAATGTTTGATAACCTCGTTGCAAATCTATATCTTTATTTCCGTCTGCATCCACGTGTTCCATAGTTTGTTCTACATAGATTTGTTGATTTCCTAATACATCATTCGTTTTTTTGAAAGCATTTTGGTTCACTACAACATAATATGGTATTGAAATATGGAACATATCTTCAATAACAGCTTTTGTTAAATCAATACCACCTTTTTCATAGATGCTATTGAGCATTGTTGCATCAGTCTGATCTCTGTTATCAATTTTACTATTACTAGGTATGCCAATAACATCCATAGTCTTTTGATCTAAATTAATAGATAACAAGAATAAGCTATCACTTTGACTGGGATTATTATCATCAGTACCGACAACAAGAATATATAATGGTTTGTCTAAGCCTTTTTGCTCTACAGATACCGTATTACCATCTTGTTTATTTCCATTATCTCCAGATGCATCAGTTGATTCAGTAGTACCTACAATAGCTCTATATGCATAAGATACGCCAGTATATAGACCGTATCCTATACCGCCAAGTAATGCTACTACTACAATAATAGCTAATATAATTCTAGGCCATTTAACAGATGACTTTTGTTGACGTCTTCTTCTTCGACGGCGAGCTCTTGCTCGTTCACGTTCTTCCATATATAAACTCCATTATTTACAAGATTGTAACACATCATTACGACCAAGAATGGTCAAAGAATAAATAGATTGTTTTTGCTCAATAAGATGAATAATAGTGTTATCAAAACCAAGCAATACAGCTTTATCTAAATTTTGATCCGCCACTTTACGCAATTCATCAACACCTGGAAAATCTCGATTAGGTTCTATATAGTCTGCTAAGAATATAACTTTATCTAGTTTAGACATATGTACCTTACCAGTCGTATGAACCCTAATGGCTTCCAAAACATCAGCATCAGATATGGAAAATTCTTGTTTAGCACGAATCATACCGGCTAGTCCATGTAAAAGATTACCATTGCTTAATAATTCTTGGTCAGCCTCATAGGATTCAGCACTAACTAGCTTTTGCATTTCCTTCAGCGAAAGCTCCTTTGCACAATCATGCAACAATGCAGCTAATCTAGCCTTTTCCACATCAACGCCATAAAGTTCAGCTAAATGAGTGGCTGATTCAACAACGCCAAGAGTATGCTTAAAACGTTTTTTACTCAACCATTGACTCACGCTAACTTGTATTTCATCAAATGATAACATCCTTTATTCCTTCCCATAAATATGGTTTTCTTCTATATACTCCACTACACATTTAGGCAACATGTACCGAACAGTTTTTCCAGAACGTAACCGCTCTCGCAAATACGTAGCAGATAATTTCATCTCAGGAACCTCCATAAGATGTATTTTTTCTCGTGCTTTTGGTCCTAAAATATCTAATGTTTCATCAATTGCACTAGATCCATCAGGTCTTGTAGCACCAATAAAGTGGACCTCATCTAATAATTCCTCAATAAATTTCCACGTTGGCAACGCACGAATTGTATCCGTTCCCGCTATAAAGTAAAATTCAACATTTGGTCCATAGAGCATCTTAAAATGTTGAATCGTATCAACTGTATACGAAGGGCCTTCACGACTCATCTCTACATCAGAAATTTCAAAATTTGGATTATCTGACACGGCTGCTGCTGTCATAGCATATCGATGATGACTATCTATTACATCATGTTGCTTATGAGGTGGTATCCGTGCTGGCACGAAAATAACCTTCTCAAGGTTAAAACTTTCACAAGCCACCTCAGCAATCATTAGATGCCCTAAATGGATAGGATTAAATGTTCCACCTATGATACCTATACGACGTTTCTCTACCATAATAATGTCACACCCTTAATGACAATGACACAAATAATGATAAATAAGAGCAGTGCTTTTCCATAGGATATCCATTCGTATCGACCTTTTGGGGTCTGAATATATCTGTAGTATGCCCTTATTAAGTAATATACTGTCTTCACTTTCGAACTTGGCCTTCTCCAAATACAAAGTATTTATATGATGTTAGTGCTTGTAATCCCATTGGCCCACGAGCATGGAGCTTTTGAGTACTAATACCGATTTCAGCACCAAAACCAAATTCAAAACCATCAGTAAAACGCGTAGAAGTATTATGATACACAGTAGAACAATCTACTAAGTTCATGAATACTCTTGCACGCATCGGTTCATCTGTTACGATAGCCTCTGAATGATGTGTAGAATAACAATTAACATGATTAATGGCTTCTTCAAGATTTTCAACAATACGTACATTTAAGTCCATATCGTTATATTCAGTATGGAAGGAAGCCTCTGTTAAAGGAATTGTATTCTCCATATATTGAGCCACAGCTGTATCACCGTGAATTCGGACGCCATATTCTTGTAGAACCTCATCAAGACGTGGTAAAAACTCACCAGCCACCGCTTGGTGTACTAGCAATGTTTCCATAGAGTTACATACAGACGGACGTTGTACCTTTGCATTGATTGCAATTTCTAATGCCATATCGAGATTCGCATATTCATCTATATATGTATGACACACACCACTACCGGTTTCAATAACAGGAATACTACTTTCCTCTACAACACGACGAATCAGTCCAGCTCCACCACGAGGAATGATGACATCAATATATTCACGTTGGTGCAATAATACACCAACCATATCCCGATCAAGAACTTCCACAAGTTGAATAGCATCTGGCGTAATACCTAAAGATTCTAAGGTATTACGCATAATAGTCACGATAATTTGGTTGGTATGGAATGCCTCCTTACCACCTCGCAGTATCGTAGCATTCGATGTTTTTAAACAAAGCACACCAGCATCAATTGTTACATTTGGACGAGCCTCAAAAATAATGCCAATAACACCAAAAGGTACCGCTCTTTTTTCAATAGTCAAACCGTTAGGCCGTGTAATTGTTTCTATTACCGAACCTACTGGACTTTCAAGAGCAGCTACTTGACGAACACCTTCTGCCATTTGAGAAATACGGCTAGGTGTCAATGTTAGTCGATCTATCATGGTTTGAGGCACATTATAATCACCAGATTTATCTAAGTCTAACTGATTAGCAGCCATAATTTCATCGGCTTGTGCTTCTACAGCATCAGCGATTGCTAATAATGCAGAATCTAATGTACCTTGATCAATTTGAGCTAATTCAAAGGATGCCGCTTTAGCTCTTTGACCCATATCTTTACAAATTTCTTCATACTGGTTCATAGGATATCCTCAATGTAATAAAACTAGATTATTACGATGTACTGCTTCATCATAGGTTGTATTAATACCTAAAATTTGAGCTATATCATTTGTATTATGACCTTTAATGGCCTTCATATCTTCGATGCCATAGTTGATAAGTCCACGGCCAATTTCTTTACCATCATGATAAATAGAAATTGTATCACCAGGTCCAAATGAACCATCTACATCAATAATACCAGCTGGTAAAATGCTTGCCCCTTTATCTAATACAGCACGTGCACAACCATCATCAATAGTGATTGACCCTTTCAATCGTTTACCAAAGGCAAGCCAATGATGTTTACCTGATAGCCCAGCATCATGCGCTTCAAAGAGAGTACCAATTTGTTCGCCCTTACATACACGACGAACAGAATCTTCCACTTCACCAGATGTGATTACCATCGGTACGCCTGAGTTTGTAGCCATATGAGCCGCTTTAATTTTAGTATACATACCACCAGTACCCATGTTAGATCCTGCTCCACCTGCAATAGCATAGGTTTCATCAGTAATTTCAGAAACTGTTTCTATTAATGTAGCATCTGGATGAGTAGCTGGATTAGCTGTATATAATCCTTCAATATCAGACAAAATAATGAGCAAATCAGCATCTACAATACCTGCTACGGTAGCAGATAAAGTATCATTATCTCCGATTTTAAATTCTTCAATGGCAACCACGTCATTTTCATTAATGATAGGAATAACATTGAGTTGCAATAACGTATGTAATGTATTACGTAAATTAAGATAACTATGACGACCAGTACTATCTTCTTTTGTTAAAAGAATTTGACCTACTGTACGACCATATTCACGAAACATACGCTCATACATATGAATAAGGATGCCTTGTCCTACTGCTGCAGCAGCTTGTTTTAATACAAGGTCTCTAGGTTTTTCCTTAAATCCTAAAGGGGCCAGTCCAGCACCTGTTGCACCAGAAGAAACGAGGATAACCTCTTTACCTTGGTTAGCTAAATCTGATAGTTGGCGTACTAATCGTTCAATGCGTTCTAGGTTTAAATGACCATTAGCATAACAAAGCGTACTACTGCCTACTTTAACTACTATTCTTTTTGCGTTGATGATAGCACTGCGCATAGAATAACCTCCTAGGGCTAACAGGTTATGTAGACCCCCATATAATACATGTTAGTAATATGACGATTTATTTAGGTAGAATAATTTTAGGTTCTTTTTTAGCTTTATATAATACACCGTTAAAGCCGATAACTTGGACTAATTCAGCACCAAGCATATCAGCTAACTCTTGGAAAATCGTCTTATCTTCAGGGCTATTGTTGAGTAATTTTACCTTGATTAATTCACGAGCCATTAATGCTGCGCGAGCACTATCAATAACACTATTTTCTAAACCATTTTTACCAATTTGAACCACTGGTGGCATTGTTGCTGCCAAAGAACGTAAATACCGTTTTTGTTTTCCTGTCATTATTACTCCTACTCTTGGAATGTAAAGCGTTGATCGCCAATCACAACTTCATCACCGTCTTTACAACCTTTTTCTTTCAATTTAGCATCGAGCTCCATAAAACGCCAGATGCGTTGGAATCTACGAAGAGATTGATCATCACTTAAATTTGTCATTGCCACTAATCGTTCAATACGTTTACCGGTAATATAGAATGCAGCATCATCACCACGTGTAATAACAAATTCTACATCTGGTTTTGCTTCGTATACTACTGTATCATCAGTTGCTTCTGGTTCTGGCTCATAATTTTCTACATAGTAGTAAGCTCGTTCCATAAGCTCTGGTAAACCTTCACCACTTAATGCATTGATAAGGAATACTTCATATCCTTTATCTTCAAAATATTTTTTTGTATCAGGAATTGTTGTATCATCAAAGACCATATCAATCTTATTGAGTGCAACAATTTGTTTTTTATTGGCTAATTTTTCAGAATATTTACGAAGTTCTTCATTAATAGCATCAAAATCAACCTTTGGATCGCGACCTTCCATACCAGATACATCAAGAACGTGAATTAAAATGTTAGTCCGTTCTACGTGGCGCAAGAAGTTATGTCCTAAGCCAACACCTTCGCTAGCCCCTTCAATAAGACCAGGAATATCGGCTAATACAAAACTACGGTCTCCAGAGATTGTTACTACCCCAAGTACAGGTGTCAATGTAGTAAAGTGGTAAGCAGCTACCTCTGGTTGAGCTTTAGAAACCTTACGTAAAATACTAGACTTACCAACAGATGGATAGCCTAATAGACCAACATCTGCCAATACTTTAAGCTCTAGTTGTAACCAAAACTCTTCACCAGGTTCACCCTTTTCTGCAAATGTAGGTGCACGGTTAGCACTTGTTTGGAAGCGTGCATTACCACGGCCACCACGACCACCTTTAGCAATAACAAAAGTATCGCCGTCGTTAACGAGGTCACAGAAAATTTTACCTGTTTCTTCTTCTTTAATTACAGTACCCAATGGAACTGGAATAATAAGTGGCTCAGAACCGCGACCATGCTTGTTGGAGCTTTCACCATTACCACCAGCAGGTGCCTTAAACTGACGTTTATATCTAAAGTCTACAAGAGTATTAATATTCTTGTCCGCTTTAAATATAACGTCTGCCCCTTTACCACCATCGCCGCCACTAGGGCCGCCATTTGGCACGTATTTCTCACGGCGGAAACTAGACATGCCGTCCCCACCGTCACCGGCCTTAACAAAGACACGCGCTCTATCTATAAACATACTTTAACTCCTATGCATTATTGCTGTAATAACTCTAATGCTTTTTTAATTTGAATATCATCTAATGTACTAGATGGATTTACACCTTTTGGTAAATCCAGTTCTACATCAGGTTTAATACCAATGCCGTCAATAACACGGTCATTTGGTGTATGGTATTTGGCAATAGTTACCTTAACACCTTCATTATCGAGGCTAGGGTAAATAGTTTGAACTGTACCCTTACCATATGTATTAGTACCTAAAATAGTACCTAGTTTACGATCTTGAATAGCACCAGCTATAATTTCAGATGCACTAGCAGACCCTTTGTTAACAAGAACGACTAATGGCATAGCTACTTCTGGACCATTAGACTTATAAACCTCTTTTTTCCCAGCTCTATTTTGTACGGTTACTAATGTTCCTGGAGGCATAATATAGTTAGAAATCTTTTCTGTAGTAGATAATAACCCACCAGGATTATCTCGAAGGTCTAAAATTAGTTCCTTCATACCTTGAGATTGTAATTCTTTAAATTGTGTTTCGAAATCATCAGCTGTATTTTCTGCAAATTGACTAATCCGAATATATCCAACTGTACTTGTGAGCATTTTGCTTTTAACAGTAGGTAACACAATAGATTCACGGGTAATATCAAAGTGTAATTTTTCACCATTACGCTCTATATCAAGGGCGACAATAGTACCAGCCTCGCCGCGAATTCGAGAGGATGCATCTTCTACAGTAATATCACTTGTAGATTGACCATCGATAGCAATAATATGATCACCAGGTTTTATGCCCGCTTTGAAAGCTGGTTGATCTTCCATAATACTAACTGCATATAAACCTTTATCATCATGACCAAGAACCATGCCAACACCTGCATAAGTGCCAGCTGTTTGCATTTTCATGGATTTAAATTCGTCAGCATCTAAATAAATACTATGGGGCTCTCCCAAAGAGCCAATTAAGCCTTTAAGCATACCATCATAAAGGGTCGCTTTAGACATCGGTGTCATAAAGACTTGACTCGCAGCATAGTAGGCTACAAATAGTCTTGGTAATCCCCAGAATGAACCAGATAAGTACCAAAACGTAAGCCACATAATAACGATGCCGGAGCCTATATATTTCAATAGACTCCATAACACCGTACGTGTATCAAATTTCATATTATAAATATCCCATAGGATCAACAGGATCCCCACTTATACGAACTTCAAAATGTACGTGTGGCCCAGTACTATTACCAGTGCTACCAGCATAGGCAATAACTTGACCTTTAGATACATCTTGTCCTTCAGAGACAGCAAGCTCAGAATTATGGCCATAAAGGGTGGACATACCATTACCATGGTCGATAACTACAGCGTAACCATAGCCACCCATCCAACCAGACCAAACAACAGTACCTCCATCAGCAGCATGAACTGGTGTACCTTCATCAACACCAATATCAATACCGGAATGGTAGATAGTTGTACCCCAAATTGGATGTGTACGATAGCCATAAGGAGAAGTAATTTCACCACTTACAGGCCAACCAAGTTGACCAGATCCTTGAACCCAAGAGTAGCTTGGTGCAGACTGTTGAGCCGCAGCTGCCGCTGCTGCTTCTGCAGCTGCACGAGCTGCCGCACGTTCAGCTTGGCGAGCTTTCAATAATGCTGTAATTTGAGCGGAAGAAGCATTAAGTTCTTCCACTGCTTGCATCGCCGTAGCACGGTCATTTTGTGCCTTCTGAAGAACTACTTCACGTTCTTTTTTCTTTTGTTCAATTTCAGCTTGTTTTGCTACAGCAGCTTTTTCAAGCTCTACTAACTTAGCTCGTGATTGTTCAAGAGCTTGTTTACGTGCCGCAATTTCAGCACGTTCTTTTTTAATTTCATCGATTAACTTGATGTCAGAATTAATGATGCGTTTTAAGATCTCTAATCGATTTGCAAAATCGCTAAAGTCTTTAGATCCAATGACAACATCTAAATAGCTTAGACGTCCATTGATATAAATATCTCGTACACGCTTATAAAATACGGATTCTCGACCTTCTAAGCGTTTTTGTGCTTCTGCGAGTAACTTTTCATTAACAGTAATATCATTTTCAACGGCTACACGTTGCTGTTGAATGGATTCTAACTGTTGTTGGGCCTGACGCAATTGCTCTTCAATTTGTCGCAACTGTTCAGATACACTTACAATGACAGTTTCTGCATCAGCTTTGATAGAGTTTTGTTGATTAACTTGTTGTTGAATTGAATCTAATTGATTCGTTAAATCCTCATCTTCGGCAACAATATATAGTGGTGTTCCCAGTACCACTATACCTGTTAAAATTGTTGCTACAAGGCGAGATTTGATTGTGTTGTATTTCATAAACATTACACCTTCATGTATTGTTTTAAAGAAATCGTACTACCAATAGCACCGACTATAATACCGCCACCTAGAATATAGATAGCCACATCATAGAAGAATGGGAACATTGGTACTAATGGGAAGAATGCTAAGGACTCAGAAACTTCCATGGTAATGAAATGGTAAAACTCACCTACACAAAGTACGGCAATTACAGCCCCTACTAAGCCCAATAACATACCTTCGATCAAGAATGGCCAACGAATAAAACCATTGGTTGCACCAACATATTTCATAATGGCAATTTCTTTACGGCGGGCGAATACAGTCAAACGAATTGTATTAGAAATGATGAATAATGTAGCGGCTGCTAAAAATGCGATTAATACAATACCACCAATTCTGATTACTTGGGTAATGCGGAAAAGTTCTTCTACAATATCTTGACCATAATGTGTACTTTCAACACCTTGGAATGTAGTGGCTAATTTAGCTGTAGCCTTAACATCACTTGGGTTATCAAAGGTTAATACATAAGAGTTTGGCAATGGATTTACATCGCCTAATGCATTTACCAATTGTTGTTGATCACCAAGGCGTGCTTTGAATTCTTTCATAGCTTGTTCTTTATTAACAAACTCTAAATGCTTAAGATTTGGTATAGCTTTAATTTGCTTACCTACCGCCATAATTTGGTCAGTTGTTAAACCATCTTTTAAATAGATGCTCAATTGAACTTGGTTTTCTAAACTAGATGCCATGTTATTCAAATTGATAACACCGCAAAGGAATACACCAAGCATAAATAAAGATAAAGCCACTGTAGAAATAGATGCTAACGTCATAAGACCGTTACGCTTCATAGATTTGAGGGCTTCTTTAAAAAAGTATTTCAATGTTCTAGGCTTCATTAATTTCTGCACCTCTCATATTATCACTTTGAACGCGACCATCTTTTAGACGAATAACACGTTTATTTAAATACGAAACAAGATCCATATTATGGGTAACCATAATAACAGTTGTGCCAAAATTATTGATATGCTTAAACAAATCTACAATACCTTTACTTGTATCAGGATCTAAGTTACCAGTCGGTTCATCAGCAATAAGTACAGATGGACGATTTACAATAGCGCGAGCAATAGCAACACGTTGTTGTTCACCACCAGACAGATCCTCTGGTAAATCATTTGCTTTATCACTTAAGCCAACAAGTTCTAGTACATGACTTACCTTTTCCTTAATTACCTTTGGTTTTTCTTCAATTACTTCAAGCGCAAAGGCAATATTTTCTGATACCGTTTTGTTTGGTAATAAACGGAAATCTTGGAATACAACACCAAGTTTTCTACGTAATTTTGGAATTTTACTACGCTTCATACGCGTAACATCAAAATCATCAACAATGACAGTACCAGAATCAGGTACTACTTCATGAGTTAACAATTTAAATAGAGTTGATTTCCCTGCACCGCTGTGACCACAAATGAGGACAAATTCGCCCTCATTTATAGTTAAACACACATCGTCTAATGCAACAGAACCATTATCATAGACTTTACTAACATTCTTAAATTCAATCATGGGATCCCCTTTGATTATTTACGAGTGATTACACGTTTTACTGCTTCTACAATGTCTTTTGCTGTCAAACCATATTTAGCCATCAATTCTTTTGGCGTACCACTCTCCCCAAATGTATCTTGGACACCAACGAATTCCATAGGAACAGGCTTATTAGCCACAACAACTTCAGACACAGCAGAACCAAGACCACCAATGATATTATGTTCTTCTGCTGTTACAATAGCACCTGTTTCAGTAGCTGCTTTTACAATTGCTTCTGCATCGATAGGCTTAATAGATGCCATATTGATAACGCGAGCAGACACATTAGATTCAGCTAAAGTTTTAGCTGCTTCTACTGCAGGTCCAACCAAAGCACCACAAGCGATAATTGTTACATCAGAACCATCTACTAATGTAGTAGATTTACCAGGTACGAATGTATAACCTTCAGCTGTAACATCATCTACTCCAGCACGGCCTAAACGAACATATACAGGACCTTCATAAGATGCAGCCCATTCAACTACTGCTTCTGTTTCACGTTCATCTGCAGGTACTACTACAGTCATATTAGGTAAAGTACGCATACAAGAAATATCTTCCAAGCTTTGATGTGTAGCACCATCTTCACCTACAGTAATACCAGCATGAGTAGCACATACTTTTACATTCAATTTTGGATAACATACAGCATTCCGAATTTGTTCAAATGCACGACCTGTTGCAAACATAGCAAAGGAAGAAACAAATGGAATTTTGCCTGCTGCTGCAAGTCCGGCACCAACAGAAATCAAGTTTTGTTCTGCAATACCTACATTAAAGAATCGATCAGGGCAGACATTTTTAAATGTATCAGTTTTAGTAGATTTAGATAAATCTGCATCTAATACGATAATATTTGTATTTTCTTTACCAATGCGAGCTAACGCATTACCATATGCTTCACGTGTTGCTTTACCCATTATTGTACCCCCATAATTTCATTAACAAAGGTTTCACCTTGCTCTGCACTAGGCGCTTTACCATGCCAACCTGCTTGGCCTTCCATTTCAGCTACGCCTTTACCTTTTACAGTATGCATTACGATACAAGTTGGACCTTCTGTGAAAGCTTTAGCAGATTCAATAGCATTATGAAGTTCATCAAGATCATGACCATTGACTTCAATAACATTCCAATTGAAAGCTTTAAATTTCTCAGGAATTGGCAATGGAGAAAGTACTTTAGTAATATCACCATCGATTTGAAGGCCATTAAAATCAACAAAAGCAGTCAAATTATTGAGTTTATAATGACCAGCAAACATTGCTGCTTCCCATACTTGACCTTCTTCAAGCTCGCCATCACCTAAAATGGAGTAAACGCGATAATCAGCATTGTCAATTTTGCCTGCCAATGCCATACCACATGCGGCAGAAATGCCTTGGCCTAAGGAACCTGTAGACATATCTACGCCAGGAGTATGTTTCATATCAGGATGGCCTTGTAACATATGGTCAATTTTACGTAAATTCAAAAGTTCTTCTTTAGGGAAATAACCTTTTTCAGCCAATGTAGCATATAAAGCAGGAGCTGCATGACCTTTAGAAAGGACAAAACGATCTCTATTTGGAGCTTTTGGATTTGCTGGATCTACATTCATTTCTACATAGTACAACAAGGCCATCACATCAGCGATAGATAAAGAACCACCTGGGTGACCGGATTTTGCTGCCGTTACAGACTGAACAATACTAACGCGAATAGCTTTTGCCTTCTCTTGAACTAGTTGTTTAACATCTTGTGTTAATGTAGCCATAGAGACCTCACTTTCTGGATTGGATCCAATATATTAATAATCTTTAAGTAATGAAATAGCGATTTCTGCATTGCGTTGAGAGTTTAAACGCAATGCTTCAATACGATCATAAGAGGATTGATACTCTTCTCTGGAATTTAAGAGCTTATGACATCGCTGATATAGCGCCTCTTCTCTAAGATGTGTCATTGTTCCTATTGGTTCCTGACCAATCATATGTAAGAAGCTTGTAATTTTAGGATCGTAGGAAATACCAATAACAGGTTTCCCCATTAAAGAGCTAAATACTAGAGCATGAAGACGTATACCAATCATTAGATCCACATTCCCCGATAAGGATACTTGTTCCTCTGTAGAGAATGGGCCTTCAAGAACAATAGCCCCCTTTGGCATATAACTAGCGATAATTTTAGCTTCTTTTGTATCCTCTGGATGAGACATAGGAATAAAAATAATTTCTACCTCATCTTGCTCTTGTAATCGGCTCAACACATTGGCTAATGATTCACGATATTCTGTATCATCTTTCCAACTACGAACAGCAACACCAATTCGTTTTGGATTCTCTATAGATTTAGGTAGTTTAGATGTATAGCCTTCTAAAATACGTTTACCAATAGACAAATCTGCCGGTTGCATAGCCAAAACAGCATCAGCTGTAACCTCTACATCTTCAATTCCTAAGGACTCTAATTCAGATTTTGAAATAGAATCACGAACTGTAATGGTATCCACAAATCGCAATATAAAGCTAACAGCTCTTCGTGTAGAGGGACGATTTAAAGGCCCAATACCTTGAGAGTAAAGCATTACCTTTTTTCCCATCATTTTAGCTAAAGCCATAATACTTAAATAGTAATATGTATTACGAATACTTGTAGCATCTTGTAAAAGACTGCCTCCACCACTGATCACTAAATCAGAATTGGCAATTGCCTTTAAAATACCAAATGCGGAAAATGTCCCCACTGCATGAATGTTATGTTTTTTGCTTGTCTCTGTAGGATTACCAGAAATAACCGTAATATGCGCATCTGCTTCCTCTTTGCGAATGGCATCGATAATGGCACAAAGCATTGCTTCATCGCCAGCATTACCAAAACCATAATAACCAGAGATAACAATATTACTCATGGTCAACCTCCCGCGCTTGGAACCATTGTGTTACATACATCATGAAACGTACAGCAATGATAAGAAGCAAACCTAAGAGAGCACCAATTAATAAACCATCATATCCACGCATAATAGACATGAATACAGGAGTTCTAATATGACAGAATGTTTCAACCATTGAAGCTATGCCGATAACACCTGCAATAGTTAATAAGAAATGGATTACTGTAGGCCATTTACGTAAGAATGCAAACGTAGCCAACATTAATGCTGGGTGACCAATAATGAACTCTTTTTCTCTAGGTCTTGCATACAATGTATTTTCAAGGAAACGACGAAGCATAAGTTCAAATCCTGGTACAGGAACACCTGCTGTATGACCACTGCGGCCAACAAATACCCATGCCACGCCACCAAGAGCAGCCATTACAAAGAATACGTAAAATTTAACATCCATTGTTAAGAATTCAACTACAAATTTCTTTGCTTCTTCTTTAGAGTTAATCATACGACCTTTCCACAAAGGGAAACGTTGTAAGTACGCGATGATCACCAATACAATTGGAAGTACAAATGTTAACTTAACACCTCTAAAGATAGCAAATTCCATAAAGAATTTCGTATTTCCTAATAAAGATGCAATATACATACCGCCAATAGCCGCAAATAATGCAGCAATTACGAGATAAAGCACTGCTAATACGGTAGATTTAATAGCACCTAATGGACGAGCTCCATCATAACGACGCCATTCCTCCATCAAGCGAATCATGGCACCTACAGGAGCCATAATAGCACTAGATAAAGCCCAGATTTGAGTAATCAATGTACCACTTGTAATGATGAATAATACTACAGATACAAGGGAAATGCCAAAGAATGCTACCAATTGTGTATGTTTACGCATTGGAACTAACATTTGAGCAACATAAACGAATAGCGCAATAGCACCAATCATTGTGATGACTACTAATAAAGGATTTGGCGTATAAGGAGGATAAATATCAGCAGGACCGAATTCATAACCTTTAGTAGATAATTTTTCAGTGGTCATCCCAATATAGTTAATAGTTGTTTGTAATACTGTTTCATTGTTTACACCTGTTTCATACATAGGGAATAAGTTAAAACGAATATTACGTTCAATATCACTAATATAGAATCGTTGAGCTGCTTCTTCTGGAGTGATTTTCTTTAATTCATCCTTAGCAATTGTATATACACGGCCCACACTATAATTATCTTTAGCAGCCATTTCCAAGAAACCTTGTTGTGGCTCATATTGAAGTTGGTTAACGGCTTCAATACCAACTAGAGGAATATGATTCTTATGTAATAGTTCTAATGTTTCATCCGTTAAATTAGGAGCTCCTAGGGCCTCTTTACCAGCAAAGATCATGCCTGTTACATGTGGAATTCCTTCAAGACGCTTAAACACATATTGGAGGTCATCTGATGTTACATTTCTGTAGTTTGTAGGACGAACTATAACATTAAATCCACGATTAGCAACTTCTTGAGCTTGTAGCTTGGAAATACCAAGATTCATTTTTAGATAGCTATCAGCGGTAGCACCATATAATTCAAGGACCGGACCAATACTAGTATTAAGCTCTTTAACTTTATCTTTACCAATACGATGATATAAGTCTTCACGAATTTCTTTATAGTAACCTTCTTTACCAGAAATTAATGCTACATAGGTTGCACCATGTTTAACGGATGCCCCATTAACACGGACTGCATCCATCTCTTCGGAGCTTAACACCTTAACTTGACCAGCATCCTTAGCTTTTTCTAAGGTACGATCATAAATGGCGAATGCTGTTACACCTGCATTACGAAGTGCATCAAAAGCCTCTTGTTGACTGCGCTTTTCAAAGGCATTAGCTCTTAGAACAGCATCATAATCTACGATATTTTCAATATGATTTTGAGATTTTTCAATCTGATGGCGTTCAAATACCAAATATAAAGAGGATACAAGTCCCACGATAATACAGAGTATTAGAATCCAAGAGTACTTACTTTTTTGTGTATTCCGATGATTCACGATAAATCCTTTCTAGTTAAGTACAGGTTTAACTTTGATGTGAATTTCACCATTATCAACAGTTAAGCTTTCAGCTTTCACAGGAATTGGGAAGTTATTAAAGTTATAAACTTCTGTAGCCTCTAATACATTAGATGTCAAACCTGGGATAGTAGCACCATTAATGGTGAACTTTTTAGGTGCGAATAGTAAAGTATTATCCTTTAATTCTAAGTTGCCATCTAATCTAACAGAACCTTTAAATACCATGCCAACATTCATATTACCAGTTAAGCTGATGTTATCTTTATTGATGTTTACTTTTACATCTTGAATTTCACTACCAGCTTGAGTGCTTAAGAATTTAGCCAAATCTTCATTAGTCACAGTACCTTCGATACTAGAACTACCTACACTTACTACATCAATTTCTTGGCTAGCCAATAATGAAATTGGATTTACAAGAATTTGTGTTGCATCATAATTGAAGTTTGCAAAGTTTAATTTACCAAGTTTTACATCATCTAAAGAACCATATACATGATCAGCTTCACCATAGAGTAATTTAAATCCTGGTTGAGACTCAACATTTACTGTTTGAGAAGATGGTTTTAGTGAATCATTTAACTGTTTTTCAATACGGGAACTAATATAAGAAGGTAATAAAAATTGAGTTGCTGCTGCTAAAGCAATAATCAGCACTAATAGGAATAGTAAAAACTTTTTCATAAGAACTCCTAAATTGTTAAATTCGCTTCTTTTTTCAAGAAACCTTCCATAAATTGATCTAAATTACCATCCATAACGGATTGTACATTCCCTGTTTCAACCCCTGTGCGATGATCCTTAACGAGATTATATGGGTGGAATACATACGACCGAATTTGACTACCCCATTCAATCGCTTGATAGGTACCACCAATTTGCTCTTTAAGTTCTGCTTGTTTTTCTAATTCTAATTCAAATAATTTGGCGCGCAATAATCGTAATGCTTGTTCCCTATTTTGCATTTGAGAACGTTGAGTTTGACACTGAACTACGATACCTGTTGGCCTATGCGTCATACGTACAGCAGAATCTGTTTTATTGATATGCTGACCACCAGCACCACTAGCTCGGTATGTATCTACCTGTACATCTTTCATATCAATATTGATTTCTACTGTATCATCGATTTCTGGCATTACATCAACAGCAGCAAAGGATGTATGACGACGTGCAGCAGCATCAAATGGTGAAATACGCACTAGACGATGTACACCTTTTTCAGATTTCAAATAACCAAAAGCATTTTCACCTTTAATTAAAAATGTAGCAGATTTTGTACCTGCCTCATCACCGGGTTGTTCATCCATCAATTCAATAGAGAATCCTGCTTTTTCAGCCCAACGTAAATACATGCGAATCAGCATGGAGCACCAATCTTGAGCCTCTGTGCCACCTGCACCAGCATGGAATGTTAAAATCGCATTATTAGCATCATATTCACCACTAAGCAATAAAAGAACTTCTTGTTTTTCTACAGTTTCTTCTATTTGTTGAACATAATCCTTGATTTCACCTTCCAAAGAACGATCATCTTCCTCTATTGCCATCTCAAGCATTACATTAGCATCTTCAATATCACTAACAAGTTGTTTATAGCTTTCTACAGCATTTTTCAATTGTGTGGCTTCTTGAGAAATCTCACGAGCCTTGTCTGGGTCATCCCAAAATGTAGGGTCGCTCATTTGCACATCGAGTGTAAAGATTCGATCTTCTTTCTGAGCAATGTTAAAGTGAATCCCTCATTCCATAAATACGTTCTTCTAGATTAGAAATAATAGGTTTTAAATCTTCTAACAATTTATGTTCACCACCTTTAACTTATTAGCTTATTACATCGATAAACTATTACCTTAATAAAATAGAAAAATGGCCGTTGCCCAGAAGGAAATCCCATTGAGCAACGTGCCATTCACAAATCTTAATCTATGTTTTGTGGCTCCAACACATCTTCATGATGGGGTTGTGCACCTTCTAAGTGGTCAACTGGTTCTTCAATTTCTTGAATCAATTGTGCACGAATTTTGTACAACGCCATGATTGTTTCATCTTGGATAGCAGCAATCATGTTTTGGAACATATCAAAGGCTTCAAATTTATATTCCACCAATGGATTTTTTTGGCCATATGCACGAAGGCCGATACCTTCACGCAACATATCCATATTATCCAAATGTTCCATCCATTTGTTATCAACAACGCGCAACATAATAGCCTTTTCAAGTTGGCCAAACATAGCATCACCAAGCATATCAACGCGATCTTGGTACTCAGCATGAGCAATTTCAAGCAAGCGTTCTAATAATTCTTGACGACTATATTCTTCCATATCTTGAGGAGTCATAATATCTTCGGTTAAGAAATATTGACTCAAGTGCTTGTAGAGACCTTCGTAATCCCATTCTTCTGGATATAATTTTTCATCTGCATAAGCATCTACAGATTCAGTAACAAGTTTATCAATCATTTCATTGATTGTGTCACGTAAGGACTCATTACGTAAAATACGACGACGTTGTTCGTATAATACTTCACGTTGTTGATTCATAACATCATCATACTCGAGTACATATTTACGAATATTATAGTTATGATCCTCTACTTTCTTTTGAGCACGTTCAATAGATTTAGTAATCAAAGAATGCTCAATAGGTTCATCCTCTTCCATGCCAAGTTTATCCATGATGCCTGTAATATTGTCAGCACCAAAGATACGCATCAAATCATCTTCTAAGGATAAGAAGAATTGAGAGGAACCTGGGTCACCTTGACGACCAGCACGACCACGCAACTGATTATCGATACGGCGACTTTCATGACGTTCAGTACCTAGGATAGCTAAGCCACCTAATTCAGGTACACCTTCCCCTAATGTAATATCAGTACCACGACCTGCCATGTTTGTAGCAATTGTTACCATGCCCATTTGACCAGCATCGGCAACAATTTCAGCTTCTTTTTCATGATGTTTTGCATTCAATACTTTATGTGGTACGCCTGCACGTAATAACATATCTGAAAGCTCTTCAGATTGTGTAATAGATGTAGTACCAATCAAGATAGGTTGACCAGTTTGATGGCGTTCTACAGCATTACGTACTACGGCACGATATTTAGCAGCCTTAGTTTTAAAGATTTGATCTGGCAAATCTACACGGGCTAATGGCTTATTTGGAGGAATAGGCAATACTTCCAAACCGTAAATATCGATGAATTCTTTTTCCTCTGTTTTTGCTGTACCAGTCATACCAGCAAGCTTTTTATACATACGGAAATAGTTTTGGAATGTAATAGAAGCCAATGTTTGACTTTCACGTTCAACCTTCAAGCCTTCTTTAGCTTCGATAGCTTGATGTAAGCCATCAGAATAACGACGACCAAACATCAAACGACCTGTAAATTCATCGACGATAACAACTTCACCATCTTTAACTACGTAATCAGTATCGCGATGCATCATAGCATAAGCACGTAAAGATGCACCAAGTAGATGGTTTAACTCGATGTTTTCTGCATCATACAAGTTTTCAACACCAAGCATTTTTTCGACTTTTGCGATACCAGAATCAGTAGGTGCAATAGTCTTTTGTTTTTCATCAATTGTATAATCTTCATCTTTTACAAGATGAGGAACAATTTTAGCTAACTTGTAGTAATTATCTGTGGAACGTTGACCAGGACCAGAAATAATTAATGGAGTTCTCGCTTCATCGATAAGAATAGAGTCAACTTCATCGACAATTGCGTAATTCAATGGACGTTGTACCATTTGAGATACATCAGATACCATGTTATCGCGCAAATAGTCAAAACCAAACTCATTATTTGTACCATATGTAATATCACATGCATATGCTTCTTTACGTTGGTTATAATCGAGATTAGCCACAATAAGACCTGTAGAAAGGCCTAAGAAGTTATATAAACGACCCATTTGTTCACTATCGCGAGTAGCCAAATAATCATTTACTGTAACAACATGTACGCCCTTACCTGTCAATGCATTTAGATATACTGGCAATGTAGCAACTAATGTTTTACCTTCGCCAGTACGCATTTCTGCGATATTACCTCTATGAAGGCAAATACCACCGATCAACTGCACATCAAAATGACGCATGCCTAACACACGTTTAGATGCTTCGCGAACTACAGCAAATGCTTCTGGCAAAATGTCGTCTAACGTTTCCCCTTTTTGCAAACGACGTTTAAACTCATCGGTTTTTGCTACTAAGTTAGCATCACTTAATTTAACATAATTCGGTTCAATTTCATTAATATGATCAGCAATAGCACGCATTTTTTTAATTTCTTTTGCGTTATTATTGCCTAATAGCCTTTGTAAAAAGCTTAACAAACAAATCACTCCTCTATAGGACATCTTACATTATTTTATCTAATTTATTATAACGAAAATGCCTTGAATAGTCAAAGAATTCAAGGCATTTCACGATTATTTATAGCATTTTATAAAAAAGGTGGATGACTCAAAATGGTCATCCACCTTGATATAATAATCGGCTGATTTAAAAAGTAGAAAGGAGTTAGGATTATTGTCAGCCGATATTATAGGTTATTGTAATTCTGGCTCAATCAAACCATAGAATCCATCATGTCTACGATATACTACGTTCATTGCTTCTGTTTCAGCATTGAAGAACATAAAGAAGTCATGGCCAATAAGATTCATTTGTAAGATAGCTTCTTCTACATCCATAGGACGTACTGCAAAGTGTTTCCGTTTTACAACTTCGATAGTTTCCTCTTCTACAGGAGCTGCTAAAGCTTCAGGATGGAAAGCTTCTTGTTTTTTGAAGCGTTTTGCTAAACGAGTTTTATGTTTATGGATTTGACGTACGATCTTGTCTATTACTAAATCAATAGCTGCATACATATCATCGTTTGTTTCTACACCGCGAAGAACGATCTTATCAACGAAGCATGTAAGTTCAACAGTAGATTTATCTTTAACAACGGATAAAACCGCTTGTGCATCTAACTCATCATCGAAGTAACGAGTTAATTTGCTCAATCTTTTTTCGATGTATGCTCTTAGAGCATCTGTCACTTCAATGTTTTTACCTCTGATTGCTACTTTCATAAGTCAACACCCTTTCTAAAAATCATCCACGAGATACGAGTGTGTAGTAATTTTTTACTTATCTCTCGTGTTATATTTAGTATTTCTACATCAAGGTATAAAACTCCTCTTTTTTTCAAAAGAATTTTTATATTTTTTGCAGAATTATAAATATTATTTCCAGTAACAATCGAAAAACTCCAATATCATGCGATATCGGAGTTTCTTTATATGTTGCTTTTATGTATTTTTTGGTATGTTATTACGCTTTTACAACGTTAGCAGCTTGAGGGCCACGGTTACCATCAACGATATCAAACTCTACATTTTGACCTTCTGTCAAAGATTTGAAGCCTTCGTCTTGGATCGCAGAGTAATGTACGAATACATCGCTACCGTCTTCACGTTCAATAAAACCATAACCTTTTTCTGCGCTAAACCATTTTACTTTACCTAACATGGTAACATCCTCCTAAAAATATATATATTGTCTTACTGTCTTGCACTACACTTGTATCATAACACAGCATGTATAAAATATCAAACAATAATATTAACGCTTTTAATGAATATACAAATATATCTTATTGATAATTCATCCCCTAAAAACTACTTTAAAACCTTTATTTATCTATATTATAAATATTTCCGAACAGCACATTAAATTATTACATAATTTTATAATCATAAAATTATATGAATTAAAAATTATTACTCCAAAATATATATGTATAAAATATTTATATATCACAAATATTTATGGCGATAATCGTATTTTATAGATTAAGAAAAGCCTAAAAGCGCTTATTTACAAGGGTTGAACAGATACGGATAAAATAAGTCATCAAATATATTAATAGATATAAATCGATTCATATATTAAGAAATTTAATATCTACAAATTTGGTTATCTTTAAAAATACAAAAAAAAGGAAGCAAACTCTGAATTTCAGAACTTACTTCCTTTTATGTTAGAAAATATTATTATAAAATTTTCGACAAGAACAATTTTGTTCGCTCATTTGTTGGAGCATCAAATACCTTTTCAGGAGTATCATCTTCTAAGATTAATCCACCATCAACGAATAATACGCGGTCAGCTACTTCTTTAGCAAAGCCCATTTCATGAGTAACAATAACCATCGTCATCCCTTCTTCTGCGAGAGACTTCATTACATCTAGAACCTCACGAACCATTTCTGGATCGAGTGCAGATGTAGGTTCATCAAATAGCATAACTTTTGGTTTCATCGCTAGGGCACGGGCAATAGCAACACGTTGCTTTTGACCACCAGATAAGGAATCAGGATATGCATTAGCTTTATCTCCTAACCCAACGCGATCAAGTAAAGCTTGTCCGATTTTCTTAGCTTCATCACTAGAAGTTTTACGAACCTTAGTTTGAGCTAATGTTAAATTTTCCATTACAGTCATATGTGGGAAAAGATTAAAGTTTTGGAATACCATCCCTACTTCAGCACGAACTTCATTGAGTTTAGACTTATCAGAAAGATCCATACCATCTACAATTACCTTACCAGATGTAGGCTCTTCTAAGTAGTTCATAGTACGCAATACTGTACTTTTACCAGAACCAGATGGACCAATTATAACGACAACTTGACCTTTTTCTATATGTAAATCAATGCCCTTTAATACTTCATTTTTACCAAAGGATTTATGTACATTTTCTAATTTAATCATTTAATGCTATATTTCCTTTCAAGGTAACCAACTAATTGTGAAATTGTTACTGTCATAATAAGGTAAATAACAGCAACTGTACCCCAGATTTCAAAGGATGCATACGTTTTAGCAATGATTAATTGACCACGACGTGTCAATTCTTCGAAACCAATTACAGAAACCAATGAGGAGTCTTTCAACATAGCAATAAATTCATTACCCAATGGTGGGATAATTGCTTTGAAAGCTTGAGGCATGATGATATAACGCATAGTTTGACCCCAAGTTAAACCAAGAGATCGACCTGCTTCCATTTGACCTTTATCGATAGACTGGATACCAGCACGGAAGATCTCAGACACATATGCACCAGAGTTAATACTACATGCGGTAACAGCTGCAATAAATGGATCAATACGTTGTCCTGTAATCATTGGCAAAGCAAAATAAATCAAGAAGATTTGTACCAATAACGGTGTACCACGAATGATATCTACATAACATTTTGCTAATAATCTAACTACAGTAAATTTAGATAAATTTGCTAAGGCTACTAATAAACCGATAAAGAAACCACAGCCAACAGACATAGCTGTAATTTCTACGGTTACAAGTGCACCTTGTAATAAGAGCGGTAAATTATCCGCAATTAACCCCCAATTAAAACTCATGATCTCTCCTATTATTTAAATTCTACCACTACTGGCATATCAGCAGGTGCATCTACATTAAACCATTTTTTATATAATGTATTAAATTCACCATCAGCCTTCATATCTGCAATTGCTTTATTGATTTGTTCTTGTAAATCTTTATTATCTTTATTAATTGCTAAGCCCAAATATTCTTTTGTATTTGGATATGCCATAAATTTAATATGTTGATCTGGATGTTTAGTACTGTAATATTGAGCCACTGGCAAATCAATAACAGTTGCATCAGCACCACCATTTTGTAATTCTAACAAAGCTTCATTACTATGGTCAAACTCTTTTACAGTAGTACCTTCGATTTTATGGGCTAAATCTGCACCAGTAGTACCTAGTTGAGCAGCAATTTTCTTGCCTTTAAGATCGTCAAGAGATGTGATATTTGCGCCATCTTTATATACTACAGCAAGGGCATTTTCATAATATGGAGAAGAGAATAATACCTTTTCACTTCTAGCTTTGGTAATCGTCATACCAGATGCAGCTACATCAATATCATGTGTATTTAAAGCTGGAATCAAAGCATCAAAAGCAACATTCTTAAGCTCTACATCTTTATTGATACGTTTACCAATGGCACGAATTAAATCAATATCAAAGCCTGTGTAGTCTTGAGTTTTTTCATCTTTAAATTCAAATGGTACAAATGTGGCATTAGTACCAACAATGAGTTTATTAGAAGTTGTTTGTGTAGAAGATCCACAACCGCCAATTACAGTACCGGCCATTACTAACATACAACCACCAATGATTAATTTTTTTAACTTGCTATTTAACATCGAATCATCCTCATTTACTAAACTAACTATTTTTATTCCACTAGTATACCACTTAGTATAATTATGTCAATAATTTTGTATAGAATCATCCTAAATATCAATTAATCACTATATTTATATTTTATTTTTATACACTGATTGTATATTTATAACAATAATGTATAAAAACTTTCCCATAAGAATCGGTATTTTCACCATTTTTAAATATACAGATGTATAAAAAGAAAAAAGCACATGAGAAAAGCCTCATGTGCCCGCATACGGCTGACCTGGTCTTTGCCCCCACACTCGCCTGCTGGAGGGTTCGCTCATAAGTCCGAGACTCCCCACTACTACCCCTCTCGGTTTTACCGGCAGGACTTACACCTAAGCCGCACCATGCTCACAACCCCTTGGGTTGCTTATGTGGATCGTTTCGCCTGCGACTGGCATCGACTTTCAACCACAGACCCGTATAGACGTATTATAAAGAATAACACTATACATGTCTAGATTTATAATTATATATACATTCTTAAAATAAATAAGGCCTAACGATTAAATTATATTTCCGAACATAGCATCGTTCAGTTCTCATTGAAATGAGAATAAATTTTGCAACCCCTTTTTTGGTATGTATAGAAAATTGTCATAGAAAACCTAAAATATTCTTCATATTATTTTAATATTTATAAAATTAGTTTTTCTAGGTACTATATTTAGTACATTCTTAAAATGTCAATTATTTTTAGTATGCCAAATATGAATACAACATGTATAATAGAACATACGTATCATACACAAAATATTATTTATGGTGTATAATTTGTATACTATTAAATAAGAACGGCCTAAAGTTGTACGATATGAACATAAGTACGAGGGGTTGTACCATATGTTCTACATGTTAGTTAAAGGGGTTTATTATGTTTATGTTATCATTAATGCAACCATCTGGGTTGTACGAACTGGAGAAGGACAGTTTAGAAGCCATTAGCGCTCAGCTCTTGCAGATGATACAAATGAAAAGCTATCATCTGTACACTCATTCTATCCAAGTTTCAAACTATGCAGTTAGTATTGCTGCTAAAATGGGTTTACCATTAAATGAAATTGAACAAATTCGCCATGCAGCATTACTTCATGACGTAGGATTATTAATGGTACCTAATGCATTAATCCAAAAATCTCCATATCTTAATAAACAAGAAATGTCCAAGTATAAGCAACATGCTGCAAGTGGTGCGAATATGATTGAAAACTACCCTTGCTGCCAACAAATCTTGCCTTATATTCGTTACCACCATGAAAAATGGGATGGCTCTGGTTACCCTAAACATTTGCGTGGTGCTAACATCCCATTAGGAGCTAGAATCATTGCTGTTGCAGATTATTATGATACAACAGTTAATCCTTCTACAGAATTTTGGGCAAAAACAAAAGCTAAAGCAAAAGAAGAACTCTTTAGTGCATCCGGCTCTCTCTTTGATCCAGATGTAGTAAAAGCATTTATCGATGTTCTAGGCTAATATAATGATTAAGCGTTCACCATTCGGTGAACGCTTTTTTTGTAAATATTTAAAAACTTCCGCTGGCTAGTGTTAAAGCATCGAGTCTACTAGGATTATATGACCTAAGAACCTTTGCTACGGCTTCGATTGTTGCTCCTGTAGTATAAATGTCATCTACAATTAAAATACGCTTTGTGGAAAAATCAGTGTCTTTATACTCTGCGTTGATTACAAAAGCATTATCTATATTTTGATGTCGTTCTTTATGTGTTAAGGACCACATATCACTAGAAGTTTCAAACTTATATATACAATCTAGCCATACAAAATATCGTTTATCTATGTTCTCTAACGAGTATGCCCAATTCTTAAAAAATAAATCAACCTGATTATAGCCTCTCTTTTTCTTCTTAGTCTCACTTGAAGGTACGGGAACTATATAATCATATACAGTTTTACAATTGCCATTTAGAATATTAAACTCATCATATTTCATGTAAAAGTTGTACGATGCTAAAAAAGGAGCAGCCCCCTTGGACTGCTCCTTTTTTTCATTAAATTTTACATCGTAAATCATAGACTTTAGACCACCACAATAGTCTGCTAGCACACATACATCATCTACATAATGTAAAAATTTATGTGGTACATGACGAATATGTAATAGATCATTAAAACAAGTTTCACACCAATCCCCTTGTGTTGCTACAGAGGCACCACAATGAGGACATACAGGTGGAAATAGGAAATCCCAAAGACTCATTACGAATCACATCTCCCTTGTAGTCTTTCTTTAAACAATGTATATCGTTCATCTGCATTTACAGTACGTACAGCACGTTCTATAGCGCTTGTAGTACCCACAATGATAACCTTCCGTTTTGCTCTTGTAACAGCTGTATACAACAAATTACGCTGCAACATACCACCATAACGTGGTACAAATGGAATGATAACTACACCATACTCGCTACCTTGACTCTTATGAACTGTAATCGCATAAGCAGGCATAATCATATGAGCTTCATCAATAGGTAGACGAACATCTTTATGGATAAATCGGATACAAATATCGCTTCGTGTAATGGCGTAAATGACACCAATTTCACCATTAAAGACCTCTAACTCATAGTCGTTAAGAATTTGAATAACCTTATCGCCAACACGGTAGGTAATACCATTTACACGAGCTTCCCCTTTTAAGCTATCCGGTGGATTAACAGCTTGCTGTACATATTGAGAAATTAATGTACTACCTGCTTCACCACGGCGCATAGGAGAAATAATTTGAATATCTAATTCATCGTCTACATGCTCTTGTTCTCGTTTATACACATCAATGATAGCTTTCATCATCATGTCATAAGACTTAACAGGAATAAAAGAAAACTCTTCACTTACGCTATACAAATTCGGCATTTCACCACGGTTAATAGCATAGGCGCTTTCAACAATAATATTACCAGAGCTTTGACGATAAATCTGGTTGAGCCGTGTGTAAGGAACACAATCACTATCGAGTAAGTCTTTTAATACAAAACCAGCACCAATAGGCGGTAATTGATCTACGTCGCCAACGATAATGACATGGGCTTCTTTAGGAATAGCTGCCATTAAGGAATAGAATAAACGAACATTGAGCATAGATGCTTCATCAATGATAATAACATCAATATCTAATGGATCATCCTCATTCTTAGTAAAATCATAGGAATCACTACCTTGAACAGGTACTAATAATCTATGAATCGTAGTCGCTTCAAACTCCGTCGCCTCTGTAAGTCGTTTCGCAGCACGGCCCGTAGGAGCGCAAAGAATAATCCGCCCTAGTCCACCAAGTTGGAAGCCTTTTACTAAAGCCTTAATAATCGTCGTCTTACCAGTACCAGGACCACCAGTTATAAGGGAAAACTTTTCAAAGAAGGATAGCTGTATAGCCTCTTTTTGAGCATCCCCAAATGTAATATGATTATCAGCTTCAAACTTTTCTATAAAACTAGGAATATCTAGAGAAATTGGATCAGCCTCTAATAAGAAATCTTTTGTATAATGAACGCTCTCTACTTCAGACACATACATTTCTGGAGGGTAGATATATAAGATATCTTCATAATACGTACTATATAAAGCACCTTGCTCTAAAAGGCTTTCAATAAAATTAGCAATATCATCTACATCAGTTTGTAATAGATCGTCTAAACGACCGATAAGTTGATCGACAGGCAAACACGTATGCCCTTGATTATCCAAACTGCGTAGAATCCATTCTAATCCCGCTTCTAAACGACGCATATCACTACCTGTAATCCCCAAGTGTTCTGCTAGCGTATCAGCGGTGCCAAAAAGCATATCTGGAGCCACACGTAACAAGGTATACGGATTATCCTCTATAACAGCAACAGACTGAACACCATAATAGGTGTATACGGTACGACTCCATTTAGAAGAAATATGATGGCTTTCAAAAAAGTGATTTAAATCGGATAAAATACCTTCACCAAGTAAGGTATTAAATAATTCGTCCTTAACACTTTTACGAAGTCCAGGAACATCCTTAATTTCTTCTGGACGTTCCTCCCGTAAAACTTCTAAAATACGGATACCAAAATACTCAAGGACCTTTTCTACGGACTTTTCACCAAAACCTTTAATACCTAAATTTAATAAATAGGTCTTAGCAGCCCCCATGTTATCAGGTTTAAGTTTTTCTACACTAGTAGCATCAAATTGACGACCATATTTTTCATGTTCTACATAACGGCCTCGAACTTCGATATCTTCTCCTTCTTTAGGAGATTCAAACTTGCCAGTACAAGTAATGTATTCCTCATTATAATCCTTAAGGACAAACACGCAATACGTACGTTGTGTATTCTCATATATAGTTCGGTATACAAATCCTCGTATGGCGTCCATTATTTCTCCGTATTAGGCAAAGCTTCAATAATTTCTTGTACCGCATCGGTAATGCTACCTTCATTACCAATTTTGATATGTGCCACTTCTTCGTATAAAGGGTATCGTTCTTCATATACATTGAAGATATACTCAATGCTTTCTTTAACAAGTGGGCGAATTTCAAGATCCAAATCATCTAAGATATGATTTACATCGCGATTAACAAATACAACAAGACCATTATTGCGCATTAGCTTAACTGTTTTATCATAAGTAACAGTACCACCACCAGTAGCAATAACAGATGGTTTATTATGAATTAATTCCTTAATCGTGTTATATTCATATTCACTAAAAGCATCTTTACCGTCATAAATAAAGATTTTTTGAACAGATTTACCAACCTTATCTTGAATCGTTTGATCTAGATCGTAAAAGTCTCTGCCTAATTCTTTAGCTAGCATTTTGCCAACTGTTGTCTTACCGGCACCTGGCATGCCGATGAGGAAAATATGCTTATGCATATGCTCTTTTAAAAACTCATTGCTCATAGACACAACAGTTTTTATATAATTTTCAATATAAGATGCTAATGTTTTATCTTTGCAATTTTCAGTATGCAACGCAATAATACTTTCATCACGTTCTTCATCAATGAGTGGTAAATGATGTTCATCCTTATATTTACCAATCTCTTTAATCAATGTAAGACGTTTTTCAAACTCTGTAACAAGTACGGAGTCAATACTATCTATTTGTTTGCGAGCTTCTTTAATATCCATGAGAACCCCCTTATTATGCTTTAGCTAAAACAGCTAGAGCCTGTTCTTCATCTACCTTCATTTGATCAATAAGATCTTGTAAGTTATTAAATTTAACTTCTCCTCTAAGATAGGAAATAAATTGTACAATTACTTCTTTTCCATATATATCTTGGTCAAAGTTAAATACATGTACTTCGCATCTATGGTACTGATTCTTAAATGTAGGATTATCCCCAATATTACCTACCCCATCATACCAAGTACCATCGATACACACGCGATTAGCGTATACACCATCTGGAGGTGTAGCCATTTCATTAGGAAGCAACAAATTCAATGTTGGGAACCCTAATGTGCGTCCTCGTTGATCACCTTTAATTACAGTCCCTTTAAATTGGAATGGTCTTCCAAGCCAATGAGTAGCATCTTCTAAACGCCCTTCGCGAATGGCCTTTCTAATCTCCGTACTTGAAATAGGAGTACTAAGTCCATCACAAGGCAATAAGGGCTGCACTAAAACTTGTATATTTTTATCCGCTAATACTTGTTTCATATAATCTGGATTACCAAGACCTTTAGCACCAAATGTAAAGTTTTCTCCAATTACAATAGCAGCTACATTCATATCTGTACAAAGAGCGCCTAAAAAATCGTCAGCACTCATTTTTAGTAACTCTTCAGTCATAGGCAACCGTAAAATATAGTCTATATTCAAATCTTCAAGAACGGAATCCATAATCTCTTCTTGAATGACCCGTTTAGGCACTCGCTCTGGATGTAGTATAGTTAGTGGATGATGTTCAAAGGTAATGATTATACTAACACCATTAACTGCCATTGCCTCATCAACGGCCTTGCGTATAACTCGTTGATGACCTCGATGAATACCATCAAAGGTACCTAGGGCATATACTTTTGTATCTTTGATTTGACGCAGTTCATCAAACGAATGTATTTGCTTCATACTTATCCTTCAATAAAAATATTTTTTTCCACCTTCAAAGAGTGGTTAGTTCGTTTCATAATCCCTATAAATCCATGAGGACCATAGGCTCTATAATAATGATCTGGTTTGGTATAGGAAAATTCACTATCAATAGATAATTGTTTACCTTGAACCATCATCTTTAATTGTACACTATTTACCGTTACTTTTGAAAGATGTGAAACTGCTGTATCCGTTGGTAACAATAGGCTTTCACCATGAATCATCAGTTCCTCAGCCATTTTTGCAGAACCAATATCAAAGGGCCCTACTTGAGTACGCGCCAAAGATGTCATCGTTCCTGGTATACCTAATGAAACACATATATCACGTAATAATGAACGAATATAAGTGCCTCCAGAGCATGTTACACGAACTGTAAAATATGGAAAGCCATACGCTACAAGCTCAATATTTTTTATATGAATTTTCCGTAATGGTAATTCTACAGGAATACCTTTACGGGCATATTCATAAGCACGAATACCATTTACTTTAATAGCGGAATATTTTGATGGTCTCTGATTTTGAACTCCACAGAACGTATTCAATGTATTGACTAATTCATCAAAAGTCGGTTTTACTATAGCATCAGAAAGTTCTGAACTTTGAGATGATTCATTTAATAGAACGCCATCTCTCAATACCATGTCATTATCAGGCAATACTGGTTGACCTGAACTATCTTCAGTATCTGTAAAAGTCCCAAATTTACATTCTGCCACATAGGTTTTATCAAAACCATCAGTGTATTCAATAAGTCGCGTAGCCTTACCAAGAAATACTGGCAATACACCATATGCCATAGGATCTAAAGTACCACTATGTCCTATGCGCTTCTCGTTTAATATGCGGCGACAAATGGCAACAGCATCATGGCTTGTTATTCCAGGAGGTTTTAAAAATGGTAAAACGCCATCCATTATTTAATCACCTCAATAAGAGCTTGTTTTGCTTCTTGTAATGGTAAATTAATGGTACAACCGGAAGCTCGAATATGTCCGCCACCGCCAAAATTGCTAGCTATAGCATTCACGTCAGTTCCTTTAGAACGCAAGCTTACCCGCGTTCTATCATCAGCTTCAGCTTTTAATAAAATAGCTATATCAACAGTATCAACGTTTCTAATAATATCTACAAAACCATCCGTATCATCCCCAAGAATTGTCATGGCTTCACGATTCAACTCGATTGTAGCCACGGTGTTATTCTTGTAAAACTCGATAGTTTGCATAACTTGTTTTGTTAATTCAAGACGACTGGCAGACACAGCTTCAATCGTTTCAGAAATAACATTAGGTCTAGCACCAGCTGCTACACATTTTGCAGCCATTTCTAAAGTATTGGCTGTGGTATTACTGAACTTAAAGAAGCCACAGTCTGTAGCAATAGCCATATATAATGCAGTGCCCATAGACTCAGTGATAGGCCAATTCCATTTTGTACATAAATAGGTAATAATTTCACCAGTAGCAGCAAAATTAGGCTTTAAATATAGATGATCCGCAAACTCCGTATTAGAAATATGGTGGTCTATATTAAAAATAGGTGCACTCCATAGTGCACCTACTTTGCCAATTCGCTCATACGTGCTAGCATCCAATACCATTAGCATATCAATATCAACAGGATTTGTTTCAAAATACGCTACATCATGGATGTGGTCCGTATATCGTAAGAATGAGTACTTTTCAGGAACTACATCATCCACTACCATATATACAGTTTTACCTTGCCCTACAAGGGCTTCGTAAAAGGCCACCATGGACCCGATAGCATCACCATCAGGTCTAACATGGACGGTTAGCATAATAGAATTAGCTTCACACAGAGCCATATGTAATTGATTAATAGTAATCTTACTCATGTTCTGTATCCTTTTTGTTAATTTGTTTCTTCATCCTTTTTGATTTCATTCAAAAGGGATTCAATATGCA